>JAFAEZ010000134.1 GCA_023423775.1 Pseudomonadota bacterium
CTTTCCCATCGACACGTCGGCCGCGTCCATGCGCCCGACGCCGAGATCGCGGTGCGCCACGCGCGCGACACCTATACCCGGCGTATGGAGGGCGTGAGCCTGTGGGTCGTACCCTCGGCCTCGATCACCGCCTCCGATCCGGCCGAGGACGGACCGATGTTCGAGCCGGCGCAGGACAAGATCTACCGCCACCCGACCTTCTACAACATCCCCGACGGCATCTCGCACATATGATGGCCTCGCTTCCCCCGATCGATCTGCCCACGGGCACTGACGGCGAAGGCGTGTTCGACGCCCCCGCCGCCGACGCCGGCCGCGACACTCTGCTCGACTATGTGCTGCGCCTCGGCGACGACGCCCTGATTCTTGGCCAGCGGCTCGGCGAATGGACCGGCCACGCGCCCAGCGTCGAGGTCGATCTCAGCCTCGCCAACATGGCGCTCGACCTGATCGGCCAGGCGACCCTGTTCCTCGGTCATGCCGGGACGCTGGAAGGGAAGGGCCGCGACGGCGACCGGCTCGCCTTCCACCGCGACGTGCTCGATTTTCGCAACTGCCTGCTGGTCGAGCAGCCCAATGGCGATTTCGCGCAGACGATGGCGCGCCAGTTCCTGTTCTCCACCTGGCAGAAGATGCTGTTCGACCATCTCGCCGGCTCGAGCGACGAGACGATCGCCGCGATCGCGGCCAAGGCGGTGAAGGAAGTCGCCTATCATGAGGAATTGAGCGCCGAGTGGGTGATCCGCCTCGGCGACGGCACCGATGAGAGCCGCACGCGCATGCAGGACGGACTCGACTGGATGTGGCGCTTCGTGCCCGAATTGTTCGAAATGGACCCGGTCGCCGCCGACATGGCCGCACGCGGCATCGGGGCCGATATCGCCGCCTTCCGCGGCGATTTCGACCGCAAGGTCCGTGCCGTGGTCGAGGAAGCGACGCTCACGCTCCCGCACGACCAGCGCCCGATCCTCGGCGGCCGCAAGGGCCATCACAGCGAACATCTCGGCCATATTCTCGGCACGATGCAGTTCCTGCCGCGCGCCTATCCGGACGCGACATGGTAGCCGTCCGCAAAGCCGATGATCTGACCGAGCGGCTTTGGGCCGTGCTCGAAACCGTGCCCGATCCGGAGATACCGGTCGTGTCGGTGGTCGATCTCGGCATCGTCCGCGAAGTTTCGGACGAGCGGGTGACAATCACGCCGACCTATACGGGCTGCCCAGCGACGCAGGTTATCGAGCGCGACATTCGCGACGCGCTGGACGCCGCCGGCTACCGCCATGTCCGCATCGAAACGGTGCTGGCCCCGGCCTGGACGACCGACTGGATCAGCGCGGCCGGGCGGGAGAAATTGCGGGCCTACGGCATCGCGCCACCGGTCCCGGCGGGGCACCGTGAAGTCGCCTGTCCGCAATGCGGCTCGACCGAGACTGAGGAAATCAGCCGCTTCGGATCGACGCCGTGCAAAGCGCAATGGCGCTGCCGCGACTGCCTCGAGCCGTTCGACCTGTTCAAATGCCACTGAGAGACTGAATGTCCGTCAGCTTCCACACGCTCAGAATCGCCGAGATCGTCCCGGAGACCAGCGACGCTAAGTCAATCCGCTTCGACGTGCCGGAGGAATTGCGGGAGACGTTCCGCTTCGCGCCGGGCCAGCATCTGACGTTGCGCGCCGAGATCGGCGGCGAGGAGGTAAGGCGCAATTATTCGCTCTGTGTCGCTCCGCAGGACGGCGAGCTCAAGGTGACGGTGAAGCGCATCACGGGCGGGCTCTTCTCCAATTGGGCCAACGACAACCTGAAGCCCGGCGACGCGCTCGACGTGATGGCGCCGCACGGCAGCTTCACGTGGGAGTTCATGCCGGGGGCGCGCAACCATTATGTCGGTTTTGCCGGCGGTTCGGGCATCACCCCGGTCCTGTCGCTGCTGAAGACGGCGCTGACGACGGAGCCGGGCAGCCGGTTCACGCTCTTCTACGGCAATCGCGACAGCTCGTCGGTGATCTTCCTGGAGGAGCTGGCGCGGCTCAAGAACCGCTTCATGGGCCGGTTGCAGGTCCACCATTTCCTGTCCGACGAGGCCGAGGATATCGAGCTGTTCAACGGCATGCTCGATCGCGCCAAGTGCGACCTGATCCTGAGCGAACTGGTCGAGCCGGCAGAGGTGGATTCCTTCTTCATCTGCGGTCCGGGCCCGATGATGGACGCGGCCGAGGCAGCCTTGCTCGGCAAGGGCGTCGACAAGCACAAGATCCATATCGAACGCTTCACCGCCGACCGTCCGACGGGCGAGCTGGCCGCGCAGATGCAGGCGCTGCAGCAGGAAGCGCAGGGACTGACGATGCTGGTGACGCTGGACGGCCGCAAGCGCCGCGTCGCGTTCGACGCCGCCGCCGGCAACATCCTCGACAGCGCCCGCGCCTCCGGCCTGCCGGCGCCCTATGCGTGCAAGGCGGGCGTCTGCGCCACGTGCCGCGCGCGCGTCGTCTCGGGCGAGGTCGAGATGGCGGCGCGCTACGGCCTCAGCGACGAGGAGATCGCCGCCGGATACGTGCTCACCTGCCAGTCCGTGCCGAAGGGCGAGGGCGTCGAGCTCGACTACGACGCCTGAACACCGGCGAGGCCGTCCAGCATCAAGTCCACCGCCATGTCGGCAAGGCGTTCGGGCGTGACGGCGCCATCCGCCCGGAACCAGGTGTGCGTCCAGTTGATCATGCCGAAGAACAGCATCGTCAGAGGGAAGGTGAGGGGGCCGGTGTCGGGCCGGATCTCGCGGATCTGCTCCTCGACGATGGCGATGATGCGGCGCTGCTTGGCAACGACGTCGCCGCGCCGCTCGGGCGGCAGATTGTCGAGCTCGTTGAGCAGCACTTTGTGGCTGTCGGCCGCGTCGGCATAGAGCTTCATGAACGCCAGCGCGAGCGCGTGGAGCCGGTCGCGCGGGCCAAGCGCGCTCAGCCGCAGCACGTCCTCGGCAGCATCGACGAGCAGCTCCAGGTGGGAGGCCATGACCTCGTGGAGGATGTCCTCCTTAGACGGGAAATAATGATAGACTAGCGACTTGGAGGCGCCGCACGCCTTCGCGAGGTCGGATACCGACGCGCCCTGGAAGCCCTGACGGGCGTAGAGGCGGGAGGCGGCGGCGACGATCGCGTCGCGGCGCTTGTCGTAATCGGGAGACTGGGGACGGGCCATGGCCGCCGCACCTTATGGGCACGGCGGCGTAGGGGCCAAGCTTATTTGCGGGTGCCGCTATATCCGCCAGCGGCAGCGGCAACGCCGTAGCCGCCGATATTACGGTCATAGTCGATGACGGCGCGGGTGACGCTCTGCATCATCTGCATGCGCTGGATGATCGGCGCCGAAGTCTGGCGGATCATGACGGCCACCGAATAGGACTTGCCGTCCGGCGAGGTGACGATGCCGATGTCGTTATAGCCTGACTGGACCGCCCCGAGCACCTGGCCGGTGCCGGTCTTGTGGGCCAGCGACCAGCCGGGGGCGAGGCCGCCCTTCAGCCGCTGCGGCCCGGTCGACGTGTTCGACATGATCGACAGGATGCGTGCGGTCGAAGCCGGCGAGAGCAATTCCCCCTTCTTGAGGCGGGCCAGCGCGTTGACGACGCCCACCGGCGTCGCGCCGTCGACCGGGTCGGAGACGTAGCGGTTGAAGGCCGCGCGGCGCACGTCCTGCGGTACCGCCGAGCGCGCCGCATAGAAGCCGTTGCCGGTCGAAAAGGCAGGGTTCCAGCTGATGCCGGCGATCGCGCTCTGCATCAGGCGTTCGCCCGGGCCGAAGCGGATGCCGTCGATCCCCTTGCGGGTAAGGAAGTCACGCACGGCGTCCGGTCCGCCAGCGCGGCGCAGCACGAAATCGTTGGCGGTGTTGTCGCTCTTCTGCATGGCCGTCTGCAGCAGGCTGGAGAGCGTCGTATTGTAGCCGTCCGGGCCGATCCGCCCGGCGATCGGCTGGTTGAACAGGGTGAGGTCGGACTTGCGCACGGTGACCGGGGCGGAGAGGTCGAGCTCGCCGCGGTCCTGCTTGTCGAGCGCGGTCAGCGACACCCAGAATTTGCTGACGCTCTGCTGCGGGAAGTGCGATGCGCCGTCATAATGGGTGACGTAGCCGGTCTGGATATCCTTGACCGCGATGCCCACGTCGCCGTTGAACTCGCGGCCGATCGAGGCGATCCGCGCCTCGAGGATGCGCTGCGCCGTCGCTTCCTGCGGCGAGACCGGGGCGGGGGCCGGCGTGTAGACCTGAGCGGCCGTGCGCGTGGCGGGCGCCGGCGCGGCGGTGGCGCTGTCGCTGGGATGGGTGGTCACGGCCAGGGCCGTGGACACACCGAGTGCGACGAAGAAGGCGGTTTTGGTTCCGGCAGTCGCCTTGCGGCCTGCGATCGAGCTACGCGTCGATTTCACTCTTTGCCCCTCACTAACATCTTATGCCCTAATGATTTCATCATAGCCGGTTCCCCATTTCTGTCAGCTTAATCGCTGGAAAATGAGGACGAGCCGAGACTCCGGCGGGGCGAATCGAATCTCTGGATGGAACCTAGAGCCCGAACCAGCCTTCGTCGGCGCTCCCGATCGGCATGCCTGGCGGCACGGACGGCACGCGTTTCGGCTCGGCGAGAAGCTTGTCGAGCGCCTCGCGATCGCCAAGCAAGCGGACGAGGCCGCGGCTCCAGTCGCGCTCGGCTTCGTTGCCGGATTTCTTCGCGAGCGACGCGCCGAGCCGCCGCAGCCGCTCGTCGAGCGCCAGCGCGAGCGTCGGCGACAGTGCCGGATCGCGCTGCACCCGTGCCAGCGCAAGCGCGGTGGTCGTAGCGACGCGGCGCCGCACCGACTCCCGGCCGTTGTCGCTGGACGTTGCGAACGTGCTGGAGATCAGGCGGTCGATCAGCTCGGCCGCACCTAGTTGCGCGCCATCGACGCGGTTCTGCTCGGCGAGGCGGTTGAGCCGCTCCGGAGCGAGCAGGGCATTGAGAGTCACGGTCGCCGCGACCTCGCTGGCGACCAGGGGATCGAACACGGGCCCGCCGGCGGTGCGGAATATCTCGATGTCGAACTGGCGGTCGTTGCTGCCCGACCAGCCGGACGACAGATAAGGGAGGAGGTGGCCCGGCACTTCGAGCTGTTCGGGCGCCAGCGTGGCGAGCAACGCCTCGAGCGCGCGGCGCTGCGCTGCCTCGGGCACGGCCGGCGAGGCCTCTCGCCCGTCGCCGCGCAGGGCATAGGCGAAATCGACGCCGCCGACGAGCTTGGCCGCACCCTCGACCTGGTAGCGGTGGAGCAGCCAGATCGGCACGAACTTGCGGCGCAGATTAGCGACCGGTTCGTTGGCCGCGAGTGCGCCGAGGCCGAACCGCTCGACGGCGGCGCGGCGGACGGCGGTCATCCGCTCGAGCTCGGCGGCAGGGTCGGCATGGTCGTCCCAGAGCCCGCCCCAGGGCTGGGCCGTGCCCACCGGCCGCGCGTCATTGTCGGCCGCGTAGCGCAATCCCTCGGCGACGGCCGCGGCAGCCTTGGCCTGCGCGTCGGCGTCTGTGGCGGCGCCATAGAGCCAGTCGATCGCATAATTGTCCCAGCGGCCCATGCCGACGCCATAAGCGTCGCTGAGGTCGGGCGCGCCGTCGACCAGGGAGACGCGCGGGGCCGGATAGTCCATTACCGAATAGCGGCCCTGGGTGCTGGCCGCGAAATTGTGCGCGAGGCCGAGCGCATGGCCGACTTCATGGGCGGCGAGCTGGCGCAGCCGGGCGAGCGAGGCCTGGACCGGATCGTTGGGTCCGCCCGTGCCGACCTTGTCGGCGCCGACCAGGCCCTCGAAGATCAGCATGTCCTGGCGCACGCGCAGCGAGCCGAGCAAGACCTGGCCCTTGACGATTTCGCCGGTGCGCGGGTCCTCGACCACCTGACCGTAGGACCAGCCGCGGGTGGCGCGGTTGACCCAGTTGACGACATTGTAGCGTATGTCGAGCGGGTCGACGCCTTCGGGCAGGATCTCGACCCGGTAGGCGTCGATATAGCCGGCATCGTCGAACGCCTGCTTCCACCAGCTCGCGCCCTCGTAGAGCGCGGTGCGGATCGGCTCGGGCGCCGACCGGTCGATGTAGAAGACGATCGGCTTCTTCACCCGCGACTTCGGCGCCGACGGGTCGGTCTTCTCGAGCCGGAAGCGGTTGGCGAGCTCGTAGACGATCGGCTGGCCGAGCGGCGCTGCGTAATCGAGCACCTGGGTCGCGAAGCTGCCGCCGCGCGGGTCGAAGCGGCGCGGGCGATAGCCGGCGTCGGGCAGCTTCACCAGTGAATGGCGGACGACGAAGCTTAAGTTTCCGCTCGCCGGCGCGATATTGTTCACCTCGGCGCCGGGCTCGGCGGAGACAAAGGTCTGGCGCGCCTCCATTTCGATATTCTCGGGAAAGACGCGGACCGAGGCCGGGTCGGCGACCGTCAATTCCTTGGACAGCGCAAAGCCCTTTTCGCCCGCCCCTTTGAGCGCCTGGGCGATGCCGAGCGTGTCGAGCGCGAGGAACGGAGCGAGATCGACCAGCTGTCGCCCGTCGGCGCCGTCGATCGCGTCGCCCATCCACAAAGTCGAATAAGCGAAGCTGTCGCGCGCCGCCTGTTGCTCGGGGGCAGGGGCGTTGGTGGCGCGGAAGCGGGGGTTCTCGACCTCGATCGCGATCTTCTTGCCGATCCGGCGGAAGACGACCAGTTTCGATCCGCCGCTGAGCGATCGGTCGAGCCCGACCGGCGCCGCGCCGAGCCCGGTCTTCAGCGCCGTCACGTAGAGGTAGCGTCCGGAGATGCCGTCGCGGTCTGGGGCCGGCAGCGACAGCAGGATGCGGCCGCCTTTGACGTCGACATGGACCGGCAGCAGCCCGCTTTGCGCCGTCGTGCCTTCGAGAGGCGCCGGCGCAGCGGCCAGCGCCGCGGGCGATGCGCCGAGCAGGAGTGCGGACAGGAGCGCGGCGGCGACAGGCTTCATTTTCAGGATCCCCCTTTTCAGCGAGGCTAGCCCTCGCTGCGTGCGCGTGTCGAGACGTCATCCACGCCGATGCCGTGTTTTCCCTGTATGAAAACAGCCGAATACGGTCCTTACGGGGATTGATATAGTATAACATTGGGCCTAAAGCGCCGTGCGCCATCGCGGAGTCCCTATGTCGAAGCTTGTCCTGTTCCTCGCCTCCTCAGCGTTCGTTGCCGTCCCCGCTACTGCCCAGCAACCCGCGGGCCCGGCGCCGCACGAGCCACGCGCCAGCGATTATCACGACGCGGAATCCGGCGACATCGTCATCACCGCGAATTTCGTGCGCGAGCTCGACCTGCTGTCGGGCACGTCGGTGCTGAGCGGGACCGAGCTGACGCGCGACCTCAGGCCGCAGATCGGCGACACGCTGGCGCGCCTTCCGGGCGTCTCGGCGACGTCGTTCAGCCCGGGCGCGTCGCGGCCGGTGCTGCGCGGCTTCCAGGGCGAGCGCATCCGCGTGCTGACCGACGGCATCGGCTCGATCGACGTGTCGAACACTTCGGCCGACCATGCCGTGACGATCGACCCGTTGACCGCCGAGCGCATCGAGGTGCTACACGGCCCGGCCGTCCTGCTGTTCGGAAGCCAGGCGATCGGCGGCGCGGTCAACGTGCTCGATCGCCGTATCCCGCGCCGTATCCCGGACGAGGCGGTGCATGTCGAGGCGATCGCCAATTACGGCTCGGCCGCCGACGAACGCAGCGTCGGCGCTGCCGTGGACGTGCCGCTCAGCGACAGCGGCTTCGTCGCTCACCTGGACGGCAGCTATCGCAAGAGCGACGACCTGGAGGTCGGCGGTTACGTTCTCTCGCCGTCGCTCCGCGCCGAGCAGCTCGGGATCGCAGCCGAGGAGGAAGCCGAGGGCCATGGCGAGGAAGCGGCCGAGGCCCGCGCGCTCGCCAACCGCCGCGGCAAAGTGGCCAATACCGCAACCGAGACCAAGACGTTGGGGGCCGGCCTCGCTCTCATCCGCGACGGCGGCAGCCTCGGCTTCTCGGTAAGCTGGTATGACAGCGATTATGGCGTGCCGAGCCGCCCCGGCGCTCAGCACCATCACGAAGAAGAGGAAGGCGAGGAAGGGCACCATCACGGCGACGTGCCGGTGACTATCGGCCTCGAGCAGATCCGTGCCGACTTGCGCGGCGAGGTGGACATCCACGGCAGCTTCATCGACGCGTTGCGCGTCCGTCTCGCCGCCGCCGATTACGAGCATACCGAATATGAAGGCGACGAAGTCGGCACCGTCTTCAAGACCCAGGGCATGGAAGGGCGCGCCGAACTGGTTCAGGCCGATCGCGGCGGCTGGCGCGGCGTTAGCGGCCTCCAATTCTTCAGCCGCGACTTCGCGGCGGTAGGCGCCGAGGCGTTCGTGCCGCCCAACGTGACCAGCCAGTTCGGCCTTTTCACGCTGCAGGAATATGACCTCGGCGCGCTCGGGCTCGAGGCGGCTTTGCGGCGCGAGCATACCGACGTCGAATCCGACCTGATCGGGGTACAGCGCGATTTCACCGCTTGGTCGGGCGCGCTCGGGGCGTCCTACGACCTCAACAAGGTCGTCAAGGTCGGCGCCAACGTATCGCGCGCCGAGCGTGCGCCCTCGGCCGAGGAGCTGTTCTCCAACGGTCCGCACATCGCCACGCAGGCGTTCGAAGTCGGCGACCCGACGCTCGGCAAGGAGAAGAGCTGGGGCGCCGAGGCCTATGTGCGCGCCCAGACCGAGGACTGGAAGCTGAGCTTCACCGCCTTCGCCAACTGGTTCGACGATTATATATTCTCGGCCGAGACCGGGACGGAGATCGACGAACTTCCGGTGTTCCAATATTTCCAGCGCGACGCCCGCTACATCGGTTTCGAGGCCGAAGCCTCGGCGACGCTGGCGCGCGTCGGCGGCTTCAAGGTCGTCGGCGACATCGTCACCGATTATGTCCGCGCCACGATCAAGGACGGCGGGCCGGTGCCCCGCATCCCGCCGCTCCGCGTCCTTGGCGGCATCGAGGCGCAGTCGGACGCCGTCGACGCGCGCGTCGAGGTTGAGTGGTCGGACGACCAGGATCGCGTCGCCAGCTTCGAAACCCCGACCGACGGCCATACCCTGGTCAACGCCTCGGTCGCATGGCGCCCATGGGGCAAGCACGGCTCGACGACCCTGTTGCTCTCGGCCAACAACATCTTCGACGTCGACGCGCGGCGCCACGCCAGCTTCACCAAGGATTATGTGCCGATGGCGGGACGCGACATTCGCGTCAGCGCGCGGTTCAGCTTCTAAGGGTCAGGCCCCTCCCGCCGGGAGGGGAGGTCCTCGGCGAGGAAGGCCTTCACTTCGGCCGCGAAGGCCTCGGGCTGGTCGAGCATGATGAAATGCCAGGCCTCCGGAATGCGCTTGAGCTTCGCCTGCGGCAGGTTGGCGAACGACATCTTGTAGACCGCTTCCATCTGGGCGTCGGTCATCGGGATGTTGGGGCCGCGGACGAACAGGACCGTGGCCGGCACCTTGATATTGGCCAGCTCCGGGCGGAGGTCGGTGACGATCAGATCGTGCATCGCGCGCGCGCCCATCGCCTGGTCGCTGGCGAGCGAGTCGGCGATCGGCTTGGCGCGCTGGGCCTCGGCCTTCACCATCGTCGCGATCGTGCCCTCGACATGCTTGCGCCGGTCCGCGGGCGAGGCGGCGGCGAGGCCGTCGCGGACCTTGGCGGCGGCAGCAGCGACGCCGGCGGCGTCGGCGCCGGGCGCGAACATCATGCCCAGCGAAGGCAGCATGTCGACGACCATCACCTTGGATGCGGCCTCGGGGTGGCGCGCCGCGATCATCATCGCCAGCGTGCCGCCCATCGAATGGCCGATCACGGCCGGACGGACCTTCGCTTGCTTGATGTAGCGCGCGATTTCCTCGGCGAGCACGGGCACGATCGGGCCGGTGCCGCCATTGCCGCCGATCGGATGGCCGGCAAAGCCGTTCACCTGGACGAGGTGGTAGCGATAGCCCGGCACGGCCGCGACGGTGCCTTCCCAGACATCGCGGGTCGAGCCGAGGCCGGGGATCAGCACCACGTCCGGACCTTCGCCCCTGGTGACGACGCTGATCCGATCGGACTGGAAGCCTTTCGCCTGGGCGGCGCCCGACGGCAGGAGGCAGGTCGCTGCGAGCATTGCCGCGGCAGTGAGGAAGGTCCGTCGCTTCATGTTACCCCCGATACCAGTCCTTGTTCAGCCGCGACGCGGCGACCGCGTAGATGGCCGAGCTTAGCAGATAGAAGCCCAGGCCGTAGAGGATCGAATATTGGAGCGAATTGACCCCGTGCGCTTCCGTCATCCGCACCGACATGAAGCCCAGGAACCAGGTCCCGAAGCCGATGCCGATCAGGTTGTTGATGAAGAGGAAGCTCGCCGAGGATGTCGCCCGCATGTTGGGCGGAACGATATGCTGGACCGCCGAGATGACGGGGCCGAGCCAGGCGAGCGCCAGCATCTGGCCGATCGCGAACAGGATCCAGGTCACGACCAGCGAGTCGGCGAACAGGCCGAAGGCAAAGCACGGCGCCGCGATCATGAAGCAGGCGGCGGGGATCAAGGCGTAGGCGCGCGGATTGGCCGGCCCGGTCTTGTCGCCGATCCAGCCGCCGAGCCAGGTCCCGGCGACGCCGCCGACCAGCACGATCGTGCCGTAGAACAGGCTGAGGTCGAACAGCTCGAGCCCGAACGTGCGGTTGAAGAAGGAGGGGAGCCAGAAGATCAGGCCGTAGCCGAGGATCGATCCGGAAGCCGCGCCGAACGAGAGCAGCCAGAAGCTGGGCGTGGCGGCGAGGCGCCGGGCGACCGTGAGAAAGGGCGGGGCGGGCTCGCTCGCCTGGCCGTCCGCGCTGTCGAAGCCGCCGCGGACCGGCTCGCGGATCCCGAACTTGACGAGCAAGGCGGCGGGGATGCCGGCGAGGCCGACGATCAGGAAGGCCGAGCGCCAGTCGAGCGCGGTCGTGATCCAGCCGCCGAAAAAGATGCCGAGCGCCGAGCCGATCGGGATGCCGAGCGAGAACAGGGCCATGGCGCGCGCCCGCCGCTCGCGCGGGAAGAAATCGGAGATGAGTGCGTAGGCCGGGGCGATGCCGCCCGCTTCGCCGACGGCGACGCCCATGCGGGCGAAGACCAGGGTGGTGAAGTTCTGGGCAAGGCCGCAAAGCGCGGTGAAGCCGCTCCACAGCGCGACCGAGAAAGCGATGATGTTGACCCGGCTGCGCCGGTCGGCAAGCCAGGAGATCGGGATCGCGAGCGCGCTGTAGAAGAAGGCGAAGGCGATACCGAGATAGCTCAGCGATTCATCGTCGAGCTGGAACTCCGTCTTGATCGGTACGGCGAGCACGCCGATGATCTGACGGTCGATGAAATTGAAGATGTAGGCGAGGAGCAGAATGAGCAGCACCCGTCCACCGGGCGTCTGAGCCTTCTTTTGGGGTGTCGTCACTCCGCTCCTCGCTTTCGTCATCCGATCAGAACTTCACGCCGGCCGAGAGGGTGAAGGTGCGCGGCGGGCCATAGAAGCCGATGATCGAGTTTCCAAGCAGCGCGCCGGGGAAGTTGTAGCCGCCCACGCGATACTGCTTGTCGAACAGGTTGCGTCCGTGGAGGCCGAGCTGGAACCGGTCGTTGTCCGAGGTCCAGACCAGGCTGGCGTCGACCACTTCATAGGCATCCTGGTCGAGGACCGGATTGGCCACCTCGAACAGCGAATAGTCGCTGCGGAAGGAGAGGGCCGGGGTGAACGCGATCCGGCCGGCCGCGCCGAGATCCTTGGTGTAGTGGACGGTGACGTTGCCATTCCAGGTTGGCGTGTTCTGGAACAGGCGCTGATCGGCGACGTCGCGCACCACCAGGTCCGTGCCCAGCGACAGGAACTCCTTGAACTTCGCATTGGTGTAGCCGACCGCGAAGGTCACCTGGAGGTCGTCGTGCGGGATGATGCGGCCCTCGAGCTCGAGGCCGTAGATGCGCGACGCGCCGGCATTCTCGACCGAGCTGACGACGGTGGTCCCGAACAGGAACTGGGTCGTGATCTGCTGGTCCTGATAGTCGGAATAGAAACCGGCCAGGTTCAGGAACAGGCGGCGGTCGGCGAAGGCGCCCTTCAGGCCGACTTCATAGGCGTCGACCGTTTCCGGCGCGTAGCCGTTGACCGTGTTAGGCGTGAAGATCGCGTCGCCGCGCGGGTCGAAGCCGCCAGATTTGTAGCCCTTGTTGTACGACGCATAGAGCATCAGGTCTTCGTTCGGCTCGTAGCGAAGGCTGATCCGCGGCGTGAACTGCGAGTCGGTGCGGTCGTTGGTGTAGTTGGTGCGGGTGCGGAACTGGACCGCGCTCGCATTGCCGAACAGCGGGCTGCGGATGCCGAGATAGTCGGCGCGGAACACCGTGCCCTCGCGCTTGTCGCGGCTGTAGCGGCCGCCGAGCGAGACCGAGAATTGCTCGTTCAGCTGGACGCTGACGTCGCCGAACACGGCCCAGCTCTTGGTGTCGACGTCGCCGCTGGTGAGCGTGGTGAGATTGGCGTTGCCGATCACCGTGTCGAATGCGCCCGAAGCGGAGTTGTCGAGATAATAGAGGCCGACCACGCCCTGGACCGCGTCGCTCTCGTAGAGCGCCTGGAATTCCTGGGTGAACTGCTTGTCCTTGTAGAAGGACGGGATGTCGAGAACCGGCCCGGGCATGCCGTCGAAGTCGATCAGCGTCTCGGTGTGGCCCTTGCGGAAGGCGGTGATCGATTTCAGCGTGACCGCTTCGTTCGCTTCATATTCGATCGTGCCGGAGATGCCGCTGGTTTCGACATTGTTGTCGTCGCCGATGCCGGCGCGGGTGTCGTAGACGCTGTCGAGCGGGGCGCCGATCGCGGTGCCATTGCCGAGCAGGCGGTAGCCGTGGCGCGGGTTCGATTCATCGTCGGTCTTGTCGGCGGCGATGCGGATGAAGAGCGCGTCGCTCGGCGTCAGCTCGAGGCTGAGGCGGCCGGCCATCACGTCCTTGTTGTAATGCTCGGCGCCGGTGGTCAGGTTCTTGCCGAAGCCGTCGCGCTTGTAGATGGCGAAGGCACCACCGACGGAGACCCAGTCGGCGAGGGGAACGGCGACCTGGCCGATGAGGTCGGTCTGGTCGTACGAGCCGTAGGAGGCGCGGACCTGGCCGCTAAACTCGTTGCCGAGGCGCTTGGTGACATATTTGATCGCGCCGCCGATCGTGTTGCGGCCGTAGAGCGTGCCCTGCGGGCCGCGCAGCACCTCGACGCGCTCGACGTCGAAAATGTCCAGCACCGCACCCTGCGGACGGGCGACATAGACGTCGTCGATATAGAGGCCCACGCCCGGCTCGAAGCCCCACACCGGATCCTGCTGGCCGATGCCACGGATGAAGGCGATCAGGGTCGAGTTCGAGCCGCGCGCAATCTGCAGCGTCAGGTTCGGGGTCTGCTGCTGCAGGTTGGTGATGTCGACCGCGCCCTGTTCTGCAAGCGCGTCGCCGCTGAACGCGGAAACGGAAAGCGGAACGTCCTGCAGGTTTTCGGCGCGGCGCCGGGCGGTGACGACGATGTCGCCGTCATTCTGGGCGGTCTCGACGGCTTCGGCCTGATCGACGGGTTCGTCGGTCACCTGCGCAGCGAGCGGGGCGGCGGCGAGACCGGCGGCGATCGCCGTGGTCAGCCGGAGCGTGGTGGTCAGTCTGGAAATGCGAGCCATGACGTCTCTCCTGTTATGCTGTGATGTGCGGTTCGCGGATGCGCGGCAGGCTGGCCGCGAAATCCTTGATGGCTTGGTTGAAAAGCGCGGCCTGTTCGATGTGCGGGCTGTGGCCGGATTGGTCGAATTCCAGGATCTTGGAGTTCGGAATAGCGGCGCCGAGATAGTCGGCAGTGTCGGAGCCGTAGAGATGGCTGTGCGCGCCGTGAGCGATCAGGGTCGGCTGGCGGATACGGCCCAGCGCGGAACGGAAATCCTGCTCGACCAGGGAACTCCACAGGGCGCTGATCGCGGCACCGTCATTGCGCTGGAATTCCTCGCCCGCCCAGCGCGCCTTGTGCGGGTTGCCAGGCTGGGCGAAGATCGCCTGGCCGGCGCTGTTGGCGAAGGTCGCGAAATCGGTCTCGATCGCCTGGCGGCGGGCCTCGCAGGCCTCGCGCGACAAGCCGAGCGTCCATTCCTCGTCATTGAGCACGCGCGGCGTCATGTCGACGATCACGGCGCCCGCGAAACGCTCGGCAGCGGCGCCGCTGAGGACTTGCCACAATACGGAGGCGCCGAGCGACCAGCCCACGCCGATCGCATCATTCAGATCAAGCGCCGCGGTCAGCTCGGCAACGTCGGCTGCGAGCCTCTCGATGGTGAGACCGGCGCCGGCGCGGGATTCGCCGTGGCCGCGCAGGTCGATGCGGACGATGCGGAAGTCGGCGGCGAGAGGGCGCTGCTCCTCGAAGAAGCCGCGATGCGCCATCAGCCCGTGCAGCAGGACGAGCGGACGGCCTTCGCCCTCGTCTTCATAGACGATGCGCGCGCCGTCGGATGCGGTGAAATGCTGCAACGATACCCCTCCCAGGAACGGCTCCTCTTCCGGGAGTTCGCTCTCCGCGCCGGTGGCATGACGTGAAACTTGAGTCAAGGTTCAACTTTGTCGTCTGTCCATTGCATTGGCAAAGTGTTGCGGGCAGGCTTCACCTCATGACGGACAAGACACCGCGCACCGAGCGCGGACGAAAGACGCTGCGGCGCGTGCTGGAAGCGGCGGGGGCGGAGTTTGGCGAGCGGGGCTATCACGAAGCCGCGATCACCGGCATCACCCAGCGGGCCGGCGTCGCGCTCGGCACTTTCTACACCTATTTCGAAAGCAAGGAGGAGGTGTTCCGGGCGCTCGTGCAAGACATGAGCCGGTCGGTGCGCCAGCATGTCGCCGAGGCGGTCAAGGAGGCGCCGGACCGGATCGCGGCGGAGCGGATCGGCCTTGCCGCGTTCATCGGCTTCGTCCGTCAGCATCGCGAGCTTTACCGCATCATCGAGGAAGCGCAGTTCGTCGCGGCCGACGTCTATCGCGAGCATTACCGGACGTTTGTCGACGGCTATCGCCGCAACCTCGCCGCCGCCGCCGCCCGCGGCGAGATCGTCGATGGCGAGGACGAGCCGCGCGCCTGGGCGCTCATTGGCATGAGCGTGTTCCTCGGCATGCGCTACGGCGTGTGGGAGGAGGACCTGAGCCCGGCTCAGGTCGCCGACGTCGCGATCGACCTCGTCGCCGAGGGACTGCGGACGCGCCCGTGATCGGCAGCCTGCCTGACCTCCTCGCCAGTCGGGCGTTGCTCGGGCCGGATCGCATCGCCCTGGAGCAGGATGGCCGCACGCTCACCTATGCCGAACTCGACCGGCGCGCCGCCGCCGCCGCCGCCCTGATGGCGGAGCGGGGGGTGGGTGAGGGCGACCGGGTCGCGATCCTGTCGCGCAACAGGATGGCCTTCTTTGAAGTCCTGTTCGGCTGCGCGAAGCTCGGCGCGATCCTCGTGCCGCTCAATTGGCGCATGCCGTCGCCCGAGCTCGACCAGTTGCTCGACGATTGCGATCCGGTGCTGCTGTTCTGTGAGGGCAATGCCGGACCCTTGCGCGACCGGCTGCCGACCATCGATCTCGACGCGGATTATGAGGAGGCGCTGGCCGGTGCCCCGGCGATCGCCGTCCGCCGTGAATGGCCTGAGAGCGCGATCTGGTATCTGCTCTACACGTCGGGGACGACCGGCCGGCCCAAGGGCGTGATCTACACGTTCCGCATGGCGCTCGCGAATGCGGTCAATATCGGCGCGGCGATCGACCTGCGCTCGACCGACACGACGCTCTGCTTCCTGCCGCATTTCCACACCGCCGGGATCAACCTCCACAGCCTGCCGACTTTGTTCGCGGGCGGGCGGGTGATCGTGCTGGAAAGCTTCGAGCCGAAGGAGATCGTGCAATTGCTGGAGGCGCGGCGGCTCGACGCCCTCTTCGCCGTGCCGACGGTCTATCAGGCGCTGATCGATCATCCGCGCTTTGGCGACGCGCCGCTCGATCATGTTCGCCACTGGGGATGCGGCGGCGCTCCGCTGCCCGACAGCCTGGTCGAGCGCTACAAGCCGCTCGGCGTGCGCATCTGCAATGGCATGGGCATGACCGAAACCGGCCCCACCGCCTTCCTGCTCGATCCGGCCGACGCCTGGAGCCGGATCGGCTCGGTCGGGAAACCGCAATTGCTGTGCGGGGTCCGCATCGTCGACGGCGACGGGCGGGACGTGGCCGAGGGCGAGGTCGGCGACCTCCTGTTCGGCGGCCCCGGCGTCACTCCGGGCTATTGGCGCAACCCGGAGGCGACCGCGGCCGCGTTCACGGCGGACGGCTGGCTGCGCTCGGGCGACCTCGTGCGGCGCGACGGCGACGGCTTCCATTATGTCGTGGGCCGGCGGAAGGACATGTTCATCTCCGGCGGCGCCAACATCTACCCGGCCGAGATCGAGAATGTGCTGGCCGCCCACCCCGCGGTAGCCGAGGCGGCCGTGGTCGCCGCGCCCGATCCTTATTGGGGGGAAATCGGCCAGGCCTTCGTGCTGCCCGCCCAGGGCGCGGCGGTGACAGTCGCCGACCTCGAGACGCACTGCCGCGCCCGCCTCGCCGGCTACAAGGTGCCGCGCCGCTTCGAGTTGGTCGCCGATTTCCCGCGCACCGCCGCCGGCAAGATCCAGAAGCACCGGCTGCTGACGAGAGCAGAGGAGGCTGGCGCTACGGCGTCGGCGGAATAGAAGAGCGGCATGACGCACAAGCTCTCCGATCCCGCCGCTCCGGCCGCCGCGCCGATCGACTTCGACCAGTTCCTCGCCGTCGACATACGCTGCGGCACGATCGTGGCCGTCGATCCGTTCCCCGAGGCGCGCAAGCCGTCGTGGAAGCT
The DNA here is from genome assembly GCA_023423775.1 of Pseudomonadota bacterium. Classification (GTDB taxonomy): domain Bacteria; phylum Pseudomonadota; class Alphaproteobacteria; order Sphingomonadales; family Sphingomonadaceae; genus Allosphingosinicella. The sequence goes on from JAFAEZ010000134.1 coordinate 16,968, forward strand.
CCGGATCGATTTCGGCCCCGGCATCGGCGTCCGCAAGTCGAGCGCCCAGATCGTCGATCACTATGAAGCCGAAGACCTGCTCGGCCGCCAGGTCGCCGCCGTCGTCAACTTCCCGCCGCGCCAGATCGGCCCGTTCATGTCCGAAGTGCTGACCGTCGGCTTCCCCGACGAGACCGGCGCCGTCGTCCTGTTCAGCCCCGACCGCAAGGTCCCGAACGGCGCGCGGCTGTTTTGAGGCGATAGGAGTTGCTGATCACGGTCCGCGCCCGCTATCAGCGCGCATGGCTATGAGCGGGGCAGAGGCGCCGATACGGTTCTTCGCGGCGATCGGCGCGGCGGCCATCGCCGTGTTCGCAACGATCGGACGCGTCACCCTGTTCGCATGGCAGGCGATCGTCCGCGCCTTCATCCCGCCTTACTATCCGCTCCGCATGTTCGAGCAATTGCTGCACATCGGCTGGTATTCGCTGCCGGTGGTCGGCCTGACCGCGATCTTCACCGGGGCCGCGCTCGCCCAGCAAATCTATGTCGGCGGCTCGCGGCTCAGCGCCCAGTCGGCGGTGCCGGCGATCGTCGTGATCGGCATCGTCCGCGAACTCGGGCCGGTGCTGGTCGGGCTGATGGTCGCCGGGCGCGTCTCCTCGGCGATGGCCGCCGAGATCGGGACGATGCGCGTCACCGAGCAACTCGACGCGCTCGCCACGTTGCGCACCGATCCCTTCCGCTTCCTGATCGCGCCGCGCCTGTTCGCGGCGGTGATCGCGCTGCCGATCCTGGTGCTGATCGCCAACGTCATCGGCGTGCTCGGCGGCTATCTGCTCGCGGTTTACAAGCTCGGCTTCAACGCGGTCTCCTATCTGGAGACCTCGCGCCGCGTGCTCGAGCCCGACGATCTGCAGATGTCGCTCGTGAAGGCCGCGGTGTTCGGCTTCTTCATCGCGTTGATGGGCTGCTATCACGGCTTCCGGTCGAGCGGCGGCGCCGCCGGCGTCGGCAAGGCCACGACCAACGCCGTCGTCTCGGCCTTCGTGCTGATCCTGCTCTCCAACCTGCTGATCACGATCGCGGCGTTCGGATGAGCGTGAAGATCGCCATCCGCGGCGTCGCCAAGAGCTTCAACGGCAATGTCGTGCTCGATGGGGCCGATCTGGACGTCGAGACCGGGGAGTCGATCGCGGTGATCGGCCAGTCGGGCACCGGCAAGTCGGTGCTGATCAAATGCGTGCTCGGTCTGCTCCAGCCCGACCGCGGCTCGATCCTGATCGACGGCGAGGAGATGGTGGGCGCCGGCGCGCGCACGGTCGAGCGGCTGCGCGGCAAGTTCGGCATGCTCTTCCAGGGCGGCGCCCTGTTCGACTCGCTGCCGGTGTGGCGCAACGTCACCTTCGGCCTGACCCAGGGACGGCTGATCAACCCGGCCCGGATGCGCGCGCTTGCCGAGGAAAATCTCGAGCGGGTCGGCCTGGGGCGCGACATTCTCGACCTGCGTCCCTCGGAGCTTTCCGGCGGCATGCAGAAACGCGTCAGCCTGGCGCGCGCGGTCGCGCCGCGACCGGAGATCGTCCTCTTCGACGAGCCGACCACCGGCCTCGATCCGATCCGCGCCGACGTCATCAACGACCTCATCGTCAGCCTGGTCGAGGATCTCGGCATCACCGCGCTCACCATCACCCACGACATGGCGAGCGCGCGCAAGATCGCCCACCGGGTGGCGATGCTCTACGGCGGCCGCATCATCTGGCACGGCCCGCGCGACCGCCTGTACGCCACCGGCAACCCTTATGTGGACCAGTTCGTTCAGGGGCGTGCCGAGGGGCCGATACGCTAGCCTTCCGTCCCCGGCTTAGGCCGCGGGAGAAGAGACTTTGGCGACGATCGCCCATCTGTCAGACGTGCATTTCGGTCGCCACGATCCGATGGTCGTGCAGGCGGTCGAGGACTTCCTTGACGAGAAGCGCCCCGAGCTGGTCGTGATCAGCGGCGATTTCACCCAGCGCGCCCGCGTCGCCCAATATGAGCTGGCCTGCCAGTTCGTCGAACGGATCGAAGCCAAGGGGTTGCCGGTGCTGGCCGTTCCGGGGAACCACGACATTCCGCTCTATGACGTCGTGCGCCGCTTCGTGCGGCCGCTGCACCGCTACAAGCGTTTTATCGACGACGATCTCTGTCCCTGGTTCGAGAACGACCGTCTTGCCGTGCTCGGCATCAACACCGCCCGCTCCCTGACGATCAAGGACGGCAGCGTCAGCCTTGAGCAGATGGCGATCATCCGCGAGCGCTTCCGCGACGTGCCCGAGGGCAAGAGCCGGATCCTGGTCACGCACCACCCTCTGTTCGCGATGCCGATCGGCGACGAAGGCGAGCTCACTAAGGTCGTGAAGCGCCACACCGACGCGCTGACCGCCGTGGCCGACGCGGGCGTCCGGATCCTCCTTGCCGGCCATTTCCACCGTACCTACGCCAGCTCCGCCCGCGAAATGGTCGAGACTGCCGGTCCGGCGCTGGTCGTGCAGGCGGGCACGGCGACCTCGACGCGCCTGCGGGGCGAGGAATTGCAGAGCTTCAACTGGATCGAGGCCGCGCCGCAACGGATCGATCTCCAGGTCATGCGCTGGGACGGCGCCGCATTCCTCCCCGGCCGACCGACCCTGTTCGAATGCCGCGACGGCACCTGGACATTCGCCGGCCGCGAGGAAGGTGAAGGCGTTCCCGCGGAGGTGGCGGCGGAGCGCGCGGACGCGGCCGGCGCGGGCGAGTGATCTATATAGCCAGGAGCGGCTGCGGCGGCGGATAGGTGAAGCGCTCGCGCCGTATCCAGCGTGTCGCGATCAGCTTGGCGCCACGGGTGACGGGGAGGCCGGCGTGCAGCGCCATAGGGTCGGGACGCCCGTCCGCAGTGACGTTGCGGAAGAGCAGGGCATCGCCCGCCTGCCCGCGGTAGGAGAGGCCGGTGCGCGGGAAATGGGTTTCCCCGCCTTCATAATCGTCGCTGAGATAGAGAAGCATCGTCAGGATGCGCTGGTTCGGTTCGCCGGGAAGGGCATCCATGTGGGGGCGATATTCCTGCCCGCCGCGATAGCGAAGAAGCTGCAGCGGCTCGCCTTGCGCAAGGGTAGTTCCGCTGGCCGCGGCGATGCGGCGGTTGATCGCGTTGATGACGAGATCTTCGGCGAAGACACCGAACGCCACGCCGTCCGACGTCCGGATCGGGTGCGGGACCATGCGCCGCGTCGCCGGGTCGACTACGACGGAGGGCTGCAGAGCCGGCTCCCCGGCCTCGCGGACATAGCGGCACTCGGCCGGCGTCAGAAAGCCGGCGAAAGCATAGACCAAAGGGGATGTGCAGAGGGGGCGTCCCTCCGGCAGTTGCTCGGGATAACCGTTCCCGTCGAGCGCCATCTCCCGCAGCAGCGCAAGCTGGGTACTAGCCGCCGGTGCCGTGGAGGTCAGCCCCTCGATCCGTGCAAGCGCTGCGGCCCAATCGTCCTTTCCTCCGGTGCCGCTGCCGAGGAAGTGGGCGTGGAGCAGTGCGGCATCGATGCTGCCGGCGTGGCCGGCCCGTTCCAGTAGCGTCCGCGCAGCCGCGAGGTCGCGCCGCACGATCGCCCCGGCGATTCGCCACTGCGCAAGCTCGATCATGGCTTCGCGGTCGCCCCCCTCCGCGGCACCGATCAGCAGCCGCGCCGCATCTGCCGCGCGGCCGGACCCGACCAGGGCATCGATCTGCTGGAGGCGAGGGGAGACGGCCATGGCCCTCGCTAGCCCCTCATCCCGACAAAAAAAAGGCCGGGGCGTGAGCCCCGGCCCGAGTAACTCGATGGCGTTCTCTTAGAACTTGGCCACCGCACCCGCATAGAAGTAGCGGCCGCGGACGTCGTAGATGCCCGAGCCACCGCCGACGCCGGTGAGACCGAACGGCGGCATGCGGTTGGTGATGTTGTCGACGCCGATATAGACGTTCAGACGCTCGTTCGCTTTCACGTCGAAGCGCGCATCGTGATAGCTGACGCTCGGATAGAAGCGAATGTCAGCATAATCGGCGTTCTCCGGGGCGCGGCCCTGGACCGAGAACAGATCCTCGTGCGTGTTGAGGACCATCTTTTCGATCCAACGGAACTGGTAGCCAAGCGTGAAGGCGCCGATCTTGACGTTCGCGTTGAAGTTCACTTCGTCCTGCGGATCGCCCAGCTCATAGAGCAGGCGGTTCGCACGGCCGGGATCGGCCGGGTTGGTGAACTGGTCGTTCTGGAACGTGTGCGTCCAGACCGAGCGCAGGCCGATGCTGCCCCAATCGTAAGTCTTACGATAGGCCACCTCGGTATCGACGCCGCGAACCTTCAGCTTCGCGAAGTTGAGCGTCGACTGAAGCAGCGAGCCTTCGAGCACACGGAAGGCCTGCTCACCACGCGGACCGCCGCCGGCGCCAGCGCGCTGGAACAGGCTGCAGAACGGGTTGTCGAGCGTGGCCGCGTCGTAGCAGGAGTTGAGGATCTGCTGGGCCGAGACCGACGTGATGACGTCGTTCACCGTGATGTCGAAATAGTCCGACGAGATCGACAGGCCTGGGATAAAGCTCGGAGTGAACAGACCGCCGACGGTGTAGTTGTCGGAGGTCTCTTCCTTGAGGTTCGGGTTGCCACCCGAAACGATCTCGAGCGACGAGGTATAGACGAAGTCGTAATTGTCGGGGCGACCGGCTGCCGCGCAGTTCGCGGCGCGGGTCGACGAACCGGCAGCGAGGTTGCGGGCCGAGCACGGATCCGCCGGAGCCGGAGCGAAGTTTTGGCTCTGCTCGGAATAGAGCTCGGTCAGGTTCGGAGCACGAACGGCGCGGTTGTAGGAGCCGCGAAGCGCGAAATCCTGAACCGGACGCCAGGTCACGTCGCCGCCGTAGCTGAAGACCGTTCCGGTCGCGCCCTTGTAGTCGGCGGCACGGCCCGAACCGGTCAAAGTCAGCTCCTGGAAGAACGGAACGTCCTTCAGGATCGGGAGCGAAATTTCACCGAACGCTTCCTTCACTTCGAACGCCGGAGCAGTGAAGCTGGGGATCGCGTTGTAGAAGGCGTAGCCGGCCTGGGTCAGATCGTCGAGGTCGTAGCTCGTCGTCTCACGACGATATTCGGCGCCGACCGAGAAGCCGACCGGGCCGCCCTGCAGCTCGAACAGCTGGCTCGAATCGCCCGCCACGTAGCCGCTGGCCACGAACTGGGTGATCTTGCCTTCTGCGCTCGACTGGACCGTGAGGTAATCGCGTACAGCCTGCGAGGAAGCACCGGCGCCGAACGGATTGAGCGGAACGCAGGCCGCAATGTCGGCGGCGAGCTGCGCCGGGTCACCAGCGCGATCGGAGCCGGCGTATGCCGGGTTGATCTGCGACCGGCAGACGATGTTGCCGTTGGCGACGCCGGTGGTGGCGAGGCCCTGGTCGACCGCGTCGAGGGCCAGCACGAAGCGCTGGCGGTTGATGTTCGACTGAATCCGGTTCTTCTCGCGATGCTCGCCGTAGTTGAGCGAGACTTCGTAGTTCCAGTCGTCGTTGAACTCGCCGCGAACGCCAGTGACGGCGCGGTAGGTTTCGCGCACGAACTTCTCGTCGCGGATGCCGAACTCGACGAAGTTCTTGCGGAGCGAGAAGCGGAACGAGCCGTCTGCGATCTGGGCACGCTGCGCGGCCAACTGAGCTGGGCTAAGCGCGGCACCCGTGTTCGGGTTGACCGTCGTCGCCAGAAGCTGGGCAGTCAGGGCTGCACGAGCCTGAGCGCTCAGATACGGGTTGTCCAGGCGGATGCCCTCGCGGTTTACGCGGCCTGCCGATGCGCCCGTCAGGAAGTAGGACGTGTCAGTGAAGCCCGTGACGGCGACCGAGTCACCCAGCGTTTGGCCCTGCGAGAAGAACGGACCGCTCTGCGAACCGAACGCCTCAGAACGAACATACTTCGCTTCGATGAACGGAACGAAGGCCGGCGAGAATTCATAGTGACCGATGAGGTTGACCGAATAGCGGTCAAGCTGCGGCGACAGCGTGAGAAGCTCGCCTTCGCGGCCGACATAACCGTTACCGCCGACGAAATTGCCGTTCGGGCCGAGGCCGACGCGCGTACCGGTCTGAGCTACCAGCGAGCCGTCCGGATTGAACAGCGAAGCGCAGGTGAAGGCCGAGCCGACGTTGTCCGTGCCGCAGGGCGCCGCGGAGTTCGCGAAGCGAACGCCGACCTGGCCACCGGTCGAGATGGTGGTGGAGCGGATGTCGCGGAAGAAAACGCGGTCCGGGTTGCCGTCCGAGCCGTTGATGCTGCCCGCGCCATCGGTGTCGACGACCACGAATGCGTTGTTCTGGCGCAGCGCCGGACGGCCCGACCCGAAATAACGGTCCTGGTGAGCGAATTCGGCGTTGATGGCGACGTTGCCGCGACCATCGGCGAAGTTGGTGCCGGCAAGGACGGACACATACTGGTTGCCTGCGTCGCCATATTTGCTGACGCCGGCCTGGCCGCGCACCTGGACGCCCTCATAGTCGTTCTTCAGGATGAAGTTGACCGCGCCGGCGATGGCGTCGGAACCATAAATCGACGAACCGGCGCCGGTGACGATGTCGACGCGCTCGATGAGGTCGGTCGGGAAGGTGTTGGTGTCGGGCGAAACTGCATTGACGAGAACGTCGCCTGCAACGTGGCGGCGGCCGTTGACCAGCACCAGGGTGCGGCTCGTGCCGAGACCGCGAAGGTCGAGCAGGTTGAGACCGCGCGTACCGAGGAAGCGGGTCGAGTTCTGCTGGCTGAAGGTGTTGCGGAGCTGTGGCAGCTCGTTCAGCACGTCACCGACCGAAATCTGGCCAGTCTCGAAGAATTCTTCGCCACCGATCGACGTAATCGGCACGGCGGAATCGAGGTTGGGGCGGCGGATGCGCGAGCCCGTAACCGTGATGGCTTGGCCGGACGAAGCATCTTCGCCCGATTCGATCTCGGCTTCGCTCTGAAGTGCGGCCGAATCATCCTGCGCAGTATTCTGAGCCAATGCCGGCGCGGCTACGACGATGGTTGCGCCGATAAACACCGCCGAGCGCAACGCGCTCGAACCGAGCAAACCTAACTTTCTCATTAGTAACCCCTCTCAAGGCCGAACGTACGTCGTTCGGCATAGGGGCGGACTGGTCCTACGAAATGAACACCGCGACAAGGGGATCACGCCGTCACGACTGTAATATTCAGAAGCTGTAACACTTCTGCAACAGCTGCGGTCTGGACGGCTTTTCCCTACCGTTCCATGCACATGGCGATGCCCATGCCGCCGCCGATGCACAAGGTGGCGAGGCCCTTCTTCGCGTCGCGGCGCTGCATTTCGTAGAGCAGAGTGGTGAGCACGCGCGCGCCCGAGGCGCCGATCGGGTGGCCGATGGCGATGGCGCCGCCGTTGACGTTGACCTTGTCCGCGTCCCAGCCGAGCTCCTTGCCAACCGCCAGCGCCTGGGCAGCGAACGCCTCATTGGCTTCGATGAGGTCGAGATCGGCGATGGTCCAGCCGGCTTTCTCGAGCGCACGGCGGCTCGCCGGGACCGGGCCGATGCCCATGATCGACGGGTCGACGCCGGCCGAGGCGAAGCTCCTGATCGTCGCAAGGACCGGCGCGCCGCGACGCTCGGCCTCGGCGCGGCTCATCAGCACGAGCGCGGCGGCGCCGTCGTTGATGCCCGAAGCGTTGCCGGCGGTGACGGTGCCCTCCTTCTTGAAGGCGGCGCGGAGCCCGGCAAGGCTCGCCACCTCGACGCCCTCGCGGATGAACTCGTCCTGGTCGACGATCGTCTCGCCCTTGCGGGTCTTCACCGTCACCGGCGCGATCTCGTCGGCGAAGCGGCCTTCGCGGCGGGCGCGCTCGGCCTTGTTCTGGGACGCGGTGGCGAATGCGTCCTGCTCGCCGCGCGTGACCTGATATTGTTCGGCCAGATTCTCGGCGGTGATGCCCATGTGATAGCCGTTGAAGACGTCGGTGAGGCCGTCCTTGATCATCGTGTCGACGAGCTCGAGATTGCCCATCTTGGTGCCGCCGCGCAGGTTCTGGGCGTGGGCCGACAGGCTCATGCTCTCCTGGCCGCCCGCGACGACGATGGTGGCGTCGCCGGCGATGATCGACTGGGCGGCGACCGCGACCGCGCGCAGGCCCGAGCCGCACACCTGGTTGAGGCCCCAGGCCGGGATCTCCTTGGGCAGGCCGGCCGCCATCGAGGCCTGGCGCGCAGGGTTCTGGCCCTGAGCCGCGGTCAGGACCTGGCCGAGGATGACTTCGGAAACATCTTCCGCGGCGATGCCGGCCTGGGCCAGCGCAGCCTCGATCGCAACGCGGCCCAGTTCATGCGCGGGCGTCGCGGCGAAGGAGCCGAGGAAGGCGCCGACGGGCGTGCGCTTGGCGGCGGTGATGACGATCTCGGTCATGGTGCGACTCCGGCGGAAAAATGTTGCAGTGCAACTAGCACTCGCGAGTGCGACGCGAAAGCCAGGCGGCGAGCGGCTCCCACAAGGAGGCGCGCGCGCGACTTCCGACGACCATGCCGACATGGCCGAGCGCCAGTTCGATCCGCTCGCCGCCGCGGGCGGCGGTCGCGGCAGGGACTATGCGGTCGGTGGTCGAGACGATGTTCAGGAGGTTTGCCGGCGGCTCGACGGGCGTGCCGCCGATCCTCCAGCCTCTGGCGGGCCGGTCCCCGCCGATGAAATCTTCGAACAATTCGCGCGCCGCGGCAGCGGGGAGGGGAGGCCCGTCATTGGCCCAGTCCTCGAGGCGGACGAAGGCGCGAGCCTTGGCGGCGTCCGCGGCCATCGCGGCGAAAGCCTCGAACTTGGCGACCGTCCGCGCCGGATCGAGGCTCCAGAACGCGCTCTGCAGCACTTCCATCGGCAGCACGCCCAATGCGCGAGCGGTGGACTCGGCATTGTGCCAGAGCCGGGCCAAGGCATCCCGGTCCTGAGCCGGGAACCCGTCAAAGTGCCAAGGGGCGGCAATCGCGGCCACGCCGCGCACGTCGGCCCGGGCGGCAGCGGCCATCGCCATCGTACCGCCGAGGCAATATCCGACGAGGGTCGGGCACTCGCCGAGCGCGGCAACGAAGGGCAGCAGGATCTGCTCGACATGGTCGGTGACGGAGAGCCCGGCGCGGGCCGCCACGTCGCCGCCCCAGTCGAGCAGCAGAGGATGGTGTCCTTGGGTGGCCAGCCAGCGCAGCAGCGACCGCTCGCCATCGAGGTCGAGGACGGTGGGCGGATTGATCAGCGACGGCACGAACAGGACCGGCGCGCCCGAACCGCCATAATCGCGTAGGCTGGCGCCGAGCCGGCTGGTCACCGCAGGCGCCATTGCGCGCGGCGGCTCGCGCTCGGCTTCCTGATAGCGACGGAGCCCTTCCAGCGCCTGCGCCATACGCTGTGGATTTGCTGCAGTCTCGCTGCGCAGCATTTCGAGGAAAAGCGGGAGCGGGCGGGGCCTGTGTTGCGGTGCGGAAAGCTTTGGTGCTAGTGCGGAATCGCCTTGATCAAGGGGATGCAGCATGGCGGCCTCGACGTCCGGTGATGGCACGATCATCATCAAGAAATACGCCAATCGGCGGCTCTATAATACCGAAAGCTCATCCTACATCACGCTCGACCATCTCGCCGAGATGGTGCGGCAGAAGCGCGAATTCAAAGTGATCGACGCCAAGTCCGGCGAGGACATCACCCACAGTGTGCTGACCCAGATCATCATGGAAGAAGAAGCCGGCGGCCAGCAGATGCTGCCGGTCAACTTCCTGCGCCAGCTGATCGCGATGTACGGGGACTCGATGCAATCGATGGTTCCTCCATATCTCGAGGCGTCGCTGGAGGCCTTCCAGCGCAACCAGTCGCAGTTCCGCGACGCGATGGCCGGCGCCTTCACTGCCGGCCCCTTCGCCGAACTCGCCAAGCGCAACATGGAAATGTTCTCGGCGGCGGCCGGGGGCAAGGCCTCCGACGCAGGGCGGGCGGCCCCGGGCGCCGACACCAAGGCCGAGCTCACCGAGCTCAAGGACCAGCTGAGGGCGCTCCAGGAGAAGCTCGACAAGCTGGGCGGATAACCCGTCATTCCGGCGGAGGCCGGGATCTCAGGACGGGATGCCCCAGCATTCCTGAGACCCCGGCTTGCGACGGCGCGACCTTATTTCGGTTTGACGAATTTCAGCGTCATGCGGTCGCTCTCGCCAATGGCCAGATATTTCTCGCGGTCCTGATCCTTGAGCGTCAGGCTCGGCGGCAGCGTCCACACGCCCTTGGGCCAGTCGGCGCTGTCCTTCGGATTGGCGTTGACCTCGGACGCGCCGGCGAAGCGGAAGCCGGCGGCCTCGGCGAGCGCGCGGATGGTCGAGACCTTCATATAGCCGCTGGTCCGCTCACGCTCTGCGTCGGCGCTCTCGGGCAGCCGGTGGTCGACCACGCCCAGCACCCCGCCCGGCTTCAGCATGGCAAAGGCCTGGCGAAAGGCTTCGGGCGCATAATCCTGCTTGTCGTCGCGGCGGTACCCCATCCGCCAATTGTGGACGTTGCGGAAGGTGAGGACGACGTCGGCGCTGCCGTCGGGCACACGGGTCGCGCCGGCGTCGAAAGCCGGGAAGGTCGCGGTGCGGACCGCGCCGTAGACCGACGGATTGGCTTCCTTCAGCTTGGCGATGCCGTTGAGGCCCCAATCGGGTGCGACGGCCCAGAGCGTGCCGCCGCCGGCGGCAAGATAGGGGGCGAGGATCTCGGTATACCAGCCGCCGCCTGGCCAGATTTCGACCACGGTATCGGACGGCTTCACGCCGAAGAAGGCGAGGGTCTCGGTCGGATGGCGATAACGGTCGCGCGCGATATTGGCCGGGGTCCGGGTCGACGCCGCGACGGCGGCGGCCAGTGCGGCCGCGCTAGCGTGCGGGCTGGTACTGGCGTCCCGGCCGGTCGCCGCGCAGCCAGCAAGGAGCGAGGCGCCGGCGGCGAGCGCGGCAAGAACCGGAAGGCGGAACGAGGACTGGCGCATGCGGCTTCTCTCCCTAAATAGTCTTTTCTCGATGGTGATGGGGCAGGGACGATGACGGCGCAAGCATTGCTGTGGACGGGATCGGGCAGCGCGATGGCGCTGGCCGTGGCGGCAACCCTGGCCGAGCGTCGCCGCGCCGCGCGCCGCAACCTCGATCGCCCCGGCTGGGTGCCCTGGGCTCCGATCCAGATCCTGGCCGCCATCGCCGCCCTCGCCGCCGCCGCACTGGCGCTCAAGGGATAAGGGCGCCGCCAACCGCGGCCCCCTGCGCATCTTCCTCCGAAATGGCGCAATCTCGCCCCTCTCGTTGAGGCGGCGCGGCAATAAGCGTATCTGAATTCGTCGTTTTTCTGGTTCACCGCGGATGGCACCGCCGGGGCGCATGCGCTTCGGGCGGGGCGGGCGCATGGAGAAAAAGATGGAGCGGCTCGACGCGGGACTGGGCGACATCGGCCAAGAAGAGGAACGGGTCATGGGCGATCACGACACTGCCGACAGGGCGATGATGGAGTCGCGGGCATCGAGCGTTGGTGTGGCTGATTTCAGCGAAGCGCTGTCGAGCGGCGTGTTGCGCGCGCTTGACGCGCAGCTCGCGCGGCCGATCAGCGGCAAGACCTTCAGGCCGTGGATCTGGGCCGGGATCTGGATCGGCCCGGATGGGCCGTTCGGCGGCGGCGGCGGCCCGTTCGGGGGTGGTGGACCGCTCGGCCAGGGCGGGGTCTTCAGCCGCGACGCGGAGGGCTGAGATGGACGCGCCGGGCGCCGGGCTCCTCTGCCCCAGCGCCGCGGCGGCCGCCGAAGGCAGTGCGGTGATCGGTGTCGTGCTTGGCAGTGCCGAAGCGCCGCGGGTCGCCTATCTGGAGGCGCCGATCCCGGTCACGCCGGACATCATCGCCCGCACTGCCCCGGTGCCCCCGAACCAGGTGCTGCGCACCGCGGCGCCGTGCGGCGAATGCGCCTGCGCGCATTTTGACGGCAGCGGATGCAGCCTGGTGCAGCGCATCGTCGCGCGGATGGAGCCGGCGGTCGAGCGTCCGCCGCCCTGCGCGATCCGGCCGCGCTGCCGCTGGTGGGCCGAGCAGGGCAAGGCGGCGTGCCTGCGCTGCCCGGAGGTGGTGACGGAGAGCCAGCCGCGGTCGGAGGCGTTCCGCGAGGCCGCACTGCCGCCGATCGCGGGGTGAGGACGGGCCCGGCCGGGGGTTGGGGGCGGCCGAGGCCGTTCTGGCGACGATCGTCGAGGCGCGCGCCGCTAGGCGACGCAGGACGCCCGTCAGCCTTCTTGGTCGCCCTCGATCAGCCAGGCTTCGGCCTCGGCAGGGTCGACGAAGAAGCGCGCCGCGCGCGTGCCGACGGCTCGGGTGAGCTGGTTGCGGGCGAGAGTCGAGGCGGTGATGAAGGCCAGGCGGCGCGAGCGATGCTCAGGCGCGTTCAGAGTGGCGCGGAAGGCCGCGACCGCATCCTGGGGCTGGATCTTGAGCGCGCGCACGTCGACCAAGGTGAGATGCGCATTGGCGGCGCAGCGCAGCTCTTGATGCGCCTTGTTGCGCGCGGCGACGAAGGCGGAGACGTCGGACGGGGCGAAGAAGCCGGACAAGGCGATGCGGACGAGGTCGCGCTCGGGCTCGACCTGGATCGAGAATGCGGAGGCGGTCATTGCAGGCTTAACTCAGTCAGGGTTCGTCGCGATTGTCCGGGCAGGCGATGCTTACAGGCACGCCTCGAGATAGGGCTGGTCGAAGCCATATTGCTTGGCCTTTTCCAGCGTGTAGGGGCGCAGGCCCATCGAGCGATACTCGCCGATGATCTTGCCGTCGGCGGTCTCGTCCAGATATTCGAACTTGAACAATTCCTGGGTGACGATGACGTCGCCCTCCATGCCGATCACCTCGGTGATGTTGGTCGTGCGGCGGGTGCCGTCGCGCAGGCGCTTGACCTGGACGATCAGATCGACCGAGTCCGCGATCTGGCGGGAAATGGCTTCCTTCGGCACCTTGATGTCCGACATCATCACCATGTTCTCCATACGCGCCAGGCATTCGCGCGGGGAGTTGGAGTGGAGCGTACACATCGAGCCGTCGTGGCCGGTGTTCATGGCGGCGAGCATGTCGAAACATTCGGCGCCGCGGATCTCGCCGAGGATGATGCGGTCGGGACGCATACGCAGCGCGTTGACGACGAGGTCGCGGATCGTGATCGCGCCCTGGCCTTCGAGGTTGGGCGGGCGCGTTTCGAGCGGCAGCCAGTGCGGCTGCTGCAGGCGGAGTTCGGCCGCGTCCTCGATCGTGATGACGCGCTCGCCCGGGTCGATCAGCTTGGACAGTGCGTTGAGCATCGTCGTCTTGCCCGAGCCGGTACCGCCCGAAATGACGATGTTGAAGCGGCTGGCGCCGGCGATCTTCAGGGCGGTCGCCATCTTGTCCGACATCGAGCCGAAGCCCTTCATCATGTCGAGCGTGATCGGTTTTTCCGAGAATTTACGGATCGAGATGGCCGTGCCCTTGAGGCTCAAGGGCGGAACGATGACGTTGACGCGGCTGCCATCCTGGAGGCGGGCGTCGGCGAGCGGCGTGGGCTGGTCGACGCGGCGGCCGACCTTGTTCACGATCCGCTGCGCGATCTGGAAGAGATGCTCCTCGTCGCGAAACTGGATCTGGGCGATCTGGAGCTTGCCCTTCTTTTCGATGAAGGTCTGGTTGGGCCCGTTGACCATGATGTCGCTGACGTCGGGATCGCTGAGCAATTCCTCGAGCGGGCCGAGGCCGAGCAACTCGTCGACGAGTACCTTTTCGAGCGCGAATTGTTCGCGGCGGTTCAGGTTGATTTTCAGCTCGGCGAGGACTTCGCCGATGATGGGGCGGAATTCCTCGGCCAGCTCGTCCTTGGACAGGGTGGCGGCCGCCTCGGGATCGACGCGCTCCAGCAGGCGCGGCAGCACCTGCTCCTTGATGCGGTGGATCGAGGCTTCGAAACCCTCGTTCTTGGAAGAGGCAGCCTCGCCGGACTGGACCATGCGATCGTGCAGGCGGGACATGGCGTCGCCGGGCGCCGGCTCCATGGGGGCCTCGTCGCCGATCGGAAGCGCATCGAGCGGCGGGAACTGATCGCCGCCGTCGGTGGAGGCCGGAGTCGCGCCGCCGGGGCCCTTCATCGGCCGCGCCACGCCGAAAGAGGGGCGCTGCCCCGGACCCGTCATTCCCGGCCGTCGTCCAAAAGCACTCATTGCGTGCGAACCCTCACCCGTAGCTGCGCTGCCGCAGGAGATGCGGCCAAAGTGGTGAATAAAGGGGAAACTTTGACAATTGCCTAACCGGCACCTTCGTGTGGTGCGGTTCGGGATGGGGCGCGGTATAGGCGGGCGGCGCGGACAAAGAAAAAGCCCCTCCGGGGAGGGGCTTCAGGTCTTCCGGCTTTCCGGCAAAAGGGAGAAGCGTCAGGCCGGAACATCCGCTCTTTCGGCGAGAATGGTGAGGCCGCGGTCGTTCACTTCCGCAAAGCCGCCCTCGATCGCGATCCGCTCCGGCTCGCCGCCGCTGGCGCGGTAGATGGCGAGCTCGCCGTTGCGGATCGTCGCCATGAACGGAGCGTGGCCGGCGAGCACACCGAAATCGCCCTCCGAACCGGGCACGACCACCATGTGGACGTCCTCGGAGCGGACCAGGCGTTCGGGGGTGACGAGTTCGAAGTGGAGATCGGCCATTTTTTGTCTTCCTAGCCCCTCCCCTTGAGGGGAGGGGTCGGGGTGGGGGTCTCGTGAGAGGAGGGGCTCGCGCTGCGCGCTCGCGCCCCCCCCGCGGTGCCCGCCCGTGGAAGGGGGGG
>JAFAEZ010000217.1 GCA_023423775.1 Pseudomonadota bacterium
CGATCGTGCTGATCCTGATGGCGGTGGCGACGCGCGCCGCGCCGCGGCCCGGGCGGCGCTGGGGCCTGACGGTGGTCGGGCTGGCGAGCGCGGTGGTGGTGATGGGGGCGACCTCGTTCGTCGCGATCCCGCTCGCGATCGGCGTGCCCGATCCGATGCTGCGCTACATGGTGATCTCGCTGCCGACGGCGGTGGCGACGGTGGCGCTGGCCCTGGCCCTGCTCGCCTGGCGCGGCGACGAAGGCTGGCCGGCCTTGCTGGTCGCCGAGGGCGTCGAGGGGCGGGTGATGCGCACGATCCTGCTGTTCGCCTTCGCCACCCCGTTCGCGACCGAGGCGCTCCAGGCCTGGACGCAGCGCGAGGGGATATTGCCGCACGACGCGGCCGATCTGCTCGAAACCGCGCTCAACATCGTCGCGATGGCGGCGTTGCTGCTGTGGGCGGCGTCGC
Source organism: Pseudomonadota bacterium (assembly GCA_023423775.1). GTDB lineage: Bacteria > Pseudomonadota > Alphaproteobacteria > Sphingomonadales > Sphingomonadaceae > Allosphingosinicella. The sequence goes on from JAFAEZ010000217.1 coordinate 451, forward strand.
GGATCACGCGCGAGCACCGGGCGCGGCGGGCGCTGACCCGCGCGCTCGATTCGGCGCCGATCGCGCTGACCGACACGGCGGGGCGGATCCTGCACTGGTCGGCCGGCTGCGAGCAGCTTTACGGCTGGACGGCGGCGGCCGCCCGCGGCCGTTCCAAATATGAGCTGCTCCAGTCGGAAGCGCCGGCCGGGGCGGGGGCGCTCGCCGCACGGATGGCGACGCAGGCCGCATGGGAGGAGGAGATCATCGAGCGCCGCGCCGACGGCAGCGCGCTCCATATCCTCGAACATGCCCGGCGGCTCGAGCCGCGCCACGGCGGCGAGCCGTTATTCGTCCTGTCGATGACCGACATCAGCGACCGCACCCGGGCCGAGGCGGCCTTGCGCGAGAGCGAGGCGCGGCTGAAGCTCGCGGTCGAGGCGGCGCGGATCGGCATCTTCGAATGGGATATCGCGTCGGGCCGGTTCGAAGTCGCTTCGGAAATCGAGCGCTGGATGGAGGTCGCGCCCGGCACGATCCGCACGATCGACGACTGGCGCGCGCGGGTCGATCCGGGCGATGCCGCCACCGTCCTGCGCAGCCTGGTCGATGCCGGCGCCGCCGGCTCGGCGCGCTCGGCCTATCGCTACCGGCTGAACCTGCCCGACGGCGAGATGCGAATGGTCGAGGGTTCCGCCACTCTGCTCTACGATGCGGAAGGGGAGCTCGAGCGGATCGTCGGCGTCAATCTCGACGTCACCGAGCGCCACCAATGGGAAGCGGCGCTCGAGGCGCGCGAAGCGCAGCTCCGCTCGGTGCTGGAGACGGTGCCCGACGCGATGGTGATCGTCGACCAGGCCGGCACGATCCGGACGTTCAGCGCGGCGGCCGAGCAATTGTTCGGCTTCGCCGCCGACGAGGTGGTGGGGGAGCCCGCCGCCTTGCTGGTGCCCGAGGAGGTCAGCGCCGAGGGCTTCATCCAGCGCTTCCTCGAGCGCGGCAGCCGCAAGGGCGGGGCGATCCGGATGCGCGGGCTTCATCGCGACGGACGCGAGATACCGCTCGAGATTGCGGTCGGCGAGGCGCAGGTCGGCGGCGAGCGGCTGTTCACCGGCTTCGTCCGCGATTTGACCGAGCGGCTGGCGGCCGAAGCGCGGTTCGGCGAGCTGCAGGCCGAATTGATGCACGTCTCGCGGCTGAGCGCGATGGGCGAAATGGCGTCCGGCCTCGCCCACGAGCTGAACCAGCCGCTGGCGGCTGCGGTCAACTTCCTCGGCGCGGCCGAATTGCTGCTCGCCCGCGGCGACGCCGACGAGGCCAAGATCCGCGAGCTGATCGAAATGGCCAATGCCCAGGCGCTGCGCGCGGGGATCATCATCCGCCGGCTGCGCGCCTTCGTTTCGCGCGGCGAGGTGCAGGAGCAGCCCGAGCCGGTCGCGGACGTGGTCACCGACGCGGTCGCTTTGGCGCGGGCGAGCCTTGGCCAGCACGACGTCGCGGTGCGCACCGAGATCGACCCGGCCGGCGAGACCATGCTGGCCGATCGCGTCCAGATCCAGCAGGTGCTGGTCAATCTGCTGCGCAATGCCGTCGAGGCGCTGAGCAACGCGCCGGTCGGCAGCCGCGAAATCGTCATCGCCTCGCATTACCGCGGCGAGGAAGGGATGATCGAGATCAGCGTCAGCGACAACGGCCCCGGCCTCTCGGAGGAGGCGATCGGCCAGCTCTACAAGCCGTTCGCATCGACCAAGAAGGACGGGATGGGCGTCGGCCTCTCGATCTGCCGGCGCATCGTCGAAGCCCATGGTGGTCGCTTCTCCGCGGAGAACCGGCCCGAAGGCGGCGCCATTTTCAGTTTCACGCTCCAGGCTTTTAGGGAGGCCCCGTTAGTATGAGTACGCGCAGCATCTATATCGTCGACGACGATGACGACGTCCGCACCTCGCTCCAGACCTTGCTCTCGACCCTGTCGAACACATTGATCTGGACGTTCCGGTCGGGCGACGCCTTTCTCGAGCGCGTCGCCGAGCTCGAGCCGGGCTGCGTGCTGCTCGATTTCCACATGCCCGGATCGACCGGGCTCGACGTGCTGAAGGCGCTGGCCGCCGAGAAGGAGAAATTCGCGTCGATCGTCCTCACCGGCCATGGCGACGTCTCGGTCGCGGTCCAGGCGATGAAGGCGGGGGCGCTCGATTTCCTCGAAAAGCCCTATGATTATGCGACTTTGCTGGCGACGGTCGAGCAGACCTTCACCCGGCTCGAGCACAGCCATGCCGAGGCGGCTCTGGTGGCCGACGCCCAGGCCAAGGTCGGCCAGCTCTCGTCGCGCGAGCGCGACGTATTGGACGGCCTGATAGAGGGCCGCTCGAACAAGATCATCGCCTTCGACCTCGCGATCAGCCCCCGCACGGTGGAGATTTACCGCGCGAACTTGATGGAGAAGCTGGGCGTGAAGAGCCTGCCGGACGTGCTGCGCGTGGCTTTCACCGCCGGGCTGTTGCCGGACAGCACGCCTGCCTAGCGGTTGCTGAACTCGAAGGTGAGCCGCAGGCCGATCACGAGCGCGTCGTCCACGGCGCGCTCGCCGGCCGGATCGAGCACATATTGGATGTCGGGCTGGACCGTGAGGAACGGCAGGACGCGGTCCGAATAAGTAAGCTCGAAGCCGGTCTCGGCCGCGGCCAGATCCTCGCCGGCGTCGCGGGCATTGGCACGATAGCCGTTGCTCAGCCAAGCCTGGTGGACGCCGAAGGAAAGCTGGCTGTCGGGACGGCCGGGAACGATGCCGCCGAACAGGAGTCCGGCCTGCCAGCCGCCGCGGAACGGCGTGGTCCTGCCGTCGGAGACGCCGAGCCGGACGAAGCCGTCGAGGCCGGCCCCGTCCGGCGCGCCCATCAGCCGACGCTCGGCGAGCAGATATGCGCCCTGGGCGACGCGGCGGAGGGGATCGCCGTCTGGGCCGAGGGTGCGGACATCGTCCTGCCGCTCGGTATAGCGCCAGTAGCCGAGCGCGACCTTGCCGCTGACGGTCACGCCCGCCTCGGCGATCGCCAGCGCGCCGTCATCGAAGCCGAAATCCACACCGCCGGGATCGCCGAGCACGCCGGCGCGCGCGTTGATCAAAGCCGCCTGGACATAGCTCTGCTCCGTCGGGGAGACGCGCAGGCGCGCGGTAAGGGCGGTCGAGGGGAAGATCGACGGACCGTTCGGGCCGGTGGCGCCGAGCTCCGAGCCGATGCCGAAAGCCGGCGCAAGCAATAGCCCCGAGGCGTCGTTGGCATAGAAATCGGCGTTGAGGTCGGCGAGGCCGAGGAGGAGGGCGGCGCGGCCCCCGGCGAGATCCTGCTCGATCCAGGCTTCGTAGAGCTTGGCGCGGTCGTCGGCGACTTCGATGTTGCTGACGCCCTGGGCGGTGCCGGCGAGGTCGTTGGGCGCGCCACCCTGATTGCTCAGGAAGTAGAGCCGGCCCCGCGCACCTTTCCAGGACATGATACGCTCGAAATCGGCATCGATCACGATGTCGAGATTGTCGAGCACTCGGGTGCCGCGGCCAAGGCCGCCCGCGACCACCGTCATGGCTTCGGCCTTATAGGCGGCGTCGACGATCACCGCCGGCTCGGCCCGGGCCGCGGAGGCGAGCCCGGCGGCGAGGGCGCAGGCCGCGGCCGTTGCGAACATCGTTCGGATCATGGTGCCCCCCAAAGGCCGCCCCCTCCTGCAGGCAGGAGAGGACAAGTCGGCCTAAAAGTCTATCGTGAGGTCGAAATAGGCGTAGGTCGTGTCGCCGGTGGCCGGGGCGTTGGGCGCGTGCTTGAGAAAGCGGCCCTTGTTCAGCCAGGCGGCGCCGGCATCGGCGCGGATCATCTTGGGAACGATCCAGTAGCGGACGCGACCTTCCAGCTGGGTGCCGGCATAGTCCCCGCTCGCGCCGAAGCGATCGCGCACGCCGGTGGCGCCGAAACTGTCGGTGCGGGAATCAAGCCACAGGCCGCGGATCATCGCCGAGGCATCCCAGCGCTTGGCCGGAGCTACATCGACGCGCAGGCCGCCGGAGACGACGTTGGCGCGACTGACCGGCCCGTAGAGGCTGACCGGACCGAAATCGGTGCGACGCGATCCGAACAGGGCGTCGAAGCGGTTGTAGCTGGACGCGTCGTCCTTGTCGCCGCTGGCCTGGTCGAAATGGACCGAGACACGCGGCGCCCAGGGCGCGTGGAAGCTGCGGCCGGCTTCGGCGTGGACGAACCAGGCCGAGACGTCGAGGTCGGTGACATCGGCGACGGCGCGCGAAGCGCGAACCTTGCCGAACTGATAGGCACCCTCGACCTCGAAATCGAAGCCGCCCGCGGAAGGCGCGCGAACGAAGCGGCCGCCGGGGGTGAAGATGCGGCGGTTGGCGGTCGGGACGTCGGCGGAGTCGCGCTCGGAGAGGCCATAGCCGTAGAGCTCGAGGCTTCCGCCGAGGACGTTGGCCTTGGTGAAGCTGGCGCCGTAAAATTGAAAGTCGAGGGTCTCGTCGTCCCACTCGATCTCATTGTCGAGCAGGCTCTCGGCATCGGCCGGCTCGCGCAAATGCGGCATTGCCCAGAAGGCGACGAGGCGGTCGCCGGCGGCGCTGCGCCAGTCGAGATTGGCGCCGGTATAAGCAGGGACGCGGTTGCTGGAGCCGTAGCCGTCGATCAGGCGCTTCGAACCGACCGACATGACGAAGCGGCCGACCGTGAGCGCGCCCTTCGAGCCCGCGCCGAAATCGTCGTCGAGGTCGAACGCCAGATAGGCCTGGCTCAATTCGACCGGGTTGATCTCGCTGGTGCCGGCCGAGCTGTTGTCCTTCTGGAAATAAGCGCGTGCGTCGATCATCTCGGCGCCGAGACGGATCGGGCCGGCATCATATTCGGCCAGGATCTGGGTGCGCATCGACCACATGAAGTCGCTCTCCGGCCCGGTCGGGCGGAACTGGCCGTCGATCGCCTCGAGGCGCGAGCGATGGGTGCCCTTGAGCGTCAGCCCCTCGGGAGCGCCGATCGCGTCCTGGAGCGGCGCGGCGGCGGCGGGTGCCGCGGCGAGCGCCAGCGCAAGGGCGGGCGCGCATGCGACGCAGACGAGACGAACCGAGGCCGGACGCCCGCGCAGGGACTTGAGAAAGGTCATCTAAGATCATTCCATCAATGAGGATGCATTGCGCCAATTATAGGCGAGGACGGGCGGCGGCGCTTGGTCTGAAACGAAACTGTCATGCGCCGTCCGTGCCGAAGCGGAAATGGCACAGGCGCGCGGCAACGGCCCCTCCCGAAGGGGGCGGGGCGGAGCTCGACGAACGGGTCAGCCGCGCTCAGGCGGCGGCGTGGAGATTCTCGCTGGCCAGGCCCTCGATGATCGAGCGATTGACGTCGATCAGCTCCTCGATCGTGTCGCGGCCGGCGACCACGTCGCTGGTGTAGCGCTCGACCCAGAGGGCGATCGAGATGATCGAGGCGCGCAACTCGGCCGGCAGCTTGTTGCCCGGCGCGCCGCACAATGCGGAGAAGGTGCTCCACACCTCGCGGTTGCGGTGCAAAGTCGGCATCAGCGCGGCGCCGGCAAGGCCGTTATCGCGCGCCTTGATCATCTCGCCGGTGATCTGGCTCATCAGGCGATATTCCTGGGCGCGGGGCGTCTCGGCAATGCTGCGGACACGGCGATAGGCGTCGAGCGACATAGAAACTCCTTGGTTGCCCTTCATTCTAGGACGCGCGCGGCCCGACCGGCACCAATAGGCAAATTTTTCCCCCGGCGCCCAAGACCCTGGACCCGCCCTCTATAATGAGCCTGCCGTTTGCCGAGCGTCCGCCCGCCCCGCGTGGGCGATGTTTTGGCCGGCCGCGACCGCAAGGCCGTCGATCATTCTATAATTCCATCATCCGGCTCCTGAACAAGTAGACCCTTCCATGCTCAACGGTATCGGCTTCCTCGTTATCCTGGTCTGCGTGTTCGGCAGCTACATGATCTCGGGCGGCAGCCTCGACGTCATCATGCACGCTTTGCCGCACGAAATGATGGCGATCGGCGGCGCCGCGACCGGCGCCTTCCTCGTCGCGAACTCGATGACCACGGTCAAGAATGCCGGCCGCGGCATCAAGCGCGTGTTCAAGGGCGCGCGCTGGAAGGACGACGATTATCGCGACCTTCTGGCGTTGCTGTTCGCTTTGCTGGCGACCTTCAAGAAGGGCGGCGCGATGGCGATCGAGAAGCATCTCGACACGCCCGAGGAGAGCCCGCTGTTCGAGCGCTATCCGCGCCTGCTCGGCGATCACCACCTGATCGAGTTCATCTGCGACTATCTGCGCATGATGACCGTCAATTTCGACGATCCCCATCAGATGGCCGAGGCGATGGAGAATGACATCGAGCGGCACCACCACGAGGAACTGCAGCCGCAGCACGCCTTGCAGATGATGGCCGACGGCCTGCCGGCGCTCGGCATCGTCGCGGCGGTGCTCGGCGTCATCAAGACCATGGCTTCGATCGACCAGCCGACCGACGTACTCGGCGCGATGATCGGCGGCGCCCTGGTCGGCACCTTCCTCGGCGTGCTGCTCGCTTACTGCTTCGTGGGGCCGCTCGCCTCGAAGCTGCTCGAGATCGTCGAATCCGATTCCAAGCCGTTCGCGATCGCCAAGACCGCGATCGTCGCTTACGCCCAGGGCGTTCCCGTGCAGGTCGCGATCGAGATCGCGCGCCGCATGACGCCCTCCTCTTACGCCCCCACCTTCCAGCAGCTCGAGATCGCTCTCGAGGAGACCAAAGATGAGCTCAATGCAATCCCCATTTGACGAGGCGGGTGCCGACGGCCTGCGCCTTCCCGCGCACGGCACGACCGTGGTCGCCGAGGATCTCCGCGTGCGCCTGGTGCTCGCGTCGGATGTCGAGGGCGACATCGTGGTCGATGCCTCGGAGGTCGAGAGCGTCGGCCAAGCCGTGCTCCAGCTGCTGGTCGCCGCGCGCGAGGAAGCGCTGCGCAACGGCCAGAGCTTCGCCATCGCCAACCCCAGCCCGGCCTTCCTGCACCGCATCCGCGCCTGCGGGATGGGCGGCATGTTCGGGGTCGAACAGGAAGAGATTCTCCAGTGAGCAAAGTCATTCTCACCGTCGATGATTCCGCGAGCATGCGCATGCTGCTGAAGACCTCGCTGACGGCGCAGGGCTTCGCCATCGAGGGCGCCAATGACGGCGTCCACGGGCTCGAGCGGATCCAGGAGGTCAATCCCGACCTGCTCATCACCGATATCAACATGCCGAAGATGGACGGTTTCGAGCTGATCGAGGAAGTGCGCAAGCTTCCCCAGTTCCGCGGCCTGCCGATCCTGGTGCTGTCGACCGAATTTTCGGACGACAAGAAGGCCCGCGCCCGCGAGGCCGGCGCCACCGGCTGGATCACCAAGCCGTTCGACGCGGTCAAACTGGGAGCGGCGATCCGCCGGGTGTGCCCGTGAGCGACGAACTCGACGAAATCCAGGCGATCTTCTTCGAGGAATGCGCCGAGGGCCTCGCCGTCGCCGAGGAAGGCCTGTCCGCCATGGCGGCGGGCGACACTTCGGCCGAGACGATCGCCGGCGTGTTCCGCGCGGTCCACTCGATCAAGGGCGGTTCGGGCGCGTTCGGCCATGCCGCCCTGCTCGCCTTCTCGCACCGTTTCGAAAATGTGCTCGACGAGGTCCGCGCCGGAAAGATCGCGCCGACCGCCGGAGTCACCAAGGCGCTGCTGAGCGCGTTCGACATCTTGTCGGACCATGTCGCCGCAGCCCAGGGCAAGAACGATACGCCCGACGACGCAGCGGTCGCCGCCGAGCTCGACCGGATTCTCGAGGCCAAGGGTGCCGGCGACGCGCTGGCGCCGGCGGCCGAAGCGCCCGCGGCCGCAGCGGCCGAGCCGGCTGCCGACGAATTCGGCTTCGTGCCGGTCGCCGCGGAGATCGAGTTCGACCCGTTCGGCTTCGAGCCGGTCGGAGTCTCGCTCGAGGATCTCGAAGGCGCGCCCGCGGAGCCGGCCGACTGGACGATCCGTTTCCGCCCGTCGCGCGCGGCCATGGCCAACGGCGCCGAACCGATGCTCGTGGTGCGCGAGCTCGAGGAACTCGGCGGACGGGTGACGGCGGTCGATTGCTCGACCCTGCCGGAATTGCGCGACCTCGATCCCGAGGAAGCCTATCTCGGCTGGACGCTCAGCGTGCCCGGCAGCGTGGCCGAGGACGCGGTCCGCGAATGCTTCGATTTCGTCGCACCCGATGCGGTGGTCGAGATCGAGCGCGCCGCGGCGGAAGCTCCGGTTGCTGAGATCGCCCCGGTCGAAGCCGCCGGCGAGCCCGCCCCTGTGGCCACCGCCCCGGTCGCAGTTGCCGCCCCGCCTCGCGAGCTGCCCGAGCGTTCGAGCGAGCCGGCGGCGCAGACGATCCGCGTCGACCTCACCAAGCTCGACATGCTGCTCAACCTGGTCGGCGAGCTCGTGATCCGCGGCTCGATCCTGGCCGACCGGCTGTCGCCCCGCGACCAGGAACGGGTCGAGCTGCCCGAGCTCGCCCGCCTGACCCGCGAGATCCAGGACAATGTCATGTCGCTGCGCGCGCAGCCGATCCGCCAGGCGTTCAGCCGCGTACCGCGCATGCTGCGCGACCTTTCGGCCGAGACCGGCAAGCAGGTGACGCTCGAGACGACCGGCGAGATGACCGAGGTCGACAAGGGCGTGATCGAGAAGATCGGCGACCCGCTGACCCACATGATCCGCAACGCCGTCGATCACGGCATCGAAAGCCCCGAGCAGCGCGTCGCCGCGGGCAAGCCGGTCCAGGGCACGATCCGCCTCTCGGCCGAGCAGAAAGGCGCGCGCATCTTCATCCGCGTCGCCGACGACGGCAAGGGCATCGACCGCGAGCGCGTCCGCGCGAAGGCGATCGAGAAGGGCATCGTCAGCGCCGACGCGGTCCTCACCAACGAGGAGATCGACCAGCTGATCTGCGCGCCCGGCTTTTCGACCGCCGCGACCATTTCGAACATTTCCGGCCGCGGCGTCGGCATGGACGTGGTGCGCAGCAACGTCGAGGCGCTCGGCGGCCGCGTCGAGATCCAGTCGGTGCCGGGGGAAGGCACGACCTTCACCATGGCGCTGCCGCTCACCCTCGCCATCCTCGACGGCATGATCGTCCGCTTCGCCGACCAGCGCTTCGTGCTGCCGCTGCAAAACGTGATCGAGGCAGTGCGCCCCGAGCCGGGCCAGGTCCAGCCGATGACCCCGACCACCGAGGTGATCGAGCTGCGCGGCGCCTATCTGCCGGTCAAGCGGCTGAGCGAGATGTTCGGTCTTGCCGCCAACGACCGCCGCAGCGCCGAGGATTCGCTCGTCATCATCGTCGAGAGCGAGGCCGGGAATGTCGGCCTGATGGTCGATACGATCGACGACCGCCGCGAGGTGGTGATCAAGAGCCTCGACGAGAATCTCCACCCGATCCGGGGGATCGGCGGGGCGACCATCCTCGGCGACGGCTCGATCGCGCTCATCCTCGACGTGGACGCGCTGCTCGCCGGCGCGAACCTCGGCAACACCAAATACGCCCATAAAGGAATCGCAGCATGACCAACAATGTCGAGACCATCGCCGCCGCGGAGCGGAAGATCGTCACTTTCACCCTCGGCCAGCAGGTCTTCGGCATCGACATGAAGTCGCTGATCGAGATCCGCGAATGGGAAGAGCCGACGCCGCTGCCGAGCGTGCCGGCCTATATCCGCGGCGTCACCAACCTCCGCGGCACCGTGGTGCCGGTGGTCGGCCTGTCCGAGCGCCTCGGCTGGCAGCCGAGCGTGCTGCACGCGCGCTCGTGCATCCTGGTCGTCAAGATCGCCGGCAAGCAGGCCGGCTTCCTGGTGGACGAGGTTGCCGACATCATCCCGGTGCAGGAGAGCGACATCCAGCCGGCGCCGGAAGTCGAGATCGGCGAGCAGGGCGTGATCGCCGGCCTCGTCCAGGTCCCGAACAAGGCGGCCGCTTCGTCCGACGCGGATGCCGACAATGACAGCGGCACGATGGTGCTCCTGCTCGACCTTGAAGCGCTCAACGTCACCCAGCATCTCGATATCGCCGCCTGATGTCTATCGGAGCCAAGGTCGCATCGCGTCCGGCGGCTCCGGAGGCGATGCGGGTCGTGGTGAGCGGCGAGCTCGGAGCCAAAGAGTTCGCCGCGATCGCCGCCATCATGCAGAGCGACGCGCGCATCCATCTCGCCCCGAGCAAGGCCACTCTGGTTCATTCGCGGCTGAGCCGGCGGCTGCGCGACAACGGCCTCTCCAGCTTCAAGGATTATGTGAAGCTGGTCCAGTCGAACGCGGAGGAGCGGGCGGCGATGGTGGTGGCGCTCACCACCAACCACACCCATTTCTTCCGCGAGAACCATCATTTCGATCATTTGCGCGCGACGGCGATGCCGTGGCTGAAAGCCCATGCCGAGCAGCGGCCGATCCGCATCTGGTCGGCCGGCTGCTCGAGCGGAGAGGAAGTCTATTCGATCGCCATGTGCCTGCGCGGCGAGGATCGTTCGGCCGCGGCCTGGCTCGATCGCGCCGACGTGAAGCTGCTCGCGACCGACCTGTCGCCGAACGTCGTCGAAACTGCGCGGCGCGGGGTCTATTCCGCGTCCGCGGTGGCGCCGATCCCGGAGGCCTATCGCCGCGCCTGGCTGCGTCCCGAGGGCCAGAATTATGCGGTGGCCGACGAGGTCCGTGCGATGGTGACGGCGCGGGTGCTGAACCTGTTCGGACCGTGGCCGATGCGCCAGAAATACGACATCATCTTCTGCCGCAACGTCATGATCTATTTCGACGACGATGCGAAGGCAGAGCTCGAGGCGCGGCTGGTCGATCTGCTCGCGCCCGGCGGCTATCTCTATATCGGCCATAGCGAGCGGCTGGCCGGCGTCGGCGCGGCGGCGATGAAGCCGGCCGGCCACACCATCTATCACAAAGAGTCGCGGTCATGAGCGGCAAGGTCCGCGTCCTCATCGTCGACGACAGCATCTCGATGCGAGCGGCATTGAACAGGATCCTGGGATCCGATCCCGAGATCGAGGTGATCGGCCTGGCGCCGGAGCCCCATGCCGCGCGCCAGATGATCAAGGACCTCAACCCCGACGTCATCACGCTCGACATCGAGATGCCGGGGATGGACGGCCTGTCCTTCCTCGAGAAGATCATGCGGCTGCGGCCGATGCCGGTGGTGATGTGCTCGACGCTGACCGCGCGCGGCGCCGGCGCGACGATCGAGGCGCTTCGCCTCGGCGCGGTCGACTGCATCCAGAAGCCGAGCGGCAACGCCGCCGAAATGGCGCAGAATGCGGCCCTGCTCTGCTCGACCGTGAAGGCGGCGTCGCGCTCGTCGGTGCGGCGCGCGCCGGAGCCGATCGCCGCGGCGATCCAGGCACCGGCCGGTGCGTTGCGCGACTGCGTGATCGCGGTCGGGTCCTCGACCGGCGGGGTCGAGGCGTTGTTCAGCCTGCTCGGCGCTCTGCCGCCCGATTGTCCGCCGGTGCTGGTCGTCCAGCACATGCCGGCCGCGTTCACCGGCGGCTTCGCCGCACGGCTTGACCGTGATTGCACGGTACGGGTCGTCGAAGCCGCCGACGGCATGCCTGTCGAGCGCGGAACCGTCTATATTGCTCCTGGGGGCGAACGGCACATGGAGCTGTCGGGCGGCGTGAACGGGCGGATCCGTTTGCGCCCGGCAGATCCGGTGTCGGGCCATCGTCCCTCGGTCGACATCTTATTCCATTCGGTCGCGAAAGTGGGCGCGGCAGCGGTCGGGGTGATCCTGACCGGCATGGGAGCGGACGGCGCCGACGGCCTGCTCGCGATGCGGCAGGCCGGGGCGCGGACGCTGGGCCAGAACGCGGCGACCTGCGTGGTTTATGGAATGCCCAAGGCGGCCTTCGAACGGGGCGCCGTCGAAAGGGAGCTGAGCTTATCCGCCATGCCCGAGGCGATCCTCGCGGCGTGTCGATACTGAAGATTGGGAACTGACGAATGCCAGCTGCTGCTGCAATCAAGGTTATGGTGGTCGACGATCAGGCGTCGATGCGGGCGATGATCCGCCGCGCGCTGCAGGATCTCGGATTCAAGGACGTGCGCGACAAGGCCGGCCCGGTCGAGGCGCTGGAAGCGGTCAAGAGCGACCGGGTCCACCTCATCATCTCCGACTACAATATGCCGGACATGGACGGGCTTCAGTTCCTCGAGGCCGTCCGCAAGGACCCGGTGATCGGCAAGACCGTATTCATCATGCTGACCGGATCGGCCGACAAGGAGATCGTCCAGAAAGCGGCGGCCCTGGGCGTCAACAATTATGTCGTGAAGCCGTTCGCCCCGGCCGCGCTCAAGGAGAAGATCGAGCGCGTGTTCGGCGAGCTCACCTGAGCCGCGATGAAGCGCTTCCCGATCGTCCAGGGCGAGTATCGCGTCGTCGCCGAGCCGGGCGTGATGATCACGACCCTCCTGGGCTCGTGCATCGCGGTGTGCCTGCGCGATCCGGTCGTGCGGGTCGGCGGCATGAACCATTTCCTGCTGTCCGAGCCCAATCCCGACTCGGTCGTGGATGAAGCCGACATGCAGCGTTACGGCGTCCACGCGATGGAGCTTTTGATCAACGAGATCATGAAGCTCGGCGGCCTGCGCTCGCGGATGCGCGCGCAGCTTTACGGCGGCGCCAACGTCGTCGCCGGCTTGGGCGGGATCGGACACGACAATGCCGCCTTCGCGCGCCGCTTCCTGGAGACGGAGGGCATCGCCATCGGCCATGCCGACACCGGCGGCCGGCAAGCGCGCAAAGTCGAGTTCCTGCCATATGAAGGCAAGGCGCGCTGCACGCTCGTCGCCGAGCATGTCCCGGTCGTGAAGGCGCCGGCATTCGCCTTCGGCGGGGACCTCGAGCTGTTCTGATTCTTGGCGGCGAACGCCCGCACAGGGCGCGGCCCCTCTATAAAAGACTATGTCCCAGAGTGATCACCTCGCACCCTCGCTGAAGGCCGCGATCGCGGAAGAGATTCGCGATCTGCGCCGGCTGGTGGAACAGCTCGCCGAGATCCTGGTCGCCGACGAGCAGCTGGCGATGAATTACACCGAGCAGCTGCAGACCTTCGATCTCGTCATCCAGCGCGCGGACGAGAGCGCCGACCTGCTCGAGCGGCTGGCGAACGGCCTGCATTCGCTGGAAGCGGTGGAAGGCGTGCGCCTCGGCGTCGTCCAGGACCGACTCCGCGCCGCGCTGCAGGCGGCCTGACGATGGCCGCGCCCGGCGCGAACGAGCGCCCGATCGTCATTCGCAGGGTCCGCAAGAAAGCGACCGCGGCCCATCATGGCGGCGCGTGGAAGGTGGCCTATGCCGACTTCGTGACGGCGATGATGGCCTTCTTCATGCTGCTCTGGCTGCTCTCGACTCCGGACAAGGAGAAACTGAAGGGCCTGGCCGAATATTTCACGCCCAACGATCCTTCGCCCTCAGGCTCGACCGGCGAAACCCCGGGCCTTGGCGGGCGCACGCGCAAGGCGCAGTCCGACAACACCACGTCCAATGGCCAGCCCACGGTCGAGGCAGCGACGGCCGGCACGGCGCGCGGCGGCACCGCCAACGTGCCGGACGCGTCGATGCGGATGCTGGCGCAGGAACTGAAGATCGCGATCGATTCCACGCCGGCGGACCCCGGCCGCAAGAATGTCCGTCTCGATCCCGAGCGCGACGGCCTGCGCATCAACCTCATGGACACCGCCAACCAGCAGATGTTCAAGGGGCCCACCGCCGAGCTCAACGATTATGCCAAGGGGCTGCTGGCGCGGATCGCGCGCAGCGTGGCCAAGTCCGGCTCGCGGATCGCGATCGAGGGCCACACCGATTCGACCGGCGGCCAGAGCGACGCCAACTGGCGCCTTTCGGGCAACCGCGCCCAGTCCGCGCGCGCGGCGATGATCGGGGCGGGGCTCACCCCCGACCGCATCGCCGAGGTGGTCGCCAAGGCCGGCACGGCGCCGATCTACCCGGACCAGCCGGACCGGCCGGAGAATCGCCGCATCACCGTCGTCGTGCTTGGCGAGGCGCCCGCGCTGCCGAGCGACGTCAGCTTCAAATTCTGAGGGGCGCATGAAGAAGACCCTGCTTTCGCTGCTCGTCCTTCTCGCCGGCATCGGCGTCGGCGGCGGCGCCGCTTATGCGACCGGACTGCTGCTCGGCCCGGCCGAGGACGCGCGCACGGCCGGGACCGCGTTCGTGCCGGCCGGCAAGGTGCTGGCGCCGTTGGTGTTCGCCGATGGCCGGCTCTCCGGTTACGTCGCGTTCGAGATGGCGCTCGAGGTCCAGGCGGACCAGAGCGAATTCGTCGCGGCGCGGCTGCCTTTGCTGCTCAACGCGATCAACATGCGCACCTACAAGACGCCGATGGCGGCCGGCCCGGACGGCCTGCTCCCCAATATCGGCCTGTTCCGCAAGGTTGTGATCGAGGCCGCCGACGAGGCCTTCGGCAAGGGCGTGGTCGTCCGTGCCGCCGTCACCCAGGCGACGCCCGCCTGATGCTGGGCCGACGCTTTCCGCGCGGCGATGCGCTGTCGGCTCCGCTCACGGTCCGGACGCCGCGCATCGAGCGCGCGCCGCGCACGACCCGCGTCATGCTGGTCGCGCGGCTCGTAACCGAGAAAATGGACCAACTCTGCCGGGTGATGAACATTTCCGAAGGCGGGCTGATGATGCACAGCGCCGCCGAAGTGCGCACCGGCGAGCGCGTCCGGCTCGAGCTGCGCAACGGCCGCAGCCTCGAGGGCGCCGTGATCTGGGCCGACCGGCCGGCGGCCGGCGTGCAGTTCGACGGCCCGGTCGATCTCGAGCAGGTGCTGGCGCCGCATATGGCTGCGGCCGATCAGGTGGCGCGCGCGCCGCGCATGGCCGCCGACTGCATGGTGCTGGTGCGCTGCGACGGGCGGACCCTGCCCGCCTCGCTGCTCGACCTGTCGCAGAGCGGCACGCGCATCCGCTCGGCCGAGCCCTTGTGCGAGGGCGACCAGCTCACCCTCGCCATCCCCGGCCTGCCCACCGTGCGCGGCGCGGTGCGCTGGGCGCGCGACGACGAAGCGGGAATCGCCTTCTTCGATGTGCTGCGCTTCGACGACGTCGCGCGCTGGCTGCAGGATCCGGACTCCCGCTACGGCGGCGGCCGGGCGTCGCACCAGGTCTGATCCCCCGCGAGCAACGAAAAGGCCGCGCCCCTTCCGGGACGCGGCCTTTATCTTGTCCGAACGGGTGGAGCGCGACCCTCAGCCCGGGCCGCCGAAGCTGCGGACCAGCGAGCCGGCGACCAACGCCCAGCCGTCCACCAGCACGAAGAAGATGATCTTCATCGGCAGCGAGATCGTCGCCGGGGGCAGCATCATCATGCCCATCGCCATCAGCACCGCCGCCACCGCGAGGTCGATGACCAGGAACGGCAGGAGCAAGAGGAAGCCGATCTCGAACGCGCGGCGCAGTTCGGAGATCATGAAGGCGGGCATCAGGGTGGTGAGCGGCAATTCGGCGCGCGACGGCGCGGGCTTGCCCGACAGCTCGACGAACAGGCGGACGTCCTCGGGCCGGACATGCTTCAACATGAAGGCCTTGAACGGCGCGGACGTCCGCTCGAACGCCTGGGTCTCGTTGATCCGGCCCTCATTGTACGGAGTGACGCCCTGCTTCCACGCGGCGTCCATCGTCGGCGCCATCACGAAGAAGGAGAGGAAGAGGGCGAGGCTGATGATCACCGGATTGGGCGGAACGCCCGGCGCGCCGATGCCGGTGCGGAGCAGCGACAAAGCGACGACGATGCGGGTGAACGAGGTCACCGTCATCAGGATGCCCGGCGCGAGGCTGAGCACGGTCAGCATCAGCACGAGCTGAATGGCGCGGCCCGACAGCGAGCCTTCGCCGAGGTTGACGTTGGCGCTCTGCGCGAAGGCGACGGCCGGGGTGGCGACCGCCAGCGCGAGCAGCCCGTAACGGGCGAGCTTACGCATGGGCGGAAACCGTGGCGGCGGCCTTGGGATCGACGACCTTCAATTTGACCGGCGCGGGCTTGGGAGCGGGCGGGGGCGGCAGCTTGGCGCGGGCGCGCGTGGCGCGGGCCTGCTTGACCTTGCCGGCGACGGTCTCGGCGCGCTCGCGGACCTTGCCGAGCACTTCCTGGAAGGTGGCGAAATCCTGGGCGACGGTGCGTGCCTCTTCGGCGGCTGCGGCTTCGACCGCGGCCGCGATTTCTTCGGGAGCGCGGACGATGTTGCTCTCGATCACGACATGGCCTTCAGGCGCGATCAGCAGCAGGTGCTCGACGCCGTCGCGGCGGATGAGCGCGACCGATCGGCGCGCGTCGATCGCGGTACGCTCGACCATCGCGACGCGGCGGCGGGCGTCGACGGAGACGCGGCCGGGCAGCTTGATGTCGTAGCGGCGCACGAGCCAGAGCGCGCCGGCGAGCATGCCGAGCACGGTGCCGAGCGCGCCCAAAGTGCGCAGGAGGGCGAGAAGGTCCACTTAGCCGGCCTTCTTCTTCACGATCTCGGTGATCTCGAGCGACATCTGGTCGCCGGCGACCAGCACCTTGCCCTGGGCGACGAGCTGGTTGTTCACATAGACGCGGGTCGGCTCGTCATGGCTCTGGCCGAGCGGGATCATCGCGCCGCGGCTCATCTTCAATATCTGGCGGATCGGCAACTGGGCCGAACCCAGCACGATCTCCAGGTCAACCTTGATTTCCTCGACAGCGGACATGGGGCCGTTCTCCTTTGACCAACTTATAGGATTAATTTTTGAGGGGCTTTCGGGCCGCTAGGAAAAATTTGCCTATAAGATCGGAAGATGGCGCGCAGGCGCCCCGCCTATCGAACGGAGACGTCATGGATCTGAAGGACAGCGTCGCAGTGTCGACCTCCGGGCTTCGCGCCCAGTCGCTGCGGATGCGCGTGATCGCGGAGAATCTCGCCAACGCCGACAGCGTCGCGACGACTCCCGGCGGCCAGCCCTATCGACGCAAGGTCGCGACCTTCCAGGCGGAAGTCGATCGCGCGACCGGCGCCCAAGGCGTCAAGATCACCGGCATCGAAGGCGACAAGAGCGCTTTCCAGCGCATCTACCAGCCGGGCAATCCGGCCGCGGACGCCGCCGGTTACGTGCTGAAGCCCAACGTCAACAGCCTCGTCGAGGCGGCCGACATGAAGGCGGCGCAGCGCGCCTACGAAGCCAATCTCAATGCGCTGGAAGCGGCCAAGAGCCTCACCATGCGCACCATCGACCTTCTGAAGTAAAGGATTAGAGCAATGTCCATTGGAGCGCTCGACGCGGCCTCGGCCTATGGCCGCATCTCCGGCGGCGGCAAGGCCGGCGGGATTGGCGGAATCGGGGGCGGAATCGGGGGCGGCGAGGATGCCGGCGCGGTCTCCGGCGGCGGCTTCGGCAGCCTGATCGAGACGATGGTGACCGACGCCGCCGGTTCGATGCGCGCCGCCGAGGCGGCCAGCGCCAAACAGGTGGCGGGCAAGGGCGACCTCGTCGACGTCGTCACCGCGATCGGCGCCGCCGAAATGGCGCTCGACACCGTCGTCGCCGTGCGCGACCGCGTGGTCAACGCTTATTCCGACATCATGCGCATGCAGATCTGACGATGGATCCGGCCGACGTCATGGAGCTGGCCAAGGCCGCGATGTGGGTGATGCTCACCGTCGCGGGCCCGATGCTGTTCGCATCGCTGATCGTCGGCGTGGCGATCGGCCTGTTCCAGGCGCTGACCCAGATCCAGGAAATGACGCTCACCTTCGTGCCCAAATTGCTGGTGCTGGGCGTCGTCCTCCTGCTCTCGCTGCCGATGATCGGAGCGTCGCTTTCCAACTTCATGAGCGTCCTCGCCGACCGGATCATAGCGGGCTGAGGCCATGCTCGGCTTCCCGCTCGAGGCGACGACCTTCCTGATCCTGTTCTGCCGCGTCGGCGCCGTGCTGATGCTGCTGCCCGTCTTCTCCGAGGAAGCGGTGCCGGCCCGCATCCGCCTGCTGATGGCGCTCGGCATGTCGGCCGCCTTGTGGGGCATCCTCTCGGCCAAGGTCAGCCCGGCGGTGGCGAGCGATGCGGCCCTGCCCGGCCTGATCATCGGCGAGACCCTGGTCGGACTGGCAATGGGCATGATCGTCCGCATCATGTTCCAGGCCGCAGCGATGGCCGGATCGATCGTCAGCATCCAGATCGGCCTCTCCGCCGCGATGCTGTTCGATCCGGGCCAGGGCGGCCACGCCGCCGCGCTCGGCAAATTCGTCAGCGTCGCCGCCGCTCTGGTGTGCATGGGGATCGGCGTCCACCATCTCTGGATTGCCTCGATCGTCCAGTCCTACGGCCTGTTCCCGGTCGGCGGCCTGCCGCCCGGCGAGGATTTCGCCCGGCTCGCGGTCGAGGTCACCGGCCAGTCGATGGCGCTGGCGCTGAGCCTCGCCGCGCCGCTGCTCGTCTACGGCATCGTCTTCAACGTCGCTCTGGGCCTCACCGCGCGCATGGCGCCGGCGATCCAGGTCTTCTTCATCGCCCAGCCGCTCAACATCATGCTCGGCATCGCTTTGTTCGCGATCGTGATCGGCACCATGCTCTCCACCTTCGCGCAGGCGATGGCGGAGTGGATGCAGACGACCTGGGCCTGACCGATGTCCGAAGCACCCGACAAGGACCAGAAGACCCAGGAGCCGACCGACAAGAAGCTCGAGGATGCGCGGCTGAAGGGCGACGTGCCGATCTCTTCGGAGATGAAGCATGCGATGATGTTCACCGGGGCGATCATCGTCGCCGGCGGCCTCGGGGTCATGACCCTGTCCAGTTTGGGCGCGGTCCTCGTCCGGATATGGGGCGGCGCCGAAGATTTCCGGATGGATCCGGAGGGCGCGCAGGGCATCGTCACCGGCATCGCCGGAGAGACCGCGCTTGCGATGGCGCCGATCCTCGGCCTGCTCACCGGCTTCGCCTTGCTCACCCTGTTCGTGCAGGGACGGCCCACTCTGGCCTGGTCGCGGGTGAAGCCCAAATGGTCGAAGCTCAACCCCGTCAGCGGGCTCGGTCGCCTGTTCGGCGTCCGCGCCCTGGTCGAGTTCGGCAAGACCCTGCTCAAATTCGCCGCCGTGATCATCGTCGCCTCGGTCGTCGTCTGGCCCAAGATGGTCGGGCTCGACCAACTGATCGGGTCGGGCGCCGGGCGGATCGGCGACGTCGCGCTCGAACTGGTGTTCGTCATGCTGAAAGCGGTGGCGATCCTGGTCGGGGCGATCGCCTTGTTCGACTTCGTCTACCAGCGCCGATCCTTCTTCCAGCGGATGCGGATGACGCTCCAGGAACTGAAGGACGAGCACAAGCAGAGCGAGGGCGACCCCAAGATCAAGGCGAAGATCCGCCAGATCGGCATCAAGCGCTCGCGCCAGCGGATGATGCAGGCGGTGCCGACCGCGAGCGTGATCGTCACCAACCCGACCCATTATGCGGTCGCGCTCAAATATGAGCATGGCGACATGGCCGCGCCGGTGGTGGTGGCCAAGGGCGTCGACCTGGTCGCGCTCAAGATCCGCGAGATCGCGACCGCCAACAAGGTTCCGGTGGTGGAGAGCCCGCCGCTGGCCCGCGCGCTCTACGCATCGGTCGAGATCGACCATCCGATCCCGGCCGAACATTATAAGGCGGTGGCCGAGATCATCGGCTTCGTGATGCGGCTGGCCAAGCGCAAGGGGTGAGGGCGGGGTATCCCCTGTCGGTGGCCGAGACGAGGCAGTGGTAGGACTACTGCAGGGCCATTACGGCTCCTCCGTCGGCCTCCGATTCCGTTCCTATAAGCGGGAGGAAAGATACGCCCTCAGGAGCGCCCGATGAAGTTTCTAACCAATGCAAAAATATCGACCAAGATCATAACCGTGCTGCTGCTGTTCGGGGCGGTCAGCCTCTCGCTGGGCCTCTACAGCAATGAGACCATGAAGCAGGTCGACCGGGATTATTCGAACCTCACCGACAAGAAGCTGCCGACGGCTGTGCGGCTCGCCCGCGCTACCCGCTACGCGGCGCAGATGGTGCACGATGGCTACCAGGCAGTGGCTTACGATCCGGCGAGCGCCGATGCGCAGAGCGCTCCGCAACGGGAACGCGAAGCCTATAAGAGCGCCATGGACCTGTTCGTCCAGGCCAAGAGCGACCAGCCGCAGATGGCAGACGATCTGGTGCGGCTCGAACAGGTGCTCGGGCGCGTTCATGCCCATGCCGAGCAGGGCATCGCGCTCGGCCTGCAGAGCCGCGACGACGAGGCAAATCGCGTCCTGGACGAAGCCGACAAGGAACTCACCGCGTTCATTGCGGAGATCGTCAAGGTCAACGAGGGGCTGATCAAGGAAGCTGACGAAACTTCCAACCACCTGTCCGCGAGCATCAGCCAGAATGCCTGGATGTCTATCATCGTCACGCTGTTGGCGATCGTGGGCGCGACGGGGCTCGGCGTCCTCATCGCCCGTGTCGGCATCACCGGCCCGCTCGCCGCGTTGCAGGACATGATGGGCCGCCTTGCCGGTGGCGAGACCAAGCTCGACGTGCCCGGCATCGACCGCGGCGACGAGGTCGGCACGATGGCCAAGGCCGTGCTCGTGTTCCGCGATAACGCCGTCGCCATGGAAAAGGCGGCGGAGATCAAGGCCAGGGCCGATGCCGAGCAGAAGCATGTCGTCGAGGAAGTCGGCCTGGGCCTCGGCAAGCTCGCCGCGGGCGACCTTACCGCCGAGCTGCAGGGCTTCCCGGCCGATTACGCCAAGCTCCAGGGCGACTTCAACGCCGCCGTCGGCGAGCTGCGCACCGCGATGGCCGCGATCGCCCGCGCCACCGCCAACATCCATGGCGGCTCCGGCGAGATCAGCGCCGCTTCGGATGATCTGTCGCGCCGCACCGAGCAGAATGCCGCCTCGCTCGAGGAGACCGCGGCGGCGATGACCGAGATCACCGCCACCGTGCAGAACAGCGCGATCGGCGCCGCCGAGGCCAACAAGCTGGTCCAGGCCACCCAGGCCGACGCGCAGGAAAGCAGCAAGGTCGTGGGCGCTGCGGTGAATGCGATGGGCGAGATCGAGAAGAGCTCGCAGCGGATCACCCGGATCATCACCGTCATCGAGAAGATTGCGTTCCAGACCAACCTGCTCGCGCTCAACGCGAGCGTCGAGGCCGCGCATGCCGGCGAGGCGGGCCGCGCCTTTGCGGTCGTCGCCAACGAGGTGCGGGCGCTCGCCCAGCGTTCGGCCGACGCCGCCCAGGAGATCGGCCAGCTGATCTCGACCAGCAGCGCCCAGGTCGACAGCGGCGTCAAGCTGGTCGGCGAGGCGGGCAATGCGCTCGAGCGGATCATCGGCTCGGTCGACGAAGTGAGCACGCTGATCTCGCAGATCGCCATGGCTGCGGATCAGCAGAGCTCGGCGCTTGCCCAGGTCAACACCGCCGTCACCGAGATGGACAAGGTGACGCAGCAGAATGCGGCGATGGTCGAAGAAAGCACGGCAGCCGCGCGCAGCCTGGCCGATGAGGCCACCGGCCTCAGCGCCCTGGTCGGCCGCTTCCAGACCGGGTCGGAGGCGATCGCGCCGGTCGCGCTGCCGGTGCGGGCCAAGCCGGCGCCGCGCCCGGCCGTCCGCGGCAACACTGCGCTGAAGCTTCAGTCCAGCCTCGCCGAAGCGGTGGACGACTGGAACGAATTCTAAGCGCCGTCTCGCGACTGAAAGAAGCGGGGGGCGAGCGATCGCCTCCCGCTTTTTCATGCCCGCGCCGGCCGCCAACAGGAAAATACTGTAGGGTTCCGCGCAGGCCGAGCGGCTCCATCCTATAATTCAAGTCGAAGTAACCATCTGGCGCGCGGCGCGATGCCGTCTGCACGCCAGGACCTCTGACGATAGTCGCCATCAAAGCGCACGCGTCCGAAGTCCCGATGGGGACTGTCGCACCACGCTCAGATGGAGCCGAGTCAATGACGCTTCGTACCAAATTACTGTCGGCCATCCTGTTCCTGACCGTCGCCATGGTGACGATCTCGGCCGCCGCTTTCTATTCGTCCGACCAGAGCGGCGATGCGCTGTCGGACCTGCTCGATAATCGCGTGAAGCCGCTGCAGAGCCTGAAGGAGGTCGCCGACCTCTATAACGAGGGCATCGTCAATACCGGCCACCGCGTCCGCAACGACAATATCACCATCGCCGAAGGTGCCACCATGGTCCGCGAGAGCCGTCAGGCAATTGCGGGGCACTGGAACGACTATCGCGCCACCAATCCGGAGGGCGAGGAAGCGGCATTGGCAGCCGAACTCGAGCGTCTGATGACTCGCGCCGCCAAGGACGTCGAGATTCTCCAGGGCATCATGGAGCGCGGCGACCGCGCCGGGCTCGATGGCTGGGAGACCGAAACCTACGAAGCCGTCGCGCCGATCGCCGAAGCGATCGACAAGCTCGTCGAGATGCAGATTCAGAACGCCAGCGCCGATACCGACGCCGCGATCAAGAACGCCCAGTTCATGTTCATCCTGATGCTGGTGCTGGCCGCGGCCGGCCTCGCCGCAGCGTTCGCCGCCTTCCTGGTCGTGACCCGCGGCGTGGTCCGCCCGATCAAGGGCCTGGGCACGACGATCCACGGCTTGGCGCGCGAGAATAGCGACGCTGCCGTCCCGCACACCGAGCAGAAGGACGAGATCGGCGACATCGCCCGCGCGGTCGACGCCTTCCGCGGCTCGGTCGTCGAGAAGGAGCGGCAGCGCGCCCCCCAGGCGGCCGCGATCCAGGAGCGGGTCACCACCGCGCTCGCCGACGGCCTGGCTGCGCTCGCCGGGGGCGACCTCACCTACAATCTCGACGTCGCCTTCCCGCCCGAATTCCAGAAGCTGAAGGACGACTTCAACGCCGCCGTCGGCGAGCTGCGCACGGCGATGGGCTCGATCGCCCGTGCCACCGCCAACATCCATGGCGGCTCGGGCGAGATCAGCCAGGCTTCCGACGATCTGTCGCGGCGCACCGAGCAGCAGGCGGCCTCGCTCGAGGAGACGGCAGCGGCGATGACCGAAATCACCGCGACCGTGCAGAACAGCGCGATCGGGGCGAACGAGGCCAACAAGCTGGTCGCCGCCACCCAAGCCGACGCCCAGCAGAGCAGCAAGGTCGTCGCTGCCGCGGTCGAGGCGATGGCGGGGATCGAGAAGAGCTCGCAGCAGATCACCCAGATCATCACGGTCATCGAGAAGATCGCGTTCCAGACCAACCTGCTCGCGCTCAACGCCTCGGTCGAGGCGGCGCATGCCGGCGAGGCGGGCCGCGCCTTTGCGGTCGTCGCCAACGAGGTCCGCGCGCTCGCCCAGCGTTCGGCCGACGCCGCCCAAGAGATCGGCCAGCTGATCTCGACCAGCAGCGCCCAGGTCGACAGCGGCGTCAAGCTGGTGGGTGATGCCGGCAACGCGCTGGAGCGCATCATCGGTTCGGTCGACGAGATCAGCGGGCTGGTGTCGCAGATCGCGATGGCCGCCGACCAGCAGTCGTCGGCCTTGGCCCAGGTCAACACGGCGGTCACCGAGATGGACAAGGTGACGCAGCAGAACGCGGCGATGGTCGAGGAAAGCACGGCAGCCGCGCGCAGTCTCGCCGACGAGGCGACGGGCCTCAGCAATCTGGTCGGGCGTTTCCAGACCGGCCAGGAAGCCGCTCCGGTGCGCGCCGTGGCACGCCCCAAGCCGGCGCCGCGTCCGGTCGCGCGCGGGAACACGGCGCTGAAGCTTCAGTCCAACCTCGCCGAGGCGGTGGACGACTGGAACGAATTCTGATCGGCTGACCAACAAAAGGCCGGCGGCGTCGCGAGACTCCGCCGGCCTCTCTGTGTGTGGAGCAGCGGCGCGGCCTGCGCGCCGCGCGATCAGTCCTCGCGTTCCTGCTTGGCGAGCTCGATCAGGGCGCGCAATTCGATGTCGCTCACCAGGCGGGCGAGCTCGGGATCGGCCGGCGGTGCGATGCCGCGCGACCAGGCGGCGACGGCGCGGAGCTTGTCGACGGTGGGGCGACCCTCGGTCATGTCCTTGTCGAGCTGTTCCAAGGCGTCGAGGCCGCGCTCGGCCTGCTCGGCCATGCGGCGGCGGCGCTCGACCTCGTCGTCGGCGGCGGCAAGCGCCACCAGCATCGACACTGAGGTTGCGGGCTGGACCGGATTGCCGGCGGGCCTCGCCGGGGCTTCGCCGGTGACGGTGAAGACGCCCGACTTGGAGCGGGTCGCCGACAGGTCGCGCGGCTGGATGGGCGGAACGCCGGAGATGCGCACGGAATTCTCCTGTCGACTTCGGGAAAGTGTTCCCTCCTTATCCTATAAGAAGAAGGCTGCCAATTTTCCACCAGCCCGGGTGATCATGCGCTCTTCCCATCTTCTTTCCGCCTGCCTGTTCGCGTTCGCCGCTTGGGCCCTGCCCGCGGCCGCGGAAGCCGCACCCCGGATCAAGGACATCGTCGACGTCGAGAATGTCCGCGCCAACCAATTGGTCGGATACGGCCTCGTCGTCGGCCTTGCCGGCACCGGCGACCGCATCCGTAACGCGCCGTTCACCGAGGAATCGATGAAGGGTATGCTCGAGCGGATGGGCGTCAGCGTCGAAGGCACGCAGATGCGCACCGAGAATGTCGCCGCGGTGTCGGTGACCGCGACCATGCCGCCGTTCGCGCGCGCTGGATCGCAGATCGACGTCCAGGTCTCCGCGATCGGCGACGCCAAGAGCCTGCAGGGCGGGACCCTGATCGTGTCGACTTTGCGCGCGCTCGACGGCGAGATCTATGCGGTCGCGCAGGGACCAGTCGCGGTGTCCGGCTTCAAGGCGCAGGGCGCCGGAGCGAGCGTGACCCGCGGCGTGACCACCTCCGGCCGCATTGCCGGCGGCGCGATCATCGAGCGCGAGGTGCCGTTCGCCTTCAATTCGGCGTCGAGCCTGAAGCTCGCGCTCAAGAACCCCGATTTCACCACCGCGCGGCGGATCGCCGAGACGATCAACCGGGAGGTGCCCGGCGCGGCCGAGATCCTCGATCCGGCGACGGTCCAGATCACGCCGCGAGGCGGTTCCGTGGTCGACCTGATGTCACGCGTCGAAAATCTCGAAGTGACGGTCGACCAGCCCGCCCGGATCGTCATCAACGAAGCCTCGGGCACGGTGGTGATGGGCAAGGACGTGCGGATCAGCCCGGTGGCGATCGCCCAGGGCGGCCTCACGATCAGCGTCTCGGAGACCCCGGTCGCTTCGCAGCCGGCCCCGCTTTCGGACGGCCAGACGGTGGTGCTGCCGCGAACCGCGATCGAGGTCGACGACGGCGGCGGCGCTTCGCTGGCGATGGTCGGCGGCGGCTCCTCGCTGAGTTCGCTGGTGAGCGGCCTCAACGCGCTCGGCGTCAGCCCCCGCGACCTCATCACCATATTGCAGGCGCTCAAGACCGCCGGCGCGCTCCAGGCCGAAATCGAGGTCCAGTGATGAACGATATCGGCCAGACCCCGATGGCGCCGGTGCAGCCGCGGACCCCGGTGCCGCAGCGCGAGAGCGCCGCGCAGGCGACGGCGCGCGAATTCGAGGCGGTGTTCCTCGGCCAGATGACCAAGATCATGATGGAGACGGTCGAGATCGGCGACGAATTTTCGGGCGGTCACGGCGAGGAGATGTTCCGCGGCGTGCTTGCGGAGAAACTGGGCGCCGAGATGGCGCGGGGCGGCGGCGTCGGCATCGCACCCGCGGTCATGGAGCAGATCATCAAGATGCAGGGAGGGAATGGCAATGGTCAGTGAACTCGTCGACACGATCCAGTCGCTGATCGCGATCATGCGCGAGGAGACCGAGGCGCTGGAAACGCGCGGCCGCGCGCCGACGCTGACCGAGCTTGCCGCCGCGAAGGCCCGGCTGGTCGGCATCCTCGAGGCCAAATCGGCCGAGTTCACCCGCGCCCATCCCGATTGGGTCGAAACGCTGGAGCCCGAAGCCAAGGACGCGCTGCTGGCCGCGCTGGCCGAGCTCAAGGAAGTCTCCGAACCCAATGCGCGCGTCCTCTCGCGCCATATCGAACTTTCTCTCGAGATGATGGCGGCGGTCGCAGCCGAGGCCAAGCGGCTGAGCGGCACGCGTCATGCCACTTACGGCGCGGGCGGCAGCGTCCAGCGCAAGGAGCTGGCGACGCCGATCTCGATCAACTCGCGTTACTGATCGACGGGGGTATCGACGCGCACTTTGCGCAGGCGACGTCGGCGGAACAAGGCGACGATCGTGAGCAGGGCGATCGCGCCCAGCAAGGCGACGACCAGACTCATCGGATCGAAACGGTTCTCGAGCAGGTTGCCGCCGCCCATCACCGGGCCGAGCACGAAGCCGCCGAGGAAGGCGCCGAACAGGCCAATGACAACGTTGGCCACTACGCCCCGCTGGCGGTCGTTGCGCATGATGGGACTGGCGATCCAGCCGATGATCCCGCCGACCGTCAGAGCAAGCAACAGATTGAGCATGAATTCTCCGCGTCGTGCGCCCCGAAAGGTCGAAGCCTAGCGGCTTTGCCGGGCGCGGTGAAGCGGCAGAGGCCCGCGGCGTCTGGTCCGTATCCAAGGCAGTCGCTATGCCTTGCGAAAAAGGACGGGGAGCGACGCATGCGTAAATTGATGGCCGTTTCATTGCTGGGGCTGCTGGCAGCCTGCAACCAAGCGACGGGGCAGGCGGCCGATGCCGACGCCTCCGCGCGCTACACCTTCTGGCGGCCCGCCCCGGTCAAGGACGCGACGGAGCCTGCCGACGTGGTGAAGGGTGCGCCGGCCGAGGCATGGCGGGCGATCGACCCGGAGAACCTGCTGATCCTCGACCTTGCTGACGGCGGCCGCGTGGCGATCGAACTGGCGGCCGATTTCGCCCCCGTGCATGTCGCCAACATCCGCGCCTTCGCCCGGGCCGGCTATTGGAACGGCGCCGCCGTCTATCGTGTGCAGGACAATTATGTCGCACAATGGGGCGTCAACGAAAGCGACAAGCCGTTGCCGCAGGGCGTGACCGCCAAGCCGCCGGCCGAATATGAGCGCCCGCTCGAGGGCATGAACGTTCGGCCGCTCGGCTTTCCCGACAGTTACGCGCCGATGGTGGGGCACGCGGCCAGCTGGCCGGTCGCTTACGATCCCGAGAGCGGCAAGGCCTGGCTCACCCATTGCTATGGGATGGTGGGCGCCGGGCGCGAACTCTCGCCGGACACCGGCACCGGCGGCGAACTGTATGCCGTGATCGGCCATGCGCCGCGCCATCTCGACCGCAACATCGCCACCGTCGGCCGCGTCGTCGACGGCATCGACCGCCTCTCGGCCCGGCCGCGCGGCACCGAAGCGCTCGGCTTCTACAAGGATCGGGCGCAGGACATCCGCATCGCCCGCGTGATGCTGGCCGCCGATATGCCCGCCGCTATGCGGCCGGGCTACGAGGTGCTGCGCTCGGACCACGCAGCGTTCGGCTCCTATGTCACCGGCCGCGCCAATCGCGGGGGCGACTTTTTCGACCGCCCCGCGGGCGGCGTCGACATCTGCAACGCCCCAGTGCCGGTTCGGCGCAAGCCTTAAAGAAGTAGCATCTCGTCGCCGCGGATGGTGACCGTACCGATGCGGGCAAGGAAGCTCTGGCCCATCAGCGACACGGGCAGTCCGTCCTCGGCGACCATGGCCGGGACGTTATTGGCGCTGAGCGGGCCCAGGGCGACGCGGCCGAGCGTCGTCGGCATCAGCCGCACCGTGCCGCCCGCGCCTTGGCCGGTCGCGCTGAAATCGCCGAGCGCAATGCCGGCGCGCTGAGCGTCGGCGCGGGTCAGGACGAGGCCGCTGGCGCCGGTATCGACCAGCAGGCGGAGCCGCGCGCCGTTGACCTGGGCGTCGGCATAGAAATGACCGTCGGGCGCGCGGCGCAAGATCGTGCCGGCCATGCCGTTGCCTACCGGCGCCGGATTGGGATGGACCGCTGGTGTCAATTCCTCGGCGGCGGGCTCGGGCGGCAGTTCCGCCCGGGGACCGAACAGCGCGGCGGCGATCAGTAACGCCCCACTCATGACCCAGAAGCCGTGGCCTGCCATGGCGGCAAGCCTAGGGTACCAGCTCTAAGAGAGGGTTAAGGTGCGCGCGCCGGCCCGTCTGAGAGGGGGGACAAGGGCTGGCGCGCGCGTGCGGCCTCGGCCGCAACCGGTGGAAGGGCCGCGTCAGGCGGCGTAGGCATGCTCGGGACGGCCGTAGATCGGCCGGCGGATGGTCCGCACGATCTGCCCGCCGGCCACCAGGGGGGCGTTTTCCAGCGGAAGCGCGGTCGTGCAGAAGGCGCATTCGGCCATCGTGCGGCCGATATACCAATGGGTGTGGCCACAGCCCGGGCAGTGGTTGGTCTCATGCTCGCGGTACACGATGTGATACCCACGCATACTTGCCTGGGGGATGACGCAACCGCCGCGGGCTTCCAGAATACTCGTCGCCATGAGTGGCTCCTTGTCAAACAACTTGGAGGCTCAACGTGCGATGTTTCCGAACGGTTTCATGGCTTTGGGATGAACAGGTCCGGCGCGGACCGATCCGCCACCTTGGCAGGCGCCCTGTTAACCGCGCAAAGCGGCGGCGACGGGCCGTTTTGAGCACGGGACGAACCGAAAAGCCACAGCGCCCAAAATATTTTGTTAACCTGCGTTTCGAACCGGAACGCAGCTGCGCGACCCCACCGGAGCAGGGTCGCGCAGGCCGGGTTCAGGCTGCGGCGAGGTTGCGCAGCACGTAGTGGAGGATGCCGCCGGCGCGGAAATATTCGAGCTCGTTCAGCGTGTCGATGCGGCAGCGTGTCTTGAAGGTGAAGCTCGAACCATCGGCCCGGGTGACGGCGACCTCGACCTCCTGGCGCGGCTGCAGCGCGGCGACGCCGGTGATGGTGAAGGTCTCGTCGCCCTTGAGGCCGAGGCTCTCGCGGCTCTCGCCATCGACGAACTGGAGCGGAACCACGCCCATGCCGACGAGGTTCGAACGGTGGATGCGCTCGTAGCTCTCGGCGATGACGGCGCGGACGCCGAGCAGGTTGGTGCCCTTCGCCGCCCAATCGCGCGACGAGCCGGTGCCATATTCCTTGCCGGCGATGACGACCAAGGGCGTGCCTGCCTGCTTGTAGAGCATCGCCGCGTCGTAGATCGCCATCACCTCGCCGGTCGGGACGTGCTTGGTGACGCCGCCCTCGATGCCGGGGGTCATCGCGTTCTTGATGCGGATGTTGGCGAAGGTGCCCCGCATCATCACCTCGTGGTTGCCGCGGCGGGCGCCGTAGCTGTTGAAGTCGGCGCGGGCGACCTGGTGGTCGGTGAGATACTTGCCGGCCGGGCTGTCGAGCTTGATCGCGCCGGCGGGCGAGATGTGGTCGGTGGTGATGGAATCGCCGAAGATGGCGAGCGGACGGGCGCCGTGAATGTCATCGATGCCGGCAGCGGTCATCGACATGCCTTCGAAATAAGGCGGGTTGGCGATGTAGGTCGACGAGGGCGACCAGGCGTAGGTGTCGCCGCCGGTGACCTCGATCGCGCGCCATTGCTCGTCGCCCTTGTAGACGTCGGCATAGCGGGCGCGGAACATGTCGGCGTTGACGTGGGCGTCGATCATCTGCTGGATTTCGAGATTGGTCGGCCAGATGTCGCGCAGATAGACGTCCGAACCGTCCTTACCCTGACCGATCGGCGCATTGACCAGATCCTCGGTGACCGTGCCCTTCAGCGCATAAGCGACGACGAGCGGCGGCGAGGCGAGGTAGTTGGCGCGCACGTCCGGCGAGACGCGGCCTTCGAAATTGCGGTTGCCCGAGAGGACGGACGCGGCGACCAGGTCGTTGGCGTGGATCGCCTTGGAGATCGGCTCGGGCAGCGGGCCCGAATTGCCGATGCAGGTGGTGCAGCCATAGCCGACGAGGTCGAAGCCCAGAGCGTCGAGATCCTCGGTGAGGCCCGCCTTGGTGAGATAGTCGGTGACGACCTGGCTGCCCGGAGCGAGCGAGGTCTTGACCCAGGGCTTGCTGGTGAGGCCCTTCTCGCGCGCCTTGCGGGCGACGAGGCCGGCGGCGACGAGGACCGACGGGTTCGAGGTGTTGGTGCAGCTGGTGATCGCGGCGATGACGACGTCGCCATTGGCGAGGCCGGCGTCGCTGCCCTCGACCGGGACGCGCGCGCCGACGCCGCCCGATTTGCCATATTCCTTGGCGAGGTTGGCAACGAATTCCTCGTCGATGTCGGCGAGCAGCACCTTGTCCTGCGGGCGCTTCGGGCCGGCGAGCGAGGCCTGGACGCTGCCCATGTCGAGCGTCAGCGTGTCGGTGAAGACCGGCTCGGGCGCGGCCGGATCGAGCCACAGGCCCTGTTCGCGGGCATAGGCCTCGACCAAAGCGACCTGCTCGTCCGAGCGGCCGGTGAGGCGGAGATAGTCGAGCGTCTTGCCGTCGATGCCGAAGAAGCCGCAGGTCGCGCCATATTCGGGCGCCATGTTGGCGATCGTGGCGCGGTCGGCGAGGCTGAGCGCCGCGACGCCAGGGCCGTAAAATTCGACGAAGCGGCCGACGACGCCCTTCTTGCGCAGCATCTGGGTGACGGTGAGGACGAGATCGGTGGCGGTGATGCCCTCGGCGAGCGCGCCGGTGAGGTGGAAGCCGACCACTTCGGGGATCAGCATGGAGACGGGCTGGCCGAGCATTGCGGCTTCGGCCTCGATGCCGCCGACGCCCCAGCCGAGCACGCCGAGGCCATTGACCATGGTCGTGTGGCTGTCGGTGCCGACGAGCGTGTCGGGATAGGCGACTTCAGTGCCGGAAGCGTCCGGCGACGACCACACGGCGCGGGCGATATTCTCGAGATTGACCTGGTGGCAGATGCCGGTGCCCGGCGGGACGACCTTGAAATTGTCGAACGCGGTCGCGCCCCATTTCAGGAACTGGTAGCGCTCGATGTTGCGCTGATATTCGAGCGCGACGTTCTTCTCGAAGGCGCGCGGATTGCCGAACTCGTCGACCATGACCGAATGGTCGATGACGAGGTGGACCGGAACCTGCGGGTTGATCTTCTCCGGATTGCCGCCGAGCGCCTTCATCGCGTCGCGCATCGCGGCGAGATCGACCACCGCGGGCACGCCGGTGAAGTCCTGCATCAGCACGCGCGCCGGGCGATACTGGATCTCGCGGACCGAGCTGCGCGTCTGCTGCCAGTCGACCAGGGCCTGGATGTCCTCGCGCAGCACGGTCTTGCCGTCCTCGAAGCGCAGCAGGTTCTCGAGCAGCACCTTCATCGACATCGGCAGCCGCGAGACGTCGCCGAGCGCGGCGGCGGCCTTCTTCAGCGAATAATAAGCGTAGCTCTTGCCGCCGACCTGGAGGGTGGAGCGGGTGTTGAGACTGTCGTTGCCGATGGCGGTCATAATGTCCTCGTCGCGAAGTGAGACTTCGCGCCGGGCGGAGTCCGGCGCGGCGGTTGCGCGCGCTCTAGCAAGCCGGAGGCGGCGGGGGAAGGGTCGGGATCCCCGCGCCCGATTTGGAAGCTATAGCGCGAGGGGTTAAAGCGGTGCCACCCCGAGTTGGCCGAGCGAGGGCCCATGCACGAGGATCAGGAGATCGAGCTCAAGCTCGAGGTCGACGCGGATGCGGCCGAGGCGCTGGCGCGTCATCCCTCGCTCGCCGGGCGGGCGTGCCGCAGCCTGCGCCAGGTCTCGACTTACTACGACAGCGACAAAGCAGCCTTGCGCAAGGCGGGCTACTCGCTGCGGGTGCGGGCGGCCGAGGGACGGTTCGTCCAGACCGTGAAGCGGGGCGGGAACGGGGCGGCAGGCCTGTTCGACCGGCCCGAATGGGAGCAGGAGATCGACGGGCCGGCGCTGGACGAGGAAGCGCTCGCGGCGACCCCGCTCGGCACCCTGCTGAAGCCGAAATTGCGTGCGGCGCTGGCGCCGGTGACGGTGTCCGACGTCGAGCGGACGATCTGGCTGCTGGAATGGGAAGGAGCGGAGATCGAGCTGATCCTCGATCGCGGCACGATCCGCGGCGACACGCGCGAGAGACCGCTCGACGAAATCGAGTTGGAGCTGAAGCAAGGCCCGGCCGCCGCCTTGTTCGACCTCGCGCGCGCCCTTGCTCGCGACATACCGCTGCGCCTCGGCGTCCTCAGCAAATCGGAGCGCGGCTTCGCTCTCGCCGATGGGCGTCTCGGCAAGGTCACCAAGGCGGCCCCGGTCCGGGTCAATCCGGAAGCGGATGCGGGAGCCGGCTTTGCGGCGATCGCCCATGCCTGCCTGAAGCACTTTCGGCTGAACGAGGATCTCGTGGGCAAGCGGGATCCGGCGGCGCTGCACCAAGCGCGGGTGGCGATCCGAAGGCTGCGCGCCGCCTTCTCCCTGTTCAGCCCAGTCGTTCGCGACGAGGAGGGCATGCGCTTGCGCGAGGAATTGCGGTGGTTTGCGGACCAGCTCGGCGAAGCCCGCAATTTCGACGTCTTCCTGGGCCACGGCGATCTGGAACCCAACTGGCGGCCGAAGCTCGAGGCGGCCCGTGACGAGGCCTATGATCGCGTTCTCGCCGCGCTCGGCTCGCAGCGGCTGCGCATGCTGATGCTCGACCTAGTGGCGTGGCTCGCCACGGGAACGTGGCGGCGGACCGCACCGGCGCGCCAGCCACTTCGCGGCTTCGCCCTCGACCGGCTGGACCGGCGCTGGCGCAAGGTGCGCAAGGCCGGCGGCCAGCTCAAGGAGGTGGACGAGGAGCAGCGCCACCGTTTCCGGATCGACGTCAAGAAATTGCGCTACGCGGTCGAATTCCTGGAGGAACTCGATACGGACAAGGCAAAGGCCAAGTCGCGCAAGGCCTTTCTCGGCGCGCTTGAGGCCATCCAAGAACATCTCGGCGCGCTCAACGACGCTGCGACCGCGCGCGCGTTGCTCGATGGGCTGGACTTGGCGCCTGCGGCCGACGGCGACGCCAAAGGCGATAAGCGCCACCTGTCAGCGGCCGCCAAGGCCTTCGATCGATTGCGGGCGGTGGGCCCCTGGCGGCCCTAGGAAAAGGGCGGCCCGCACCACGGGTGGGGGCCCCCGGTTAGGGGGCGTGGG
>JAFAEZ010000014.1 GCA_023423775.1 Pseudomonadota bacterium
AGGCGGAAGATGTTATCCAGGATCTTGGCGTTGTTCGGCTCCTGCTCGAACTTCACCAGCTGATTGTCGACGGTGTCCAGGCTCTCGCTGGTCTCCGTCAAAAACTCCCGCAACAGATCATCCATGAAACAGGCCTTCATACAGGGAGGGCGCGCACGAGACGTGATGCGCCATTTCGGAATGAGGCCAGCTTCACCGCAAAGCGTTTAATATTGGTTGAGTATGTGCAAAAGAACGGAACCAACAAAGAGATAAGGCGCTCCGGACAAGCCGAAGCGCCTCGTAAAGATTCGATTAACGGTCCGAGAGCGACGCGCGCGTTTACGAAGCGCTAACGATGATGGCTTCGCCTTCCGGCTTGAGCGTCACCGTGAGCCCGCAGGCCAGCGCGAGCAGCCGCGTATAATAAGGCTGGATCGCATGCGCGTCGGCCGCCGGTCCACGCTCGCCGCTGAGGAGCTCGGAGATGTTCTGCGGCAGACGCGCATTGTGTCCGGTCGCAGTGATGCGAAAGCTCATCGTCTCGCCCTCGCCAATCGGATCGATCGTCAGCATGCCACCGCGCGGGATGGTGTGCTGGGCAACGACCAGCATGTTGAGCAGGAGCTTGACGCGATTCTTCGGCAGCAGCAGTCGCGGCAGATTCCAGGTGATCGAGCACTTGCCGTCCTCGATGTGGCCGCGCGCCATGGTCTGGGCATCGCCGAGATCGATCTGCGCGCCGGACGAGCCGGCGGCGCCGAAGGCGAGGCGGCAGAACTGGAGCCGGGCCGAGGCGGTCTTGGCACTCTTGCGAATCAGGTCGAGCGCGAACTCGCGGTCCTCGGGCTTGGGATCGTCGTCGAGCACTTCGAGCCCGTTGACGATGGCGCCAACCGGGCTGATGAGATCGTGGCAGACCCGCGAGCACAAGAGCGCAGCGAGTTCGAGCATATCGGGAGCAGTGGCGGTCGCGGGCGACGAAGCGTCAGACATATAATGGGGTCCTGGAGGGTTCCTGGAATTGCACGGCGCTGGACGCCGCGAATCACGCATGCTTGACGGATGCTGCGGGTTCTAACATTCGCAAGCCCGCGGCAGCTAGCTTGCGATAGGTTCGAAGCGGCCATAAAGGCCTCGGTCGAATCGATCAGGGCGAATCAACCGAGAGGGGCGAAACTTGCCGATGAATGAGGCACGCAAGTGAGGATGATCGACGATGCGGCCGCATCCGGCCTGATGGAGCCGCTCACCGCGCTGGTGGTGAAGGCGGGCGAAGCGATCCTGGCCGTCAACCGCGCGGCGATGCGGGTCGACGGCAAGCAGGACGGCTCGCCGGTGACGGAGGCGGACCTTGCCGCCGACCGCATCATCGCCGAAGGCCTCGCGCAGCTCGCCGGCGACGTGCCGACGCTGTCGGAAGAGCGGACCCAGCTCGCCTCCCCGCCGTTCCAGGGCAGCTTCTTCCTGATCGATCCGCTGGACGGCACCAAGGAGTTCGTCGCCGGCCGCGACGAGTTCACCGTCAACCTCGCCTTGGTGACCGAAGGCGTGCCGCTGCTCGGCATCGTCTCCGCGCCCGCGCTCGGCCTGCTCTGGCGCGGTATCGTCGGGCGCGGCGCCGAGCGCGTCAGCTTTGATGGCGTGACCATCGGTACGGCCGAGCCGATCCGCACCCGCAAGCTGCCGGCGCGGGGCGAGCCCTGGATCGCGGCGGTGAGCCGCTCGCATGGCGATCCCAGAAGTGAGGCTTTCATCGATAGCCGCCCCAATGCCGTGAGGAAGACGTGTGGCTCGGCGGTGAAATTCGGCCGGATCGCGGACGGCAGCGCCGACATCTATCCCCGCTTCGGGCCGACCTCGGAATGGGACGTCGGGGCCGGCTGCGCGGTCGTGACCGCGGCGGGCGGCAGGGTGACCGACGGCCAGGGCGGCGCGCTCCGCTTCGGCCAGCGCAGCGGCGGCGGTTTCATCATCCCGGAGTTCATCGCCTGGGGTGACCCGCAGGCGGTGATTTCTGACGTGGTCGGCCGCTCCTGACCGGGCTTGCTACTGACCGAGCTGGTCCAGCAGCGCCGGCCAGCGCTTGCCGACCTCATAGAGGAAGCGCTGGGGATCGGCGGCGAAGGCGTCGCGATTGGCTTCCCGGCTGAACAGATAGAGCCGCTGGGACACGATCGCGAAGAAGCGGGGATTGCCGGCGATGGCGACGCCGCGGGCAATATCGGCCGGATCATAGCCGCCGTATTGCGGTCCGTAGATCTCGGGATGGGACACGAAGGAGGCCCGGTTGCCCTCGTTCCGGAAGC
The DNA here is from genome assembly GCA_023423775.1 of Pseudomonadota bacterium. Taxonomy (GTDB): domain Bacteria; phylum Pseudomonadota; class Alphaproteobacteria; order Sphingomonadales; family Sphingomonadaceae; genus Allosphingosinicella. The sequence goes on from JAFAEZ010000014.1 coordinate 2,289, forward strand.
GCCAGACCGCGCCCCAAAGGATTGCCTCGAACTGCGCCTTGCCCCGCCCGGCCGCGCCATCGACGAAATAGGCGACGGGGTCGAAGCCCTCGATGGCGACGCCGCTGAAACGATTGATGACGATCCGCTCGGTGGTGGCTGCCTTGGCCGGCAGCCCCGCGCAGGTCAGCCAGATGCCCGCCAGCAGGCAGACGAGACGGCCGATCAAGGCAATTCCGGGGCGCAAAGGGCTATCTTCCTGCCGTTGTGCCGTCATAGTTGCTGCGGATAACATCCGAGTCGAGGGGACATCCGGCGCAACCTAGAGCCGTGCCTGTTGGCGTCAGGTTAAGGAAGCGACGGGATTCGATACCAGGGGTTCTTTTATGACTTTCGCATCACGCCTTGCTGCGCTCGCGCTCGTCGCGATGGTCGGCTGGATCGTGCCGGCCTCCGCCCAGACGGCGCCGCCGCCGGACCTGCCGCCGCCGCAGCGGACCCCGACACCCAGCACCTATGGGCCGGACGAGCTCGTCAATGCCGGCCACCGCTTCTTCGGGAATGTTTCGCGCGGGCTCGCCTCGATCATCGAGAAGGCGGTGAGCCAATGGGGCCTGCCGAACGGCTATATCCTCGGTGAGGAAGGTTCGGGTGCCTTCGTCGCCGGCCTGCGCTACGGCGAAGGCACGCTCTACACCAAGAACGCCGGAGATCTGCGCGTCTACTGGCAGGGCCCCTCGCTCGGCTTCGACTGGGGCGGCGACGGCGCCCGCACCATGACGCTGGTCTACAATTTGCCCGCCACCAATGCGATCTACCAGCGCTTCGCCGGCCTCGACGGCTCGGCCTACATCATCGGCGGCTTCGGCATGACGGCGCTCACCGCCAACAACATCGTGCTGGTGCCGATCCGCTCGGGCCTCGGCCTGCGGCTGGGAGCCAATATCGGCTACCTCAAATACACCCCGCGCGCGACCTGGAACCCGTTCTAGGGTTTTCCTTCTCCCGTATGCTCACAGATCAAGGTTAACGACAGAGCGGGGCTGGCTTTTTGCCGGCCCGCCATGGCATGGTCGTTGGTAAATTTTTCCTTAGCTCTGGGAGTTCTGGACCATGGTCGAACCGATCATGTACCTGGCGATCGGTTTCCTGCTCTCGATGCTGTGCGGGCTTGCCATCGTGCCGCTGGTGCACAACCGCGCGGTGCGCCTGACCACGCGCCGGCTCGAGGCCGCTACTCCGCTGTCGATGGCCGAGATCCAGGCCGACAAGGACCAGCTCCGGGCCGAATTCGCCATGTCGGCGCGGCGGCTGGAGATGAGCGTCGAGCAGCTCAAGAACAAGACCACGAGCCAGCTCGCCGAGCTCGGCAAGAAGAGCGACGCCATCAATCGCATGAAGATCGAGCTCGGCGAGAAGAACGCCACGATCTTCGCGCTGGAGGCGCGCGAGAAGGCGGTGAAGGAGCAGCTCCGCGCCACCGAAGAAGAGTTCAACGCCAAGACCGCATCCCTGCGCGAGGCCGAGATCGCGCTGGCCGACAAGCAGGCCGAGCTCGGCAGGATCAACACCGAGCTGTCCGACCGTTCGATGATGGCGGAAAGCCGCCAGGTCGAGCTGGTCGCCGTGCGCACGCAGATCGAGGAGCTGAAGAACCGCGTCGGCGACGCCGAGAAGGAGTTCGCCGCGACGCAGGCGCGTCTGGCGCTGGAGCGGACCGAATCCGAGACCGCCTCGCGCGAGCTCGCCGCGGCCCGCGGCCGCGTCGAGAATCTGAGCCAGCGCGTCACCGAGCTCGATCGCCAGCTCATCGTGCAGGTGAAGGAGGCCGAGATGCTGTCGGGCCGCGTCTCCGACCTCGAGGGCCGCCTCGCCACGCAGGGCAAGCTGCTCGCCGAGCGCGACTACGAGAACAACCAGCTGCGCCAGGCCAATGACAGCGCCGAACGCACCGTCAAGGAACTGCGCGTCGAGCTCGCAGCCCTGAGCGGCGGCAAGTCGTCGGCTGCCTTCGAGTCTCTGCGTGCGGAAAAAGCCGCGCTGGAGGAACAGCTCCGCAGTGCGCGCGACGAGCGCGCCAAGCTGCAGCGCGACATCAACGCGATTCAGCAGCAGGCGGAGAGCTCCTGGGCGACCGAGCGGATGGAGAACGCGCTCTTGCGCGAGCGCATCAACGACATCGCCGCCGAAGTGGCCAAACTCGCGATGCAGCTCGAAGGGCCGAACTCGCCGATCGAGGCCCTGCTCGCCGCCGAGGCCGGCCAGCCGCCGAAGCCGGCGC
>JAFAEZ010000041.1 GCA_023423775.1 Pseudomonadota bacterium
GGAGAAGCTCGTCGCCCACATGTTGACCCTGCAGGATCCGAATTTCGTGCGTCCGCCCGATTGATCGCCCGCACGGCCGCGCCGGCTATCGCAGCGCGTCCTGTCCGAAGCGGGCTGCGATCCAGGCGCAAGGTAAATGTTGGAGCACCAAGCGGTGATCGGCTTCGGCCTCTTACGGCCGGCGAAGCATCGCGCATCGGGACAGGCGCCTTTGTCGCACAGGATGTCGATGAAGACGCGATAGCGCCTCTCGGAATGCAGTCGGCCGAGCCCGTCCGGGTAAACCCTCTCATATCCGTTCGCTTTCCTTACGTTTCGTCCGAAAGCAGACAGTGCGGTTGCGGCCTGGGAGTCGCGATGGGGGCGGTCGCACTGCCGGTGGGCTCGCGCGCGATGAGGCCGTGCTTTCGCTCACATTGCGTTCTGATCCCGGAGGGAGCCGCCCAGCGGGCAGGGAGGGTTCTGCTCAGTCATAAGCGGCGGCGATACGCTTCGCGAGCGGGGTCCGGCCGGGTCATATAGGTCGCATCACTGCCGTAGCTCTCCAGCTTCGCGGTGAACGACGGATCGCCCAGCACCGGCGCGAACCCCATTCTCTCCCAGAACGGTGCGGAACCGTTGACCGCCACAAGGGCAATCTGGCGCGTGCTCAGCAAGCGCAGGGTGTCGGCTAGCCGCTGGATCATGGGGCCGGCGACGCCTTGCCCGCGAACGCCGGGATGGAGCGCCAGATCGTGCAGGTAAACCGCCTCTGCCGTGGCGGGGAGACGGCCGAGCAGGCTGTTGAGCGGCGGGATCGCACCCGCCGTCCAAGGGTAGGCGATCAGATAGCCGGTGATTCCGGCGCGGGCGGCGAGGACGAAGCACCCGCCGGGGAACAGAGCCAAGCGCTCGGCGAAACAGGCTCGTTCCTCGAAATGGCCCGGGAGGGCTATGGCAGCCACAGCGGCCACGCCGTCCGAAAAGTGCCAAGCGCTCCTCGCTGAATGCAGGGGAAGCTCGCCGCTGAGGGCGAAGCGAGCTTCCTCGACGCGAGTCGGCCCAAGGGCTGACTGCCCGCACCCACGGACATAACCTCAGTCGGTTTGCGGCTTCTCCACCGGTTTGTGGTTCGACGTCGGCTCCGGGTTATGGCTTCGGGCTGATACAGGCCGCCGATCTGCTTCGCTGCTTCCGGCGCCAGGACTGTCTCGCAAGTCCCGCCCGGGGCGGATGTCGATTGAGCTCCGAGGAATACCTTTTCTGGCGAACATTGCAGGGCGTTTGGGCTTCGCTGCGTGGAAGCTGGTCGTTATTGACTCTATCATGGTGTCAAACTGCAGGAGGGTGCGTCCAAAGGAGACGATGATGCCGGATTCGAGACCCAGTGCCCACGCCAAGAGCCATGGCGATCGCCCAGCGCGCCGCCCTGCGGTCGCCTCAGCAGCCGTTGTCGATCCGGTGTGCGGCATGACGGTCGATCCGAGCAAGACCAAGCATCACGCAGCTCACGGGACCCAAGAGTATCATTTCTGCAGTGCTGGATGCCGACAGAAGTTTGTCGCCAGCCCGGAGCGATACGTCGTCGAATCCGCGGAGCATGCTCCGGTGCCTCCGCCAGGAACTCTCTGGACATGCCCGATGCATCCGGAGGTTCGGCAGGACCATCCAGGCGCTTGTCCCATCTGCGGCATGGCACTCGAGCCCGAGCTCGTCTCGGCGGATGCAGGGCCGAGTGCGGAACTGATCGACATGTCTCGCCGCTTCGGGATTGCGCTGGTGCTCACAATCCCGGTCTTCATCCTGGAAATGGGAAGTCATCTCTTTCCGGCGCTGCATCAGCTCGTTCCCATCAAGCTGTCGAACTGGATTCAGTTCGCATTGGCGACGCCGGTGGTGCTCTGGGCGGGCTGGCCATTCTTCGATCGCGGATGGGCTTCGCTGAAGACGCGTAACCTCAACATGTTCACGCTGATCGCGATGGGCACCGGCGTGGCCTGGGCCTACAGCGTCGTGGCCACCTTGGCGCCCGCAATGTTCCCGGTTGCTTTCCGCGCTGCCGACGGCTCGGTCGCCGTTTATTTCGAGGCCGCCGCCGTGATCACGGTCCTGGTCCTGCTCGGACAGGTTCTCGAGTTGCGGGCGCGTGAGCGTACTTCGGGGGCGATCAAGGCGCTCCTTAACCTCGCTCCCAAGACCGCGCGGCGCATCGGGGCCGATGGCAGCGAGGAGGAAATCCCGCTCGACCTCGTTGAGGTGGGTGACAAGCTACGCGTACGGCCGGGTGAAAAAGTGCCTGTCGATGGCGTTGTTGAGGAAGGGCGATCAGCCGTCGATGAATCGATGGTGACGGGGGAATCCATGCCCATCACCAAAGCGATCGCTGACGCCGTGATCGGCGGCACCCTGAACCAGAGCGGCGCGCTAGTGATCCGCGCTGACAAGATCGGACGCGACACCATGCTCGCGCGGATCGTCCAGATGGTGGCGGAGGCCCAGCGGTCGCGCGCGCCGATTCAGCGCATGGCCGATCAGGTTGCCGGCTGGTTCGTGCCAGCGGTGCTCGCCGTTGCGGCGCTCGCTTTCGCCGCCTGGGGCATATGGGGGCCTGACCCTCGTCTGGCCCACGGATTGGTTGCGGCTGTCGCAGTGCTGATCATTGCGTGTCCCTGTGCGCTCGGACTTGCGACGCCAATGTCCATCATGGTCGGGGTCGGTCGTGGCGCGGGGCTGGGTGTCCTTATCAAGAACGCAGAAGCGCTCGAACATATGGAAAAGGTCGACACGCTGGTCGTCGACAAGACTGGAACGCTGACGGAAGGGAAGCCGGCCGTCATCCGCATAATCTCCGAAGGACTTGAACCAGAGGAGCTCCTGCGCCTCGCTGCGGGCGTCGAGCGCGCCTCGGAACATCCCTTGGCGCTTGCCATCGTCGACGCGGCAATCGCCCGGAGCATCACCATTCCCACCGTGACGGAGTTCGATTCCCCGACCGGGCGGGGCGCTACTGGGATCGTCGAGGGCAGACGGATCACACTTGGCAACGCTCGCTTCCTCAGTGACGCGGGGATCGAGACGTCCGTCCTTTCCGACCAGGCCGATCAGCTTCGTTCCGATGGCGCGACGGCGATTTTCGTGGGGGTTGACGAGCGGGTAGCGGGGGCCTTCGCGGTTGCCGATCCGATCAAGCCAACGACGCCGGCAGCGCTCGCCGCCTTGCGTGCCGAGGGTATCAAGGTGGTGATGCTCACAGGGGATAATCGCACGACTGCTGATGCCGTGGCGAGGCAACTTGGTATCGACGCCGTCGAGGCCGACGTGCTGCCCGACCAGAAAGCGGCGGTCGTCGCACGGTTGAAAGAGGAAGGTCGCATCGTTGCCATGGCGGGTGACGGGGTCAATGATGCGCCTGCCTTGGCAGCCGCCGATGTCGGCATCGCCATGGGGCCAGGCACCGACGTCGCCATGGAGAGCGCGGGCGTCACCTTGCTCAAGGGCGATCTCAATGGGATCGTGCGCGCCCGCGAGTTGAGTCACGCGACGATGTCCAACATCAGGCAGAACCTCTTCTTCGCCTTTATCTACAACGCCGCTGGCGTTCCGATTGCTGCGGGACTGCTGTACCCGTTCTTTGGCATTCTGCTTTCGCCAATGATCGCGGCTGCGGCGATGGCGCTGTCGTCTGCAAGCGTAGTGGCGAACGCGTTGCGCCTTAACCGGGTGCGTCTGGCTTGATATGACGCGCCTGTGACAGCAAGTTCGCCGGATTTTTTTTGGAACTCTGGCGCAATGTGTGCAGGGCGCCGCGACGCTCGGCTGCCTGCGAGGCGCTCTTCGGAAGCTTTTCGATGACGACATGCGGTTAGCACTGACTGGACCGGAAGGGCTAATCGCCGGCTTATGCGCAGTGGGAGGGCACCTCTATGAAAATCGAACTCGCTTGCGCCGCATGTGGTCAAAACCGGTTTACGCTGGACCAAGCAAATACCGATGGCTGCCTCGTAACATGCCGCGACTGCGGGCACGAAATCGGTACGCTCGGGCAGCTGAAAAGCAGAGTGGCTCAAGAAGTCATCAGTCGGGCGGCGAGAGGACGCAGATGAATGCGGCGAATTGAAGAGGCCTAGTGTGTCACGATTCGGCGATTCTTCAGCCCGGGTCCACGAGAGTGCGCCCGCGGTGGGAGCACGGCCGCAGTTGGTCCGCCCGATCGCGCCCCTCCACTATGCGTCGCATCGCTCGGGGCAGAACAAGTTCGGGTATCCGCGCGTGACGCATCCAGGCGGTTCAGTAGCCTCGTGGACCAACCGTGCCGACGAGCCGTCCGACGGAGGGTCTATCCTTCTCAACATGCGTTCTGCGGTCGGGCTGTCCTGTTGGACGGCCCCTGTACAATGAGGAGAGACGTATGAAGAGCCTAGTTATCGCTCTGACAGCCACCGCTTTTGCCATGCCTGCCTTCGCTCAGAGCAGCGGTTCGGTGCTGCCCGAATATGGCACGTTCTCGAGCCGTGGAAAGTGCGAGAGCGCACTCGCGCATGTCCGCAATGATCAGAGGCGTAACGCAGACACCCGCGGCGCGGGCTATGAAGGCCTGAGCGGCTCTGAGTTCAACCGCGCCAGCAGGACCACCACGCGCTGCGAGGAGGTCGGTGGCAAGTACGTCTTCGTATATTCGGAAGACGGCTTCGACGACTGAGGTTCCGGGCCCCCCCCCAAGCCGTGGGGGGGCCACCAACCCCACCCCCCGG
>JAFAEZ010000104.1 GCA_023423775.1 Pseudomonadota bacterium
CCCCCCCCGCCCGGCCGCTCTTCTCGCGTTCGGGCTGGTCTCGGCCGCGCCGGCCCCCTAAATCCGCCTCGTGAACGATCCCAGCTCATCCGACCGATTCCACGAGGAAAAATCCGCTTACACGGTACGCGGCAGCGACAAGCCCGACGTCGAGGCGGGCGTCGCGGCGATCCGCAACGTCGTGCGGACGCTGCCGGTGCGACCCGGCGTCTACCGGATGCTCGATGCCAAGGGCGAGGTCCTCTACGTCGGCAAGGCGCGCGCGCTCAAGAACCGGGTCACCAACTACACCCAGGTCTCGCGGCTCACCAAGCGGCTGCAGCGGATGGTCGCGCAGACCCGCGACATGACGATCGTCACCACCAACACCGAGGCCGAGGCGCTGCTGCTCGAGGCGCAGCTGATCAAGCGCTACCGGCCGCCCTACAACGTGCTGTTGCGCGACGACAAAAGCTTCCCCTTCATCCTGCTGAGGGAGGACCATGAGTTCCCGCGCGTGACCAAGCATCGCGGCGCCCGCCGCGCCAAAGGCCAATATTACGGCCCCTTCGCGAGCGCCGGATCGGTCACCCGGACGCTGAACGCGCTGCAGAAGCTGTTCCTGCTGAGGAGCTGCTCGGACAGTTTCTTCGCCAATCGCTCGCGGCCGTGCCTGCTGTACCAGATCAAGCGCTGCTCGGCGCCCTGCGTCGGCCGCATCGACCAGGCCGGCTATGACGAGCTGGTCGGCGACGCCAAGGACTTCCTCGGCGGCAAGTCGACCAAGGTGCAGCAGAAGCTCGGCGCGCTGATGACCAAGGCGGCCGAGGACATGGATTTCGAGCTCGCCACCGTCTACCGCGACCGCTTGCGCGCGCTCACCTTCATCCAGGGCTCCCAGACCGTCCACGCCGAAGGGCTGGGCGATGCCGACATATTCGGTCTCGCCTGCAAGGGCGGGGCGATGTGCATCCAGGCCTTCTTCATCCGCGGCGGCCAGAATTGGGGCCATCGCAGCTTCTTCCCGGCCCATACCAACGACGTGCCGGAGGAGGAGGTGCTGACCAGCTTCCTCACCCAATTCTACGAGGAGATGCCGCCGCCCAAGCTCGTCCTGCTCGACCGCGTCCTGTCGGAGGCCGACCTGCTCGCCGAGGCGCTGGGCGAGCGCGCCGAGCGCAAGGTGACGTTGAAGGTCCCGCAGCGCGGCGACCAGGCCAAATTGATGCGCCAGGCCGTGCGCAATGCCGAGGAGGCGCTCGACCGCCGCCTCGCCGAAAGCAGCACCCAGAATGCCAACCTGCGCTCGCTTGCTGACCTGTTCGAGCTCGACGGCCCGCCCGAGCGGATCGAGGTCTACGACAACAGCCACATCATGGGCACCAACGCGATCGGCGCGATGATCGTCGCCGGCCCCGAAGGCTTCCGCAAAAACAGCTACCGTAAGTTCAACATCAAGCGCGACGAGACCGTGCCGGGCGACGATTTCGCGATGATGCGCGAGGTGCTGAGCCGCCGCTTCGCCCGGCTCGAGAAGGAGGATCCGGACCGCACCAAGGGCGACTGGCCGAGCCTGCTGCTGATTGACGGGGGCAAGGGGCAGTTGAGCGCGGTCTGCGAGGTGATGGAGGATGCCGGCGTCCACGACGTGCCGGTCGTCGCGATCTCCAAGGGGCCGGACCGCAATGCCGGCCGGGAGGTCTTCCATTTGCCCGGCGGGCGCGAGATCACCCTGCCGCCCAACGATCCGGTCCTGTTCTTCCTCCAGCGGCTGCGCGACGAGGCGCACCGCTTCGCGATCGGCGCCCATCGCCAGAAAAGGGCGAAGAGCTTCGCCGCCAATCCGCTCGACGACGTCCCCGGCATCGGCCCGAGCCGCAAGCGGGCCTTGCTGATGCATTTCGGAACGGCGCGGGCGGTGAAGGGCGCCGCGCTGGAGGATCTGGAGAAGGCGCCCGGCATCTCGAAGGCGATGGCGCGCGGCATTTACGATTATTTTCATCCGCGCGGCTAGGTTGGGAGGATGGCGACGTCCGTCCTCCTGACCGTCGATACCGAGCTCACCTGGCGGCATTATGCCGCCGGGCTCTCGTGGCAGGACAATTTTGCGCGTTCGTACGAGGCGGCGGGCGTCGGCATTCCCTATCAGCTGCGGATGCTCGCCGAGCACGATCTTAAGGCCTGCTTCTTCGTCGATCCGATGCCGGCTTTGCACTACGGGCTCGATCCCGTCCGCCGCATGGTCGATCCCATCCTGGAGGCCGGCCAGGAGGTGCAGCTCCATCTCCACCCGTTCTGGGCCGGTCTTGGCGACGAGAATGGCGAAGACCCGATATTCGAGCTGACCGCGTTTCCGCTCGAGCTTCAGCACGATCTCATCCGCGACGCGCGCGACTTGTTGATCGAGGCCGGCGTTCCCGGACCCATCGCGTTCCGCTCCGGCAGCTATGCGGCCAATGCCGATACGTTGGGTGCGCTTGCCCGGCTCGGCATACGCTACGACAGCAGCCACAATGGCAGCCATCATCCATGGCCGAGCGCGCTGCCGCTCGATCCAGCGCAGATTGCACCGGTGCGCCACCGCGGCGTGACGATCGTGCCCGTTACACAGGCGCGCGACCGGCCGGGCCGCCTGCGTCACCTCCAATTATGCGCGGTCTCGGCGGCCGAGATGCGGGCGGCCCTGATCCATGCCGCGGCCAACCATCACCCGCTCGTGACGATCGTCAGCCACAGCTTCGAGCTCGCCACGCGCGACGGCCTCCGCCCGAACCGGACCTTGTGCCGCCGCTTCGAGAAATTGTGCCGCTTCCTCGCCAGGCGGCGCGACGCCCTGCCGACCGCGCATTTCGCCGATCTCGGGGCCATGCCGCTCGAGCAGGAGGCGACGCCGCTGCCGCCCGACCGGCTGCGGACGAACCTGCGCGTCGCCGAGCAAATCTGGGCGGAGGCGCGTTACGAGCGACCCGCCTCGGCGCTCACCGCCTTGTCCGGGACTTCCGCGACCGGGCTGGAGATCTTGCTGTCCTATGCCGCGCGCTGACGGCATCGCGCTGCCCTTCCGGGTCGGGGCGCACACTTTGTGGCGCGTCCGCCGCCGGCTCGTGCGCGTTCCCGTCTCGCTCGCGCAAGGGCTGGCCGGCGGGATGCCGTCTTTGCCGCCGCTGGACCGGGCGAGCGACGGCTACCTCGTCACCGCGGCCCCGGCCGTCCATGCCCAAGCGCTGGGCCGTCCTGCCGGGCTGATCCCGTTCGTGCGGCAATCCTATCGGCGCTGCTATGCCGCGCTGGATCTGGGCTATGACTCCTATCTCGCCGGCTTTTCGGCCAAGACCCGCTCGACCCTGCAGCGCAAGCTGCGCCGCTTCGCCGACCGGAGCGGCGGCGCCATCGACCTCCGCGCCTACGCCACGCCGGAGGCGATGGACGAATTCTACCGCCACGCGCGCTCCGTCTCGGCCAAGACCTACCAGGAACGGTTGCTCGGCGCTGGCCTGCCCGAGGGGCGTGAGGCGCTGGAGGGCATGCGCGCGCTCGCCCGGCGCGATGCCGTGCGGGCGTGGCTGCTGTTCCTCGAAGGCGAGCCGGTGAGCTACCTCTATGCGCCCGCGGAGGGTGATACTCTGCTCTACGCCTATCTCGGCTACGATCCCGCCTGCGCGGATCTTTCGCCGGGCACGGTGCTGCAGCTCGAGGCGATGCGCGACCTGATGGCCGAGAGCCGCTTCCGCCTGTTCGACTTCACCGAAGGCGAGGGGCAGCACAAGCGGCTGTTCTCGACCGGCAGCATCGACTGCGTCGACCTGCTCCTGCTCCGCCCGACCCTCGCCAACCGCCTGATCGGCCACGGCCTCGCGGCGTTCGACGGCGCCGTCGCCGGAGTGAAGACCTTGCTGGCCAAACTCGGGCTGGAAAGGCTCGTCCGCGCGCGCCTGCGCTGATAGGCTCGCGCGCTCATGCATATCGAGAGCCAGGCCATCATCGTCGCCGTGCGCCCCCATGGCGAGCATGGCGCGATCGTGCGCGCGCTGACGCCCGCCGACGGCGTCCAGCCCGGCTATGTGCGCGGGGGCCGCTCTCGGCGGCTGCGCCCCGTCCTGCTCGCCGGCAACCTCGTCCAGGCCGACTATCGCGCCCGCACCGACGAGCAGCTCGCCCACCTCGGCGTCGAATTGGTGCACAGCCGCGCGCCCTTGCTGGTCGAGGCGCTGCCGGCGGCGGCGATCGACTGGGCGACCGCGCTCACCGCCGCCACTTTGCCCGAGGGCCAGCCCTATCCGCGTCTCTATGACGCGCTGGACGGCCTGCTGTCGGCGGTCGAGGCGGCGCCGAGCGCCAAGGGCTGGGCCAGCGCGCTGGTCCGCTACGAGATATTGCTGCTGTCCGAGCTCGGCTTCGGGCTCGACCTCAGTCAGTGCGCCGCCTCGGGCGCTACTGAGGACCTGGCCTATGTCAGCCCGAAGAGCGGCCGCGCGGTCAGCCGGGAAGGGGCGGGAGACTATGCCGACCGGCTCTTGCCGCTCCCGGCCTTCGTTCTTGGCGGCGGTGCGGCTGAGTGGGACGACATTTTCGCCGGGCTGCGGCTCACCCGCCATTTCCTCGCCCGCGACCTGCTGATCGAGCGCCAGTCCGACATACTCGCAGCCCGCGATCGGCTCGTGGAGCGGCTGAGGCGGGTCACGCGTTGACGCCACGCACGCGACAGTGGAAGGTCCGTCTGTGAAAGCTCTTTTTCCCCATTCGACGACCACCCGCGACGTCACCGTGCGCGTCTCGGTCAGCTTCCTTCCCGAACAGTCGGAGCCCGAGCGCGGCCGCTGGTTCTGGGCCTATCATGTCCGCATCGAGAATGAGGGCGCGCGCGCGGTCCAGCTCGTCAGTCGCGAATGGACCATCCTCGACGGCCGCGGCGGCCGCCACGAGGTGCAGGGCGAGGGCGTGGTCGGCGAGCAGCCGGTGATCGAGCCCGGCGCCTCCTTCGACTATGTCTCGGGATGCCCGCTCAACACACCGACCGGCGCGATGGAGGGCCGCTATCACATGATCGGCGCCGACGGTCACAGCTTCGCGGTCGCCATCCCCCGCTTCCCTTTGGTCGCGCCCGCGGTCACGAGCTGAGTCAGGGCAGGGGCCGCAGCGCCTCCAGGACGAGCAGCGGCGGCACCGTCAGCAGCAGCGCCAGGATCAGGTCGAAGGCGCGGATCGGCCGCAGGCGGCGGCCGCGCTTCCGGTGCCGGACCAGGTCGAATGCGGTGAAGGCAAGGATCGAGAGGCCGCAGAAGGCCGAGAGCGCCAGCGCCGCGACATAGGGCAGCCGCACCGCCTCCTGCCACGCGGCATAGACCGGCCACAGCACCAACGCGGCGAGCCCGGCGGCGACGCCGATCCCGGTCGCCCGCCGCAATGTCCACAATCCCGTCATCGCTGCCTCAGGCGTCGATTTCTTCGTCGTCCAGCTCGGCCGCATGGTTCTGGATGAAGTGGAAGCGATGCTCGGGGTTCTTGCCCATGAGCCGGTCGACCAGATCCTTCACCGCGACCCTTTCCTCATATTCCTGGGGCAGGGTGATGCGGATCAGCGAGCGCGTCTTCGGGTCCATCGTCGTCTCGCGCAGCTGCGCCGGGTTCATCTCGCCCAGGCCCTTGAAGCGCGACACCTCGACCTTCTTGTTCTTGAACAGGGTGCGTTCGAGCTCGGCGCGCTGGGAATCGTCCTTGGCGTAGGCAATCGTGCCGCCCGCGACGAGCCGGTAGAGGGGAGGCTGGGCCAGATAGAGCGCGCCCTTCTTCACCAGCTCGGGCATCTCCTGGAAGAAGAAGGTCATCAGCAAAGTCGCGATATGGGCGCCGTCGACGTCGGCGTCGGTCATGATCACGATCCGCTCATAGCGCAACGAGTCGATCGTGCAGCGCTCGCGCGTGCCGCAGCCGAGCGCCTGGATGAGGTCGGCGATTTCCTGGTTGCCGGCGATCTTGGCGCTGTTGGCCGAGGCGACGTTGAGGATCTTTCCGCGGATCGGCAGGATCGCCTGGGTCTTGCGGTCGCGCGCCTGCTTGGCCGAGCCGCCGGCGCTGTCGCCTTCGACGATGAACAATTCGGTGCCGGCGGGATCGTCATTGGCGCAGTCGGTGAGCTTGCCGGGCAGGCGCAGCTTGCGGCTGCTGGTCGCGGTCTTGCGCTTCACCTCGCGCTCGGCGCGGCGCTTCAGTCGCTCGTCCATGCGGTCGAGCACGAAGCCGAGCAGGGCGCGGCCGCGGTCCATATTGTCGGTGAGGAAATGGTCGAAATGGTCGCGCACCGCCGCTTCCACCAGGCGGGCCGCGTCGGGCGAGGTCAGGCGGTCCTTGGTCTGGCTCTGGAACTGGGGTTCGCGGATGAACACCGACAGCATGATCTCCGCGCCCGAGACGATGTCGTCGCCTTGTATGTCCTTGGCCTTCTTCTGGCCGACCAGCTCGCCGAACGCCCGGATGCCGCGGGTGAGGGCGTTGCGGATGCCCTGCTCGTGAGTGCCGCCGTCGGGCGTCGGGATGGTGTTGCAATAATAAGAGGAGCCGCCCTCGCTCCACAGCGGCCAGGCCACCGCCCATTCGACCCGGCCCTGGCGGTCGGGAAATTCCTGGGCGCCGCGGAAGAATTCGGCGGTCGCGCATTCGCGCGCGCCGACCTGCTCCTTCAGATGGTCGTAGAGGCCGCCCGGGAACTGGAACACCGCCTCGGCGGGCGTATCGTCGTCGATCAATGCCGGATCGCATTTCCAGCGTATCTCGACGCCGGCGAACAGATAGGCCTTGGACCGTGCCAGCCGGTAGAGGCGGCCGGGGCGGAACTTGGCAGCCTCGCCGAAGATGTCGCCGTCGGGCGTGAAGGCGAGCGAGGTTCCGCGCCGGTTGGGGGCGGCGCCGACCTTCTCCAGCTTCGAGGTCGGCAGGCCGCGGCTGTAGCTCTGGCGGTACAATTCCTTGTTGCGCGCGACCTCGACCACAGTGTCGGTCGACAGCGCGTTGACGACGCTGACGCCGACACCGTGCAGGCCGCCCGACGTCGCATAGGCCTTGTCGGAGAATTTGCCGCCCGAGTGCAGCATGGTGAGGATCACCTCGAGCGCCGACTTGTCCGGATATTTGGGATGCGGGTCGATCGGGATGCCGCGGCCATTGTCGGTGATGGTGAGGCGGTTGCCTTCCTCCAGCGTCACCTCGATGCGGCTGGCGAAGCCGGCGACGGCCTCGTCCATCGCATTGTCGAGCACCTCGGCCGCGAGATGGTGCAGCGCCCGCTCGTCGGTGCCGCCGATATACATACCGGGCCGGCGGCGGACCGGCTCGAGCCCTTCCAGGACCTCGATCGAGGAGGCGTCATATTCGGTGGATACGGGAGCGCTGGACGCGAACAGATCGGACATGACAAATCTATAGGACCGGGGAGCTTGCGAAGCCAAGCGCTTCGTCCGGCGCGGCGTGGCCACATGCACCTCGATACGCTTGTTTAACCCTGTTCGCCTACGCTCCCGTCGGTTCGACTCGAAGCGCAAGGAGGGCGCAATGTTGGCAGCGCTCATCAGACGGGCAGTGGCGCGGCGGGCGCCTCGCGATCTTGCGCTCGAGACCACCACTTTTTCGCTGAGCACGCAGGTGCCGCGGCCGGCCGAGCGCCGCGCCGACGCCCGCATCCTGGCGATGCTTTGCACGGCGCGGCTGATCTCGGACCGCGGCCAGGATTTCTGCCGCATCCGCAACATTTCGGCCGGCGGCCTGATGGCCGAGATGAAGATTCCCCTTCCGGCCGGCGAGAAGGTGATCGTCGAGATCAGCTCGCACCAGCGTATTGCCGGCGAGGTGGTGTGGACGCGCGATGTCGGGGTCGGCATCAAGTTCGACGAGGATGTCGACCTGCGCGCGCTGCTCGCCGCGCGTCGGCCGGTCAACGGCCAGACGCTCCGCCCGCCGCGCCTCACGGTGACGTGCGGCGCGACCGTGCGCATCGACGGATTCTATTACCGCGTCCAGGTGCGCGACATTTCGCTCGCCGGAATGAAGCTGGCGCTCGACGTCTGGCCCTGCGTCGGCAAGTCGGTCGTGGTGACGATCGAAAGCTTCCGCGCTGTGAAAGGGCGCATCCGCTGGTCGCGCGAGGGCATGGTCGGAATCGTGTTCGATTCGCCGCTCGGCTTCGACGAACTGGCCGGCTGGATGGCGAAGCGGGTCGAGATTTCGAGCCTCAAGGCCGGTGCCTGGGAAAAGAGGGGCGTATAGCCGTTCAGGCCCCCCGGCCTCTCGCCGGCTTAATGCTCCGTCGTTTGGCCCGCGGGCTCCGGATAGATCCGGTCGAGATAGGCTGAGGCCAGCTGGTAATGCGCCTGGACCGCGCGCGTGTCTTTGGACTGCTGCGCCAGCTCGATTTCCTGCTCGGCGCGTCGCTCAAAATAAAGGCTGTCGTCCCGCGACATGTCGGTTGATGACTCCTGATCTGAAACGGGCCCCGCCGGTCGGCCGGGCGTACAGGAGATTCAACGTGCGGATTCTTCACCCGTTCCCCTGATTGGCTTAATCCAGATCAGAAGAACGGGAGAAAACTGCCATTTGTCAGCGAATGCGCGGCCCACCGAACGGAAGCGGCGGGGGCGGCCGGCGGTCGCGCCGCGGCAGCTGGGCCTGATAGGCGACGCCGCAATGTTCGACGCAATAAGGGAAGCCGGGATTGGCCGGTGCGCCGCAGAAGTGGAAGTCCGGCTCGCCCGGATGGCCGAGCGGCCATTTGCAGATCTTCTCGTTGAGATCGAGCAGGCTGGTCTTGTCGGCGACCTCGGCGCTCGGCTTGGCGGGCACCAGGCGGCGCGGCGGCGCGGGCGGGATCGGCGGCTGCTGGTCGCCCGGGCCCTGGCGCAGGAAGCCGCC
>JAFAEZ010000107.1 GCA_023423775.1 Pseudomonadota bacterium
GAGCAGGCGCGCGCGCAGCTCGCGATCGCGCGAGCCTCGATGCTCCCGATCGTCTCCGCAACCGGCGGGATTTCCCGATCGCGCTCGTCGGGCAGCGGCAACGACCCTTCCGATACGCGCGAAGCCACCGCCCGGGTCGAGGCGCAATGGGAGGTCGATCTGTTCGGCCGCCTCAAGGCCGAGCGCCGCGCCGCGCGCAGCCGGCTGCACGGCGCCGAGTTCGATCGCGAAGCGCTGGCGCTGGTCGTGGAAGCCGACGTCGCCGGCGCCTGGGTGCAATATGCAGCGCTCGGCGACCGCCTCGCCTTGCTCGACCGCTCGATCGCCAGCGCGCGCGAGCTCGACCGCATCCTCGGCGTCCGGCTCCGGCTGGGCGAATCGACGCGCGTCGACACCGGGCTGCAACGGATCGAATTGCGTCGCCTGGAGGCCGAGCGCCACCGGCTCGAAGAAGCGCGCACGCGCACGCGCAACGCGCTTGCCTTGCTGCTCGGAGAAGAGGCGCCGACTTTGGCGCTGCCGCCGGCTACTCTGCGGTCGCTGGTCGTCCCCGCTTTTGCGCCCGAACCTCCCGCGATGCTGCTGGTGCGGCGGCCCGGCCTGCGCGCTGCCGAAGCGCGCATCGCCGCGGCCAATGGCGACGTGGCCGTGGCCCGCGCCGCCTTTCTGCCGCGGCTGACGCTGAGCGCTGCCGCGCTCGGCCAAGCCGCCACGGTCGGCGGTCCGATCGGCACCACTTTGTCGGCCGGCGCGGACATATTGGCGCCGATCTTCGACCGCGCGCGCCTGCAGGGCGGGCTCGATTACGCGACCGCCTCGCAGCGCGAGAGCGTCGAACTCTATCGCAAGGCGCTGCTCACGGCTCTGTCGGAGACCGAGGACGCATTGGCTGGTGTGGCCCGCTCGGCGGAGCGCGAGACCTTGCTGTCCGACGCGGTCGCCGAAGCCCGCACCACGGCCCGGCTGGCGCGGCTGCAATATCTGGAGGGCGAAGCCGATCTCCAGGTCGTGCTCGACGCCGAGGGCGGCCTCGTCGATGCCGAAGATGCGCGGGCGGAGGCGCTGCAGGAGCGGCTGCAGGCCGCGGTCGACCTCTACCGCGCGCTCGGCGGCGGTGCGCGCCACGGATCCTAGGCTCTGGCGCCGAAGACGCGGCGACGGCATAGCGCGATCATGAACGCCCGTTCGATCCGTACCGCCACCCCCGCCGATCTGCCGCGGCTGCACGATCTGGTCGAGAGCGCCTATCGCGGGGACAGCGCGCGTCTCGGCTGGACCCACGAAGCGGACCTGCTCGACGGCCAGCGCACCGACGCGGCGGCGCTCGCCGCCATCCTTGCCGATCCTCGGCAGCGGATCCTCGTCGCGGTCGAGCAGGGGGCGATCACCGGCTGCGTCCAGATCAGCGACAAGGGCGACGGCATTGCCTATCTCGGCATGCTCTCGGTCGATCCCGGGCGGCAGGCCGCCGGCCTCGGCAAGTTGCTGATCGCGGCGGCCGAGCATGACGCGCAGGCCCTGTTCGGCGCGCGCCGGATCGAGATGACGGTGATCCGGCAGCGCGCCGAGCTGATCGCTTATTACGAACGGCGCGGCTACGCCCGCACCGGGGAGGAGCGCCCCTTCCCGCTCGACGATCCGCGCTTCGGGCTGCCACGGACTCGCGACCTCGCCTTCGTCGTGCTGGCCCGCAAATTGGGGTGAAAAGGAACGGACCGGTTGACGCTGTGCCCGCAATTGGCTTAGCCACGGCGCGATGACGACGCGCTTCGCCCTTGCTGTTGCCGCCGCGGCTCCCGCCGCCGCGACCGCGCGCGTGTCGAACAATTGGTGGCGCTGGCACCCGACCGAAAGCCTTTGGCGCGCCTCGTAGATCGACCTGTCCTTCCGTTGCGGGAGGAATGAAATCCACCGACCAGGCCCGCCTCAGGCGGGCTTTTTTTTCGTCTCCTCCCATCCGGAAACCGACTCATGATCATCGTCCTGAAACCCGAAGCCACGTCCCGTTCCGCCGAGGAAATCCTCGCCCGCATCTCCGGCGCCGGGCTGAAGCCGCTCCACATGCCTGGCTCCGAGCGCGTCGTCTTGGGCGCGCTCGGCGACGAGCGCGTGCTCGCCGAGCTCCAGCTCGAAAGCCACCCGATGGTGGAGGCGGTGAAGCCGATCCTCGCCCCCTACAAATTGGTGAGCCGCGAAATGCGCCCGCACGACACGATCGTCCGCATCGGCAAGGTCGCGATCGGCGGCGCCGCCTTCCAGGTGATCGCCGGCCCCTGCGCGGTCGAGACGCATGATCAGCTTCGCGCCAGTGCGCTCGCGGCCAAAGAGTCGGGCGCGGCGGCGATCCGCGCGGGCGCCTACAAGCCGCGCACCAGCCCCTATGGCTTTTCCGGCCACGGCCCGGCCGGGCTCAAGATCCTGCGCGAGGTCGGCGACGAACTCGGCATGCCGGTCGTGACCGAGGTGATGGACACGGCCGACCTCGATCTCGTCTGCGAATATGCCGACGCGCTCCAGATCGGCGCGCGCAACATGCAGAATTTCTCCCTGCTCCGCGCCGTCGGCAAGGCCGGCAAGCCGGTGGTTCTGAAGCGCGGCATGTCGGCCAAGATCGAGGAATTGCTGCTCGCCGCCGAATATCTTCTCGCCGCCGGCAACGACCAGATCGTGCTGGTCGAGCGCGGCATCCGCACGTTCGAGACGGCGACGCGCAACACGCTCGACCTCAACGCGATCCCCTACATCAAGCAGAAGACCCACCTGCCGGTGCTGGTCGATCCGAGCCACGGCACCGGTGTGCGCGATCTCGTCCTGCCGATGTCGCTGGCGGCCGCCGCCTGCGGTGCGGACGGCCTGCTCGTCGAAGTGCATGCGAACCCGGCCGTGGCCCTGTCCGACGGGGCGCAATCGCTCTACCCGGACCAGTTCAAGGCGCTGATGGAGGCGCTCGCGCCGGTCGTCCGCGCGGTCGGGCGGACGCTCTGATGCAGAAGGTCGCCCAAGGGCAGGCGCTGGCCCTCCAGCGCCGCCTCGCCACCACTCCCGACCCGCTCGCGCTCTACGCGACGCTGACCGACAGCGGCCGTCGCGCCGATACCTTTCTGCTCGAGCGCAGTGTCGGCCCCACCCTGCTGATGGACCAGGCGGCGGTGCGCATCGAATGCCGCGGTCAGGAGGTGACTTTGTTCGCCCTCTCGAGCGGTGGCGAGCAGGTGCTGGCCGCCGTTCGCAAGGGGCTCGACAAGCGGGTCGCGGCATCGTCGCAGCGCAACCTCACCCTCCGCTTCCCCGGGCCGGAGGGCGACGACGCCGAAGCCCGCTTGCTCGCCCCTTCGCCGCTCGATGCGTTGCGTGCGGTCATCGGATTCGTCCCGGCGTCGAAGGAGGAGCCGTTCACGATCGCGGCATTGGGCGTGGTCGCGTTCGACCAGGCCGATCTGTTCGAGACCTTGCCGGCCAATGCCGAGGACCCGCTCGATTTCCCCGACTATGTCTTCTGGCTCGCGGAATCGCTGATCGTGTTCGAACCGGGTGCCAGGCCGCGCGTCCTCTGCACCGCTTTCGGCGCGGGCGAAGCGGCCTATCACGATGCCTCCCGAAGGCTCGCTGCGCTCGTCGAGCGTTGCGCCGATGTCGTCGCGCTTCCCGAGCCGCCCGCTCCGATCGCCGCCGACGCGACCGCGGTCGACCTGGACGACGCGGCTTATGGCGCGATCGTGTCGAAGCTGCGCAGGCATATTGCGCAGGGCGACATCTACCAGATCGTGCCGTCGCGCACGTTCCGGGCACCCTGCCCCAATCCGCTGCTGAGCTATGCCGCCCAGCGCCGGCTCGACCCGAGCCCCTACCAGTTCTTCGTCGCCGGCCCCGACCACATCCTGTTCGGCGCCTCGCCGGAAACTTCGGTGCGCGTGTTCGGCCGCGAGGGCGCGCACGTGGTCGAGGTAAAGCCGATCGCCGGCACACGTCCGCGCGGTAGCACCGACGACGAGGACGACCGGCTCGAGGCCGAAATGCGGCTCGACCAGAAGGAGACGGCCGAGCATATGATGCTGGTCGATTTGGCGCGGAACGACGTCGCCCGCGTCAGCCGCTCCGGCACGCGCCGCGTCGCCCGGCTGATGAGCGTCGAGCGCTACGCCCGCGTCATGCACCTCGTCTCGTCCGTCACCGGCCAGCTGCGCGAGGGGCTCGATGCCCTCCATGCGCTGCAGGCCTGCCTCAACGTCGGCACGCTGACCGGCGCGCCCAAGATCCGCGCCACCGAGCTGCTGCGCGAAACGGAGGTCACCAAAAGGGGCCCCTATGGCGGCGCGATCGGCTGGATCAGCGGCGAGGGCCTGATGGACACCGGCGTCGTCATCCGCTCGGCGGTGGTCAAGGACGGCATCGCCTATGTCCGCGCAGGAGCCGGGGTCGTCTTCGATTCCGATCCGCAACGCGAAGCCGACGAGACAAGGCGCAAGGCCTCGGCCCTGCTCTCCGTCCTCGCCGCCACCGGAGAAGCCGCGTGACCCGCCCCGTCCTCCTCATCGACAATCTCGACAGCTTCACCTTCAACCTGGTCGAGGCCTTCGAGCGGCTCGGGTCCGCCGTGCGCGTGCTGCGCAACAGCGTCGCCGCGGAGGATGCGCTGGCGCTCGCCGAGGAGAAAGGCGCGCTGATCGTCCTCTCCCCGGGTCCGGGCCGGCCCGAGGACGCGGGATGCATGATCGAGCTGATCGGGCTGGCGATCGGCCGGGTGCCTCTCCTCGGCGTCTGCCTCGGCCATCAGGCGATCGTCCACCAGGCCGGCGGCGGCGTGAGCCGCGCGGACGAGCCCGTCCACGGCAAGGCGACGAGCCTCGCCCACGACGGCGCCGGCCCGTTTGCCGGCATTGCCGGGCCGATCCATATCGGCCGCTACCATTCGCTCTGCACGCGCGACCTGCCCACCCGCTTCCGCGTTCACGCGGCGGTCGACGGCATGGCGATGGCGATCAGCGACCGCGAGGCGATGCAGACGGGGTTGCAATTCCACCCGGAATCCATCCTTACGCGCGACGGCGACCGCATGCTCGCGAACATATTGGGCGACTGACAGACATGGACCATTTCCACCTCCGCAACGGCGCCCTTCATTGCGAGGATGTGCCCCTTGCCGACATCGCGGCGGCGGTGGGCACGCCGGTCTATGTCTACTCCTCCGCGACGATGCAGCGCCACGCCCGCGTGTTCAAGGAAGCGCTCGCCGGCGTTGCGGACCCGCTCATCGCGTTCGCCGTGAAGGCCAATCCCAACGCCGCGGTAATCGCCACGCTGGCGCAGGAAGGCCTCGGCGCCGACGTGGTCTCGGTCGGCGAATATCGGCGGGCGGTCGCCGCCGGAGTTCCGGCCGATAGGATCGTCTTCTCGGGTGTCGGCAAGACGGCTGCGGAGATGGCGCACGCGCTCCAAGGCGGGCTCTGCCAGTTCAACCTGGAATCGGTCGAGGAGGCCGAGATGCTGTCCGAGGTCGCAGTCTCGCTCGGCCGCACCGCGCTCGTCGCCTTCCGGGTGAATCCGGATGTCGAGGCGGGCACCCATGCCAAGATTTCGACCGGCTCCGCTCACAACAAATTCGGCGTCGCCATCGCCGACGCGCCGGCCGCTTACGCCCGCGCCCGCGACCTTCCCGGCCTCCAGGTCCAGGGCGTCGCCGTCCATATCGGCAGCCAGCTCACCGATCTCGCCCCGCTCGCCGCCGCCTTCGAGAAAGTCGGAGCACTGATCGGCGGCCTGCGCGCCGCCGGCCACGTCATCACCCATGCCGATCTCGGCGGCGGGCTCGGCGTACCCTACGACCCCGAGCAGCCGCTCCCGCCGAGCCCCTCTGATTACGGCCATATGGTCGCGCGCATCACCCGCGACTGGGACGTAAGGCTGATCTTCGAGCCCGGCCGGCTGATCGTCGCCAATGCCGGCGTGCTGCTGACCGAGGTCATCCGCGTGAAGCCGGGCGCGACCGATCCGTTCGTGATCCTCGACGCCGCGATGAACGATCTGATGCGGCCCAGCCTCTACGACGCTTGGCATGCGATCGAGCCGGTCCGGCCGAGCGGGCACGAGATGGTCGCCAATGTCGTAGGCCCGGTGTGCGAGAGCGGCGACACCTTCGCCACCGGCCGCCGCATGGGCGCGGTCGCGCCGGGCGACCTCGTCGTCTTCCGCACCGCCGGCGCCTATGCCGCGACCATGGCCAGCACCTATAACAGCCGGCCGCTGACCGCCGAGGTGCTGGTGGATGGCGATCGCTGGGCCGTTGTGCGCCAGCGCCAGGACATCGAGGCTTTGATCCGCGCCGACAAGCTTCCCAACTGGCTGACCTGACGGGCCACTAGCCAGACAAAATACGGATGTTCGAGATTGAGGGGTTGCGCGCTTCTCGGTCGGCTCCTATCTGGCCTGCTCGTTACAACGTGATAACACAGTAGAACGATTGATGGCCGACCCGAACACCGATTTCGCTCCCCTTCGCGACCCGCAGGCGCTGGTGGCCGATCTGTGCCGCGCCCTGCTCACGCCGGAGACGCCGGCCGAGATGGAGCGTTTACTCGCCGATCTCTGCACCCGCGCCGAGATCAGGGCGCTGGCCGAGCGCTGGCACGTTGCCCGTCTGCTCAGCCAGGGCGGCCTCAGCTACCGCGACATCCACGAGGCGACCGGGGTCAGCACCACCACGGTCGTCCGCGTCGCCCGGTTCCTGAAGGAGGAGCCGCACCAGGGCTACCGCATGGCGCTCGAGCGCAGCGGAGAGGGCGCATGACGTTCGACACTGGCCGCCTGCACCTCGCCATCCAGAAGTCGGGGCGGCTGTCGGACTACAGCCGCGATCTGCTGCGCGATGCCGGCCTACGCATCCAGCACGGCAAGAACGACCTTGCCGCACGCGTCGAGAATTTCCCGATCGACCTGATGTTCGTTCGCGACGACGACATCCCGACCTTCGTCGCCGACGGCGTGTGCGATTTCGGCGTCGTCGGCCGCAACGTGCTGGAGGAATTTGCCCTCGGCCAGACAGAGACGCGTTTCGAGATCGTCACGCCCCTGGGTTTCGGCCGCTGCGGGCTGAAGATCGCTGCCCCGGAGCGCACTGCCTATGACGGGCCGCAATCGTTGCAAGGCGCGCGCATCGCCACGTCCTATCCCCGCCTGCTCCGCCGTTTCTTGGACGAACGAGGCGTCGCAGCCACGATCGTCGAGATGAACGGTGCGGTCGAACTCGCGCCGCGGCTGCAGATCGCCAGCTTCGTCTGCGACCTCGTCTCGACCGGCGCGACGCTGGAGGCCAACGGCCTGCGGGTCGTCGAAACCGTTCTCGAAAGCGAGGCGGTGCTGGTACGCACGCTCAAGGAAAGGGCACCGGCCAAGGCCGATGCGGCCGACCAATTGCTGCGCCGGATCGATGGCGTGCTGGCCACTAAGGAATCGAAATATATCATGCTCAACGCGGCCGAAGAGTCGCTGGAGCAGATCAGCGCGATCCTGCCTGGCGCCGAGGCGCCGACGATCATCCCCCTGCACGGCCGGCCGGGCCATTTCGCCGTCCACGCCGTCTGCCAGGAGTCGGTCTTCTGGGAGACGCTCCAGAAGCTGAAGGCGGCCGGGGCCTCGGCGATCCTGGTCATGCCGATCGAAAAGATGATGATGTGAAGAGTCTCGACTGGAACAGCCTTTCCGCGCCCGAACGGGCAGCGGCCCTCGCGCGGCCCGAGCAGCGCAGCGACCCGGCCCTGCAGGCTTCGGTGCGTGCGATCGTCGAGGACGTCCGCGCCCGCGGCTGGGACGCGGTCTCCGAACATGCGCAGCGGCTCGATGGCGAAGCGCCGCGCCTCGTGCCGGTCGCGCCGCTCGCCGCGGAAGCGCGCGAGATGCTCTCGTTCGAGCAACTGGACGCGCTCGAGCTCGCCCGCCGCAACGTGCTTGCCTTCCACGAGGGCAGCCTTCCGGGCGAGCATGAAGTCGAAACCATGCCGGGCCTGGTCGTCCGCAAGGTCTGGCGCCCGCTCGATCGCGTCGGCCTTTACGTGCCGGGCGGGAAGACCCCGCTCTTCTCGACCCTCCTGATGCTCGCCATTCCCGCGATGGCAGCGGGCGTCGGCGAAATCGTCGTCGTGACCCCACCGCGGCCGCAGGGCGGGCTCGACCCGATCATGGCCCTAGCGGCCGAGCTCTGCGGCATCGAGGCCGTTTGGACCGTGGGCGGAGCACAGGCCATCGCCGCGTTGGCGGTGGGCGCCGGCGCCATACCCCGCGTCGACAAGATCTGCGGCCCCGGCAACGCTTATGTCGCCGAAGCGAAGACCTATCTCGCGTCGTTGCCCGGCGGCCTCGCCATCGACATGCCGGCGGGGCCGAGCGAATTGCTGGTGATCGCCGACGACAGGGCCGACCCGCGCCTCGTCGCAGCCGACCTGCTCAGCCAGGCCGAGCATGATGCGTCGGCCCAGGTGCTGCTCGTCACCGATTCTGCGCAACTGGCGGACGCCGTCGCGAGCGAAGTGAAGGCACGCGCTGGCCGACTGCCCCGCGCCGTGATCGCCAACGCCTCGCTCGCCAATGCCCGGATCATCCTTGTCGACGGGCTCGACCAAGCGGTGGACGTCGCCAACCTCTATGCCCCCGAGCATCTCTCGCTCGCGGTCGAGGATCCGACGCCCCTGCTCACGCACGTCCGCAACGCCGGCGCGGTCTTCGCCGGGGACCTCGCGGCCGAGAGCTTCGGCGACTATATCGCCGGCTCCAGCCACGTCCTCCCCACCGACGGCGCCGCCCGCGCCTGGAGCGGGGTTTCGGTCTACACCTTTCTCAAGGCGATGAGCGTGCAGACCGTCACGCCCCAGGCCGCCCGCCGCCTCGCCGCCCCCGCTGCCGCGCTCGCCCGGCTGGAGGGGCTGGAAGCCCACGCCCAGGCCGCCGACGCGCGCAAAGGAGTCCTCGCATGACCTCGCTCGTCGCCCGGCTCGCCCGGCCCGAAATCCTGGCGCTGCCGCCCACCGACGTCGCCGCCAACGCCGACGCGGCCTTCGGCGCCGACGCGATCAAGCTCGACGCCAACGAAAATCCGTTCGCGCCGCTGGTCGACGGCGCCCTCGGCGCGAGCGTCAACCGCTACCCGGAGCCGCAGCCCACCGGCTTGCGCCGGGCGATGGCCGCGCTCTACGGCGTCGCGCCCGAAAATCTGATCGTCACCCGCGGCGGCGACGACGCCATCGACATCCTCATCCGCAGCTTCTGCCGGCCGGCCGAAGATGCGATCTCGATCTGCCCGCCCACTTTCTCGGCCTATGCGCAGTTCGCGCGGGTGCAGGGCGCGCGGGTGATCGAAGCGCCGCTTGATGCCGATTTCGAGTTCAGGCCGGAGGCCTTCGTCGCGGCGGTGAAGGTCGATCCGGCGCTGAAGCTGGCTTTCCTGTGCTCGCCCAACAATCCCACCGGCAATGTGATCGACCCGGCCGACGTGCTCGCCGTGGCCGACGCCCTACCCGATATGATCATCGTCCTCGACGAAGCCTATCTGGAATTCTCCGAGACGCCGAGCCTCGCTGCCGAAGCCGCACGGCGACCCAATTTGGTCGTGCTGAAGACCCTGTCCAAGGCCTATGGCCTGGCCGGCGCGCGGGTCGGTGCGGCGATCGGCAACGCCGAACTGATCGCGCTGATCGCCCGCGCGCTGCCCCCTTATCCCCTGCCGACGCTGTCGATCCAGGCGGCGCTTGCCACCTTGTCGCCCTCGCGCCGCGCGCTGCACGAGGAGCGCATCGTCCGCATCAAGGCCGAGCGCGAGCGGCTCGCGGGCCTGCTCGCCGCTTCGCCGATCGTGAACAGCGTTCGCAGCGGCGGCGGCAATTTCCTGTTCCTCGAGGTCGACGACGCCGAGGCGCTCGCGCGCAAGCTGCACGGCCTGGGCATCCGCGTCCGTTTCCGCCCCAATGCGGCACCGGGCGGCGTGCGCCTGACCATCGGCACCGACGCCGAGAATGAGGCCGCACTCGCCGCGTTCGGGGTCGCTTCCGCAGCGACGCCGAGCCGGCGCGCCGAAGTCGTGCGCGATACGAAAGAGACCAAGATCGCCGTCGCCGTCGATCTCGACCGGCCGACGCCAAGGCGGATCGACACCGGCATCGCCTTCTACGACCACATGCTCGACCAGATCGCCGCCCACGCCGGCTTCTCGCTGACTTTGGCCTGCGAGGGCGACCTCGACATCGACGCCCACCACAGTCTCGAGGATATCGCGATCGCCTTCGGCACCGCCTTGTCCAAGGCGCTCGGCGACCGCCGCGGCATCGGCCGCTTCGGCTTCTCGCTGCCGATGGACGAGACCGAGGCGCACGTGCTGATCGACCTTTCGGGCCGGCCCTACAGCGTCTTCGAAGGCAGTTTCGAAGCCAGCCACATCGGTGCCTATCCGACCGAGATGACGCGCCACATCTTCCGCTCGCTCGCCGACAGCCTCGGCGCGGCGATCCACGTCCGCGTGACCGGCGAGAACGACCACCACAAGACCGAGGCCTGCTTCAAGGCGTTCGGGCGCGCGCTGCGTCAGGCCGTGGGGCGCGAGGGCGATGCCGACGTGATGCCCAGCACCAAGGGAATGTTGTGAATCTCATCATCGTCGATGTCGGCTGCGGCAATATCGGCTCGGTCGGCATCGCCTTCGAGCGGTTCGGGCTCGCGCCTCTGGTCACCGGCGACGCCGCAGCGATCGCCTCGGCCGACCGCGTGATCCTTCCGGGCGTCGGCGCGGCCGGCTACGCGATGGGCGAGATCGAAGCGCGGGGGCTGGCGCCCGTGCTGAGGGAACTCAAGCAGCCCGTCCTCTGTATCTGTCTCGGCATGCAATTGCTGTTCGATCAGAGCGAGGAGGAAGATACGGCCTGCCTGGGTATCATCCCCGGCCGGGTGCGGAAGCTGGACGCTGGTCCGGACCGCCCGGTTCCGCACATGGGCTGGAGCCGTCTCGCCGTGCGCGATGGCAGCATCGGCCTGGCCGACGGCGACTATGTCTATTTCGCGCACAGCTTTGCTTGTGACGACGGCCCGTCCACGATCGCCGCCGCCGATTACGGGCGCCCGATCCCCGCGATCGTCCGCCGCGGCAACTTCCTCGGCGCGCAGTTCCATCCGGAGCGCTCCGGCGAGGCCGGCGCTCGTTTTCTCAAGGCTTTTCTAGCATCATGATCATCTACCCCGCCATGGACCTGATCGACGGCCGCCCGGTGCGGCTCGCGCAAGGCCGGTTCGACGAGATCGACTCCTATCTGACCGATCCGGTGGAGGCGGTGCTCGCCTTCGAGCGGGCCGGCGCCGAATCCGCCCATATCGTCGACCTCGACGGCGCACGCGAAGGGCGCCCGCGCCAGCACGGCCTGATCGCCGACATCGCTTTGTCGGTCTCGCTCGGCCTGCAGGTTGCCGGCGGCTTCCGCGAGGCCGAGCACCTCAAGCGCATGTACGATGCCGGCGTCGACCGCGTCGTGATCGGAAGCCTCGCCGTGAAGCAGCCCGATCTCGTCCGCGAATTCTTCGCCGAATTCGGCGGCGACCGCATCACGCTCGCGCTCGACGTCACCCTCGCCGACGGCACGCCCAAGGTCCTGACCTCCGGCTGGACCGAAGCCTCCGGGCGGACGCTCTGGGACGTGGCGGCGCTGTATCCCGAGGCGAAGCACATGCTGGTCACCGACGTCAGCAAGGACGGCATGATGGCCGGCCCCAATGTCGCGCTGATGGCCGAGATCGCCGAGCGCCTGCCGCAGGTGCAATTGCAGGCTTCGGGCGGCGTCTCGTCGCTCGACGATCTGCGTGCGCTCCAGCAGGCCGGCGCCGCTGGCGCGATCGTCGGCAAGGCTCTGTGGGAGCAGAAGATCGACCTGCAGGAGGCGATCGACATTGCCCGCCCGTAGGATCATCCCCTGCCTCGACGTCAAGGACGGCCGCGTCGTCAAGGGCGTCCAGTTCCGCGACCACCGCGACGTCGGCGACATCGTCGAGCACGCCTTGCGCTATCGCGAGGAAGGCGCCGACGAGCTCGTTTTCTACGACATCACCGCCAGCGCCGAGGGCCGCAGCCTCGACACGGAATGGGTGCGGCGGATCGCGCGCGTGATCGACATACCGTTCGCCGTCGCTGGCGGCGTTCGCAGCCGCGACCAGGCCGCCGCCTGCCTCGATTCCGGCGCCGACAAGGTCTCGATCAACTCGCCGGCGATCGAACGGCCAGCACTGATCGAGGAACTGGCGCGCGACTTCGGAAGCCAGTGCGTCGTCCTCGGCGTCGACAGCTTCGAGGACGACGGCGACTATTATGTGAAGCAATATACGGGCAGCGTCGCCGCCACCCGCGACACCGGCCTGCGCACGCTCGACTGGGTGCGCGAGGCGACAGAGCGCGGCGCCGGCGAGATCGTGCTCAACTGCATGCGCCGCGACGGCGTCCGCAGCGGCTACGATCTGCCGCACACGACGGCGGTCGTGGAGGCCGTCACGGTCCCCGTCATCGCCTCCGGCGGCGCCGGCGCGCCTGACCATTTCCGCGACGCCTTCGCGATCGGCGCGAGCGGCGCGCTCGCCGCCACCGTCTTCCACGACCGCCTGATCGCCATTCCCCACCTCAAGGAGTATCTCGGATCATGCGGGATCGAAATGCGCCGCTGAGCGCGGCCGACCTCGGCGCCCTCGCCTGGGACAAGATGGACGGCCTGCTCCCCGCGATCGTCCAGGACGCTGGGACCTGCCAGGTGCTGATGCTCGGCTATATGAATGCGGATGCGCTGGGAGCGACGCTCAGCTCGGGCTTCGCCACTTTCTACAGCCGCTCCAAAGGCCGGCTCTGGCAGAAGGGTGAGACCAGCGGGAACCGGCTCGCGGTGCGCGGCGTCTTCGCCGATTGCGACGAGGATGCGCTGCTGGTGAAGGCGGTGCCCGAAGGCCCCACCTGCCACCTCGGCACGACCAGCTGCTTCTCTGAAGAAGGCGCCGACGGCGTCGGCTTCCTCGCCCGGCTCGCCCGCATCGTGCATCAGCGCGCCGAGAGCGGCGACGAGACCAGCTATACGGCGCGGCTGCTCGGCGGCGATCCGGCCCGCCTCGCCCAAAAGATCGGCGAGGAAGGCGTCGAACTCGCGCTGGCCGCGGTCACGCGCGATGCCGCCGGCTGCGTCGAGGAAGCGGCCGATCTCCTCTATCACCTGACCGTACTGATGGAGGCGAAGGGCTTTTCCTGGGACGACGTGACGGCGAAGCTGCGCGCACGCCACCGCTGACGCTCAGCCGCGGATCGCGACCACCGCCTCGTCGAACAGGTCTTGGGTCGCCGCCGCGACGAGCCGGCCGCCGCTGAAGTCCGTTCCGCCTTCCCAGTCGCCGATCACTCCGCCGGCGCCGCGCACCACCGGGATCAACGCGTTGAGGTCGAACGGCTTGAGGCCGGATTCGACGACGATGTCCACGCTGCCATCGGCAAGGCGGGCATAGCCATAAGCGTCGTGGCCGAAGCGCGTCAGCCGCGCCTTGCGCCGTAGCCGTTCGAACGCTTCCGCTTCCGCCCCGGCGAACAGATAGGGGTCGGTCGTCGAGAACCGCGCCTCCGCGAGGCTGCGGCAATCGCTTGCCACGAGCGGCCTACGTGCCTGCCCGGTGATCAGCACCGCCTCTTCGCCGAAGCCGAGATAGCGTTCGCCGAGCCGCGGCGCGTCGATCAGGCCGAGCACTGGCGCGCCATCCTCGAGCAAGGCGATCAGGGTCGTCCAGCTCGGCAGGCCGCAGATGAAGGAGCGCGTGCCGTCGATCGGGTCGAGGCTCCAGACATGGCGTCCCCGCGCCGGCCGGTCGGGAAATTCCTCGCCGGCTATGCCGTGGTTCGGAAAGCGATATTCGATCAGCGCCCGCATCGCTTTCTCGGCGCCGCGGTCGGCCTCGGTGACCGGGTCGAAGCCGGCGCCGCCTGCCTTGTCGTCGATCGTGCCCGGCGTCATCGCCGCCGCCAGGGTGACGGCGCGGGCGGCATCCGCCAGCGCGCAGGCGAATTCGGCGAAGTCCTTCACTTGCTCCCCTTCGTGAATGCCGCCCGGGCCTTGGCCAGGCCAAGGATGCCGGCGCGCAGCGTCTCCTCCTTCTTGGCGAAGCAAAGGCGGATGACGTTGCGCACCGGATTTTCCGCATAGAGCGCCGAGATCGGGATCGCGGCGACGCCGGCCTCGCGCACCGCGCGCTCGCAGAAGGCCACGTCGTCCATCTCGACGCCAGAAGCGGGAAGATCGACGGTGACGAAATAGGTTCCTTCCGCCGGGAGCGTGACGTAGCCCGCCTCGCGAAGCCCGCTCACCAGGAAGTCTCGGGAGGCGGCGAACGCCGTCCTCATCCGACCAAAATAATCCGCCTCCTTCCCAAGCCCGTAGGCGACCGCCGCCTGCAGATTGGGTGCGGTTGTGAAGGTCAGGAACTGGTGCGCGTTCGCCACCGCCTTGGCCATGTCGGGCGGCACCACGGCCCAGCCCACCTTCCAGCCGGTCAGCGAGAAGATCTTCCCGGCCGAGCCAACCTTCACGGTCCGCGCCGCCATGCCGGGCATCGACGCCAAAGGCACGTGACCGCGGTCGAACGTGACATGCTCCCAGACCTCGTCGCTCAATGCGAGCGCGTCGTGCCGGACGCACGCCTCGGCGAGCAGTCGCACCTCCTCCGCATCGAACGCCCGCGCCGTCGGATTGTGCGGATTGTTGCAGATGACGAGCCGGGTGCGATCGGTGATCGCCGTTTCGAGCATCTCGCGCGTCAGCCGCCATTCGGGCGGGGCAAGATTGGCCAGCTTCGGCACGCCGCCCGCCAGCTTCACCATCGGCAAATAGGAATCGTAAAGCGGCTGGAACAGCACCACTTCGTCGCCGGGCGCGACCAAAGCCATGATCGCAGCGGTCAGCGCCTCGGTGGCGCCGGAGGTGACGATCACCTGGTCGGGAGCAACCTCCAGTCCCTGGTGCCGGCAGTAATGGTCCGCCACCGCCTGGCGCAGTTCCGGCAGGCCGCGCATCGGCGGATATTGGTTCGACCCGTGCGCCAGCGCCTCGCCAGCCTTGGCGAGAACGTCATCCGGCCAGCCGAAATCGGGGAAGCCCTGGCCCAGATTCACGGCTCCATGGTCGCGGGCGAGGCCGGACATATGTTCGAAGATCGTCGTCGGCTGGTCGGCGAAGAGCGGGTTCATGGCCCTTGCCTAGCCAGCTTTTCCGGGTCGGCACAACCGGCGCGCGAAATTAGGTTGACGGGAATCGCCCGCCCGCCATAGATGGCGCCATTGGGATCCCGTCTTCAGGACGATTCCCATGCATCCAGAGTGGGCCGGCAACGGTCCACGCCAACCTGCCCCTCCCGGGCAAGGTGGCGGTCCCCCAGGGGACGATGCGGCCGGACCGGCAACCAAGCGGGGTCACCAGGCAGCGTCGTCCTTCGAATGCGAAGGAAATGGAACGTGAAGCTGTCGATCGTCGAAAAAGCCAAAGAGTATGAAGCCTCGGCCCCCGCTGTGGAGCCGCTTTACGTGCTCAAGTTCGGCAGTTCCGTCCTGCGCAGCGCCATCGATCTGCCGGTGGTCGCCGGCGAAATCTACCGCCAGCGCCGCGCCGGTCGCCGGATCGTCGCCGTCGTCTCGGCGCTGGCCGGCGAAACCGATCGCCTCTTCGCCGAGGCCGCGTCGGTTTCGGGCGCCACCGACTGCGCCGGCGTCGCCGACCTGGTCTCGCTCGGCGAGGAACGGACGGCTGCCTTGCTGCGCATCGCCTGCGACCGGATCGGCCTGCCTGCATCCATCTGCCGGCCGGAGGCGCTCGGCCTGTACACCAACGGCGACGCGCTGCAGGCCCATCCCATCCGCCTCGCCCCCGAAGCGTTGCGCGTGGCGCTCGACAAGACCGGCCTCGTCATCGTCCCCGGCTTCGTCGGCGTCGGCGCCGAGGGAACGCGAACCTTGCTCGGCCGCGGCGGCTCCGATTTCTCCGCGATCTTCCTCGGCGGCGAACTGGGCGCGGACGCCGTGCGGCTCTACAAGGATGTCGACGGCGTGTTCGATCGGGATCCCGCCGGCGACGAGGACGCCCGCCGCTTCGCCACCATCTCCTGGGACGACACGCTGCGGGTCGCCCGGCCGCTGATCCAGCCGCAATCGGTCGCTTATGCCGCCGCGAAGCGCCTCCCGATCGAGGTCGAGGCGATCGGCAGCCGCAACCCGACCCGCGTCGGCCCCTGTACCGGCGCAGCGGAACCGGTCCGCGCCGACCGCCCGCTGCGCATCGCCATCGCCGGCTATGGCGTGGTCGGCCAGGCGATCGCCGCCCGCATCCGTGCCGAGCCGCGCTTCGAGATCGTTTCCATCCTGGTCCGCGACCTGGAGCGAGAGCGCGCCCTGCCGCCGCCCGTCCGTCCCACCAGCGATTTCCATGCCTTCCGCGCGGTGCGGCCGGACGTGGTCGTCGACGCGCTTTCCTGCGAAGCGACCGGCGCGATCCTGTGCGCGGCCGCGCTCGCCGACGGCACCTCCGTCGTCAGCGCGTCCAAGCGCGTGATCGCCGCCCGCCACCGCGCATTGTCCGAAGCGGCGGCCGGCGCCGGCGCGAATCTCCTCTACTCGGCGGCCGTCGGCGGCGGCGCGCCGGTGCTCGAGACGGTCG
>JAFAEZ010000156.1 GCA_023423775.1 Pseudomonadota bacterium
GGCGGCTGCTAACGACCGCGTGCCGCGCTCGCTGCGCTGCCGCCGGGCGGACTAGACTAGGCGACTCTGCTTCACCGCGGCTTCGATGAAGCTGGCGAACAGGGGATGCGGCTCGAAGGGCTTGGACTTCAGTTCCGGGTGGAACTGGACGCCGACGAACCAGGGGTGGTCGGGGCGCTCGACGATTTCCGGAAGCGCGCCGTCGGGGCTCATGCCGGAGAAGATCAGGCCGCCTTCCTCCAGCGCGGGCATGTAATGGGCGTTGACCTCGTAGCGATGGCGGTGGCGCTCGCTGATCGTGCCGGCGCCATAGATCGTGGCGACGTGGCTGTTGGGCGAGAGCTTCGCCTCATACGCGCCGAGCCGCATCGTGCCGCCGAGATCGCCGCCCTGCGCGCGCTTCTCGAGACCTTCCTTGCCCATCCATTCGGTGATCAGGCCGACCACCGGCTCTTCGGTCTCGCCGAATTCGGTGGTGCTCGCCTTGGCGAGGCCGGCCGTGTTCCGCGCGCCCTCGATGCAGGCCATCTGCATTCCGAGGCAGATGCCGAAGAACGGCACCTTGCGCTCGCGCGCGAACTTGACCGAGGCGATCTTGCCCTCGCTGCCGCGCTCGCCGAAGCCGCCGGGGACGAGGATGGCGTGCATCGGCTCCAATTGGCTGGCGAGATCGGATTCGGGATGCTCGAACAGTTCGGCGTCCAGCCACTTGATGTTGACCTTCACCCGGTTGGCGAGCCCGCCATGGACGAGCGCCTCGGTCAGCGACTTGTAGGCGTCCGGCAGGCCGACATATTTGCCGACCACGCCGATCGTGACCTCGCCCTCGGGATTGTCCTGGCGGTCCATGATGTCGTCCCAGCGGGCGAGATCGGGCGCCGGGGCGTCCATGATGCCGAAGGCGCGCAGCACCTCGGCGTCGAGCCCCTCGCGGTGATATTGGAGGGGGACCGCATAGATGCTCTTGGCGTCGAGCGCCGGGATGACCGCTTCCTTCCGCACGTTGCAGAACTGGGCGATCTTGGCGCGCTCGCCGTCCGGCAGGGGCCGGTCGACCCGGCAGAGCAGCACGTCGGGCTGGATGCCGAGGCTGGTGAGGTCGCGGACGCTGTGCTGGGTCGGCTTGGTCTTCAGCTCGCCGGCCGCGGCGATATAGGGGACCAAAGTGGTGTGGATCGAGACGGTGCGCTTGTGGCCCTGCTCGTCGGTGCCGAGATCGTTGCGAAGCTGGCGGATCGCCTCGATGAAGGGCAGGCTCTCGATATCGCCTACCGTGCCGCCGATCTCGCAGATCAGGAAATCCAGGTCCTCGGTGTCGGCGAGCGCGAAAGCCTTGATCTCGTTGGTGACGTGCGGGATGACCTGAACGGTGGCGCCGAGATAGTCGCCGCGCCGCTCCTTGGCGATGATGTCACGATAGATGCGGCCGGTGGTGATGTTGTCGGCCTGGCGCGCGGCGACGCCGGTGTAGCGCTCGTAATGGCCGAGATCGAGATCGGTCTCGGCGCCGTCGTCGGTGACGTAAACCTCGCCATGCTGGTAGGGCGACATCGTGCCGGGATCTACGTTGAGATAGGGATCGAACTTGCGGATGCGGACCTTGTAGCCCCGCGCCTGCAGGAGGGCGGCCAGAGAGGCTGCCATGAGACCTTTGCCGAGCGAGGAGACCACGCCGCCGGTGATAAAAATGAACCGCGCCATGGGGCTATCCTCGTAGGGCTTCGATACGCGTTTGGGCAAGCCGCCGAATCACCGGCGGCGTGATTTTTTAAAGGAGACGGGGGTTGCCCCCGCCCCGCGACTAGTTGTTGGACTCGCGGTCGTCGGCCGGGGTGCGCAGCGGCGACGTGCCTTCGGCCTTGGGCTGGGCCGGAGCCGGAGCCACCGCGCCCGGAGCGGCGCCGGTCGGGGCGAGCGGAACCTCGGCCGCATTGCCGGTCGGGACCTGCGCAGCGGCGCCGGCGAGCGGATCGACCGTCGGCGGGGCGCCGGCGGGCGCGAGCGGCGCCTGTTGGGCCGGGCTCTTGGCGAGGCTGGTGTCGATCGTGCTGTCCGACGTCGCGACCGTGGCAAGGCCGGCGAGCGCGATCGACAGGACCACGAACAGCACTGCGAGGATCGCGGTGGCGCGGGTCAGGAAGTCCGCGGCGCCGCGCGCGGTCATCAGGCCCGACGAGCTGCCGCCGACGCCGAGGCCGCCGCCCTCGCTGCGCTGCATCAGGATGACGGCGACGAGCGCCGCGGCGACGATCGTCTGGACGATGAGCAGGAAGGTGAACATGGCGGCGTCGGGCTTTCGGGATAGGAAGTTGTGGGCGATCTAGTCGAAAGGGCGCGCCGGTTCAACCGGCCGCGGCTTCGACGATCGGCACGAACTGTGCCGCGGTGAGGCTGGCGCCGCCGACCAGCGCGCCGTCGACATCGGGCACGGCAAACAGTTCGGCGGCGTTGTCGGCCTTGACCGAGCCGCCATAGAGGATGCGCATCGCCTCGCCCTGCGCGCCGAAACGCTCGACCAGATGGAGACGGATCGCGCCGTGCATCTCGCGGACGTCAGCGGGCGTGGCGACGTTGCCGGTGCCGATCGCCCAGATCGGCTCATAGGCGACGACCAGCTCGGCGCCCTGGGCCTGGTCCGGGAGCGAAGCCTGGAGCTGGCCGGTGACGACCGCGACCGCCCGCCCCGCCTTGCGCTCGGCATCGCTCTCGCCGACGCAGACGATGGTCTGGAGGCCGTGGCGCAGCGCCGTCTCGGCCTTGGCGCGGACCTCGTTGCTCGTCTCATGCTGGTCGGCGCGGCGCTCGCTATGGCCGACGATGACGAGGCGCGCGCCGGCCTCCTTCAGCATCGGCGCCGAGACATTGCCGGTATGCGCGCCCTGGTCCTGGGCATGGACGTCCTGGCCGCCGACCGGCATCGCCCCGGCGCGCGCGGCGGCGGGAGCGATCAGAGTGAAGGGCGGGCACAAAGCGACGTCGACCTGCGGATGCTGCGCGGCGGCGGCGGCGATCGCCTCGACCTCGCCGAGTTGCGCCAGCGCGCCGTTCATCTTCCAGTTGCCGACGATCAGCTTGCGACGCACGTCTTTCTCCTCACGAGTTCCTGTGGTCCCGCCGATCGGCGGGCTATCCCCTGCCGCCTAGCAAGGGTAGCGCGCGTCGCCAAGCTTGCCGGGGGGCCGCCCCTTTTCTATGACGGCCCGCACATGGGGCTGCGGCTCCGCTATTTCCTCCTGTCGTGGATGCAAGATGCTGAACCTTTTCCGCCGTGGCCCGACCTCGAAGATCATGCTCGGCGTGCTTGCCCTCGGCCTGTTCGCCATCGTCATCACCGGCTTCGGCACGGGCGGTTCCGGCGTCGGCGGCCTGGGCGGCGGCGGCGAGGCCCTGGCGACGGTCGACGGCGAGAAGGTCACCGCGGCCGAGGTTACCGACCAGGTCAACCGCCAGCTCCAGAATGCGCGCCAGCAGCAGCCCGAGCTCGACATCGGCACCTTCTTCGCGAGCGGGGCCTTCGAGGGCATCCTCGATCAGATGATCCAGTCCAAGGCGCTCGAGCAGTTCGGCCGCGACCAGGGCCTCACCGCCTCGAAGCGTATGGTGGACGGCGAGATCGCCAGCATCCCCGCCTTCCACAATCTCGCCGGCAAGTTCGACGACACCACCTTCCGCATGGCCCTGCAGCAGCAGCGCCTCACCGAGAAGCAGGTCCGCGACGACATCGCGTCCACTCTGATTCGCCAGCAATTGCTGCTGCCGGCCGGCGGATCGCCGAAGGTGCCGCAAGCGATGGCGCTGCAATATGCCTCGCTGCTGCTCGAGCAACGTACCGGCAGCGTTGGCGTCGTTCCGGCGGCGGCGATGGGCACGGGCGCCGAGCCCAATGCCGGCGAGGTCGCGGCTTTCTACAAGGCCAATGAGGCGCGCTACACGATCCCCGAGCGCCGCGTGCTGCGCTACGCGATGTTCGGCACCGAGCAGATCGCCGCCGCCGCGCAGCCGACCGACGCCGAGATCCAGGCCGCTTATGCCGCCCAGAGCGACAAATATGGCGCCAAGGAAAAGCGCACCCTCTCCCAGGTTGTGCTGCCCGACCAGGCCGCGGCCCGCGCCTTCGCCGCCAAGATCGCGGCCGGCACCAGCTTCGCGCAGGCCGCCCAGCAGGCCGGCTTCAGCGCCGCCGACACTGCGATCGGCGCGCAGACGCGCCAGCAGTTCGCCAGCCTGACCGCGGCTCCCGTCGCACAGGCCGCTTTCTCCGCCGCCCAGGGCGCGACCACCCAGCCCGTCCAGTCGCCGCTCGGCTGGCACATCGTCCGCGTCGACGCGATCGACAACGTCCCGGCAACCCCGCTTGCCGCCGTCCGCGCCGAACTCCAGCAGCAGGTCGCCAAGCAGAAAGGCGAGCAGGCGCTGGCCGACATGGCCGCCCGCATCGAGGATTCGCTGGCCGAAGGATCGAGCTTCGAGGAAATCGCCAAGGCCGAAAAGCTGACCATCCAGCAGACCCCGCCGGTCACTTCAGCAGGCCGTTCGATGACTCCGGAAGCGCCGCTCGGGCCCGAAATCGGCCCGCTGATCAAGGCCGGCTTCGACATGGGCGCCGACGACGACCCGGTCGTCGAGACCGTGATTCCCGGTCAGCGCTTCGCGATCGTTGCCGTCGGCCAGGTCTTCCCGGCCGCACCGCCGCCGCTCGCCCAGATCCAGGACAAGGTGAAGGGCGATCTGATCGCCCAGCGCGCCGCCGACCGCGCCAAGGCGGTCGCAACCGCGATCGTCGCCAAGATCAATGCCGGCACGCCCGTCGCCCAGGCCTTTGCCGAGGCGAAGCTGCCCTTGCCGCCGGTCCAGCCGGTGACCGCCCGGCGCATGGACATTGCCCGCCCGGGCCAGCCGGTGCCGCCGCCGCTGGCGATGCTGTTCTCGATGCCCAAGGGCAAAGCGCGCATCCTGCGTGCGCCCAATGGCGAGGGCTGGTTCGTCGTCCATCTCGCCGAATCCGTGCCCGGGAATGCGGGCGGCGCGCCCGGCCTGATCCAGGCCACGCGCGGCCAGTTCGAACAGATCATGGGCGAGGAATATGCGACGCAGTTCAGCCGCGCCGTCGCCGCCGAGCTCAAGGTAAAGCGCAATGAAGAAGCGATCCGCGCCACCAAGCAGGGGCTGCAGCGGGGCGGCGCGACGGCTCAATAAGCCCCGCCCCAACCCGGCCGGCCCCGGGACGCGGCCATGATCCTGGTGATCGACAATTACGACAGCTTCACCTGGAACCTGGTCCATTATCTGAAAGAACTCGGCTCCGCGGTGGAAGTGGTGCGCAACGACGCGCTCTCCCCCGCCGAGGCGCTGGCGAGCGGCGCCGAGGCGTTCCTGATCTCACCCGGGCCCGGCACGCCGGACGAAGCCGGGCTATCGCTCGACCTGATCGCGCTCTGCGCCGAAGAGCGGCGGCCCTTGCTCGGCGTCTGCCTCGGCCACCAGGCGA
The DNA here is from genome assembly GCA_023423775.1 of Pseudomonadota bacterium. Lineage (GTDB taxonomy): Bacteria > Pseudomonadota > Alphaproteobacteria > Sphingomonadales > Sphingomonadaceae > Allosphingosinicella. The sequence goes on from JAFAEZ010000156.1 coordinate 5,489, forward strand.
TCGGGCAGCATTTCGGCGGACGCGTCGTGCGCGCGCGCCAGGTGATGCACGGCAAGACTTGCCCGGTGACGCATGACGGCAGCGGCGTCTTCGCCGGCCTCCCCTCGCCTTTCACCGCCACGCGCTATCACTCGCTCGTCGTCGAGGCGGATGGGCTGCCGAACAGTCTCATCGTCAATGCGACCGCCGACGACGCGACCGTACAGGGCGTGCGCCATCGCGACCTTCCGATCCACGGCGTCCAATTCCACCCGGAAAGCGTGGCGAGCGAGCACGGCCACGCGCTGCTGGCCAACTTCCTGGACATCGCAAAAGCGCCGCACACCATTGGCTAAACACCGTTTTGCACCAACCGTCATCCATGTTAGGTTGTATCATCGCTGAAGATTGAAGGGGGACGCCGTGATCAGTGCAACCTTACCGATCCTTCTGGGCCTCACCGCCTTTGCCGCTCCGGACTCCGACCCGCCGACCCGCGAAATCCGGTTGATCCGCGAATATTATCCGGCCGCGTCGTTGAAAGCGGGCGAGCAAGGGACGGTCGGCTTCGAGGTGGGGCTCAACCGCGACGGCAAGATCGAAAGCTGCGTCGTCACGAGGAGCAGCGGCTTTCCGCGGCTGGATGAGGCGACTTGCGACATGATCGTCCGCACCGCTCGCTTCCGCCCTTCCGAGAAACGCGGCAGCGCGCGCGTTCCGAAACAGAATTATTTCGTCGAATGGATACTGCCCGTGGGCCATGCCAGTGCGGCCCAACCCCAGTCGCAGCCGGTGGGCTACATGGCGCGCCTCAAGGAAGAGGAAATCCTCTGCCGACGCGCGTATAAGCCTGGGTCAATCGTCATCAAGACGAAGGTCTGCCTAAACCGGAGGCAATGGGACCGGACGGTCGATTACGGCCGCGAGGAGGCCATCCGGCTGACGAGCGGCAGCGGCCCCAGCAGCTGAGGAGGATAAGATGGCCCCAGGCTCGATCATGTTCGCGAGCTTGTTCGCGGCGGCGATGGCGGGCGCTCCTTCCGCCGAGCGCGAGAGCCGCCTGATCCTTGAAAATTATCCACCCGCGTCGCTCAAGGCCGGCGAGGAAGGAGTGGTCGGATTCCAGGTCACGCTCGACCGCGACGGCAAGCTCGGCAGCTGCGTGGTGACGAAGAGCAGCGGCTATAAGCGGCTCGACAAGGCGACCTGCGACATGATCGTCGAGACCGCGCGGTTCGGGGCATCCGAGAAGCTGGGCAGCCAGCGCGACCCGACCCACAATTTCTTCGTCGAATGGAAGCTTCCGCCGGGTTTCGCCAAAGGACCGCCCCCGCCAGCGGTTCCGGACGAGGTGAAGGCCGAGACAAAGCTCGCCGACGCTAAGCTGATCTGCAAGCGCTCGCAAAAGGTGGGCTCGATCATCGTCCAGAAGAAGGTATGCCTGACCAAGGACGATTGGGCGCGTGCGGAGGAATTTGCGAGGGAAGAAACGCAGCGGCTGCAGACCCCGAAGGGCCCGATCAACGGCCCCTTCTAGCCGAGGCCGCGCGAGGCGCGCGGATCAGAAACCGTTCGCGGACTCGTTCTTGTCGTCGAGACGGCCGAACCCGGCGGTCTTGTCCGCTTCCTGGGCGTGGCGGTCCTGCGCCGAATAGACTTCGTGCGTCTTGTCCCTGGCCGTGCGTTGGCCGCCCATGCCCCAGAAGACGGCGACGATGGCGATCACGATCATGATCAGCCAGGTGCGCTTCATTTCGAAGAAGGATCCGGTACCCGCCGGGCGGATGTTCTCGTTCTCGTCGTCCATCGCCTGTCCCTCCCGGAGCGTGGCAGAACTTTGACGGCCCCAATCTACCGGAAAGCGCAAGACTTAGGAAGCGCCGGGCCTTGACCTAATCTTATCAATGACTTGCAGTGCGCTCGAAGCGCGTGTGCCCGCCTGCTTGACAGATATCGCAATGTTGCCTACACGTTCTCCATACGTTCCAGGGGAGCCCGGCCGATGCTGACGAAGAAGCAACATGAGCTGCTTTGCTACATCCACGATCATCTTGCCGATACCGGGGTTTCGCCCTCATTCGAGGAAATGAAGGAAGCGCTGGAGCTCAAGTCCAAGTCGGGCGTCCACCGCCTCATTTCGGCGCTCGAGGAACGCGGCTTCATCCGCCGCCTGCCCAACCGCGCCCGCGCGCTGGAAGTCGTCAAGATGCCGGAAGGCGCCGGCAAGGCGGCGGCCAAACCCGCGGTCCAGGTGCCGCAGCCGGCCAACAGCAACGACATCATCGAGCTTCCCCTGCACGGTCGGATCGCTGCGGGCACGCCGATCGAGGCGCTGCAGGGCAATGAGAGCCTTGCCGTCCCCGCCGCCCTGCTCGGCCCCGGCGAGCATTATGCGCTCGAAGTGGCCGGCGATTCGATGGTCGACGAAGGCATTCTCGACGGCGACTTCGCCCTCATCCGCAAGACCGACGTCGCCCGCGACGGCGAGATCGTGGTGGCGCTGATCAACAATGAGGAAGCGACGCTGAAGACCTTCCGCCGCGAAGGATCGATGGTGCGCCTCGATCCGGCCAACCGCAATTACGACCCCCAGCGCTACCGTCCCGACCAGGTGGTGGTGCAGGGCAAATTGTCCGGCCTGCTGCGGCGCTACTGAGGCGCCCGTTCGCGGTTCAACGCTATCTATGGAGGCTGCGATGGCGCGCCTGAACTATGTCGAGCTTCCCGTCGCCGCGATCGGCGCGGCCAAGGATTTCTATGAGCGCGCGTTCGGCTGGACGCTGACCGGGTTCGGGCCGACCTATGCGGCGACCATGACCGGGGACACCGATATCGGCCTGCAGGCGGATGCCGCCGAAGCGACCAAGGCGCCGCTGCCGGTGATCGACGTCGACGACCTCGAAGCCGCCCTGGCCGCGGTCGAGCAGGCCGGCGGCCGGATCGTCCAGCCGATCTTCGCCTTTCCGGGCGGACGGCGTTTCCATTTCCTCGATCCCGCCGGCAACGAGCTGGCGGCCGTCAAAGGCGACTAACGCCTTTCCATCCCCACCTGCTCCGTCCTCACGCGCGTCTCGATTGGCTTGATCGCCTTTCGGCCAAGCGCCGCAAACGCGCGACAAGGGGCGCGTTTTCGCCCCGAATCCGGCAGTTGCGGCCGGAACCACGCCCTACGCCCCCCGTTGTCGCGGGGCATGTGAAGAGCATGCGACGCCAGTGCGCGCGTATTGGAGGGAATTCAGATATGTTGAAACGGACTTTGGCGGCGGTGGCCGCAATGGGCCTGATGGTCTCACCGGCAGTCGCAAGCAGCAATGCCGCTCCAGCTTCCATCCAGCCGCAGTCCGAGACGCTCGGCACCGCCGGCGAGAACAGCCTCAACGGCGGCACGGGCCATATCCTGGCCTTTCTTCTGGGCGGCGTGATCCTCGCCGGCTTCATCCTCGCCGCGATCGAGCATGGCGACGACGACGACGATTTCCCGGTCAGCCCCTGACCGTTCCCTGAAGCACGATAACGCCCCGGCGCCGCAAACGCCGGGGCGTTCTGCGTTCAGGCCGCGAGCGGCAGCGGGCGCAGGCGAATGGTGGGATTGCTGGCCGTCGGCATGTTCTCGAGCCGGTGCATCTGCAGCGTGAAGGCGTTGGCGCGAAGCTCGTGTGCGCGGCGCTTCTCGGGCGCGTCGGCACGGCCGGCAGCGCGCAGCTCCTCAATGACGAGGCGGGTGTAATATTGCAGGTCGGTTTCGACGGCGTCTCTCCCCACATGAATTTGCGTGAGCCGCTCCTAGCGCAGCGCGGCGATGCCCGGGATTTCGTTCGACCATGACGGCGCAAGGTTCGACGGAACGTGGACCTCCGCGACCAAGGACGCAGGGTCAGCGACGAACGCACCTAAGGAGCGGCGGCCCAGGGATGGCGCCCGACCCGGTCGGCCACCGTCGCCACCCGCCCCTCTGAGCCGAGCGCGAAAGCGAGCCCGCCGGTCCGCCGCAGCAAGGCGCGATCCGCCTTGAGCCAGCGCGGCCGGCAGGTACGCGGCAGGCGGCGCTCGCTGACGACGATGTCGGCCTCCGCACAGGCGCGCACCAAAGCCTCGATCGGCACCAAATCGTGGCTGCGGGTGGCGAGCAGGCGCCAGCGCCTCCCTTCCCTGCCGAGATCGGCGACGCACAGATCCGGGCTGCACGCCGCGACGGGAAGGCGATCGAGCTCCAGCGGCTCAGCTTGCGAGGCCGAAGTTTCGGCGAGCAAGTCCCGAACATAATCACCGGCGCGGGGCCGCAGGATGGCGAGCCTGCCATTGCTCGTGCGGACCGCGAGGTGACGGCCATCGCCCGTGACGAGCAGATCCGCAGGCGGCGTGGCGATCGCCCAGCAAGCGCCGATGATGAATGGAAACAGGCCGAAGCGCCGCCACCGGGTTCGCCACAAAGCCAGCCATAGACCGCCGCCGACCATCAAGGCGAAGGCCCCCGCGGGCATCGGCGCGAGGCTCGCCACCGCGCCCGGCGCCGCAGCCGTGGCATGAGCCAGGGCAAGCAGCCAGCCCAGCGCCCCTTCGGTCAGCCGCCACGCGGGCCCCCCGACCCCCGCGAGATCGAGCAGCAGCGCCAGCGCCTCCAGCGGCATGATCACGAAGGTGGTGAGCGGGATGGCGACGACGTTGGCGAGCGCGCCGTAGAGACCGGTCCGGTGGAAATGGTAGAGCGCGATCGGCGCCAGCGCGATCTCGACCGCGAGCCCGGTGAGCACGAGCGCGAGCAGGAAGCGCCCGACCTTCTGCAGGCCGCCCTCGTCGCGACGCGCGAGCAGGACCTTGAGCCGCGGATGCTCGTGCAATGCGACGATCGCGGTGATGGCAGCGAAGCTCAACTGGAAGCTGGGGCCGGCCAGCGATTCGGGCCAGAGCGAGAGGACGACGAGCGCGCCGACTGCGACGAGCCGCAAGGTGAGCGCCTCGCGGCCGATCGCGACCCCGGCCAGCACCAGCAAGGCGGCGATGCAGGCGCGGACCGTGGGCACTTCGGCGCCGGTCAGCAAAGTATAAGCGATGCCGGCGAGCGCGCCGGCCGCGGCCGACACGAGCACGAGGCGGAAACGGAGCGCGAGGCTGGGGCTGACCGCCAGCAGCTTCAGCGTCAGCAACATAACCGCGCCGACCACGGCGGTGAGGTGGAGCCCGCTCACCGAGAGCAGGTGGGCGAGGCCCGAGCGGCGCATCGCCTCCGCGTCGGCCTCGGGCATCGCGCCCTGATCGCCGGTGGCGAGCGCGACGGCGATCCCGCCCTCGCCGCCCGTCACGCGCGCGGCAATATGGTCGGCGAGGCACTGTCGCCATGCCGCGAGCCGCGCGCGCCAGCCCTTTTCGGCGGCGGGCGCGACCAGAGAGAGGTCGAGCGCACGCCCGGTGCCGCCGATGCGCTGGAACCATGCCACCCGGGCGAAATCATAAGCGCCCGGGACCGCCATCGGCGCCGGCGGCATCAGCCAGGCGCGGAAGCGGATCGTCGCGCCGGGATCGAGTCCCGCGACCGCGTCCTCCTGGTCGACATTGATCCGCAGGCGAGCAGCCAGCTTGGCATCGGCAGGACGGACCACCAGCCGCAGCGCCGCTTTCGCAGGCAGGCGCTGGACGCTCTCGATCGTGGCGGTGACCTCGGCCATCCGCGCATGGGCCAGCCGCGGCGCGGCGACTCGCTCGGCCCTCCACCAGATCAGGCCGCAGCCAAGCACTGCCGCCAGGGCGAAGATCGCCAACGCCCGCGCCCAGCGCGTGCCACCGCCGGCCGCGAACGGCCCTGCCGCCAGCGCCGCCAGAGCGAGCAGGAATGCGCTCCAGGCCGCGGCGTCAGGCAACCAGAACCAGGCGGCGATGCCGCTGCCGAGGCCGACCGGCAGCCACAAGGGCAGCTGGTTGCGCTCGGCGTCGAGCACCGCCTCAAGCCGCGCTCCGATCACGGCACGACGCGGTATTTCCGCCGTTTGTCGCGGCGGAAGCGCTATGCTAGGGGCGCTGGCGTCACTGCCCGGCACGACCGGCATCCTTGGAGATTGAGCGCTTGAGCGCAACGAACGAAACCGGGACGGTCGTAACCCGATTTGCCCCCTCCCCGACCGGATTCCTCCATATTGGCGGCGCCCGCACCGCTTTGTTCAACTGGCTGTTCGCCCGCCACCACGGCGGCAAGTTCCTGCTGCGGATCGAGGACACCGACAAGGCGCGCTCCACCCAGCCCGCGATCGAGGCGATCCTCGACGGCATGCAATGGCTCGGGCTCGACTGGGACGGCGACACCGTGTTCCAGTCCGAGCGCGCGGCCCGTCACGCCGAAGTCGCGCACGCGATGCTGGCCAGCGGCCACGCCTATCGCTGCTACATGACCCAGGAGGAACTGGCCGAGCAGCGCGCGCTCGCCCAGGCCGAACGCCGGCCGTTCAAGGTCAACAGCGTGTGGCGCGACTGCTCGCCCGATGCGCCGACCCCGGACGCGCCGTTCGTGGTCCGGCTGAAGGCGCCCCGCGAGGGCGAAACCGTGATCGAGGATGCGGTCCAGGGCCGCGTCGTCGTCCAGAACAGCGAATTGGACGACATGGTCCTGCTGCGTTCGGACGGCACCCCCACCTACATGCTGGCGGTGGTGGTCGACGACCATGACATGGGCGTCACACACGTCATCCGCGGCGACGACCATCTGAACAACGCCTTTCGCCAGCTCGGAATCATCCGCGCGATGGGCTGGCCCGAGCCGGTCTACGCCCATGTTCCGCTGATCCACGGCCAGGACGGCGCCAAGATGTCCAAACGCCACGGCGCCACCGGCGTCGATTCCTATCGCGACGAGCTGGGCGTCCTGCCCGAAGCGCTCAGCAACTATTTGCTGCGGCTCGGCTGGGGCTATGGCGACGAGGAGATCATCAGCCGCGAGGATGCGGTGCGCTGGTTCGACCTCGCCAATGTCGGCCGTTCGCCGTCGCGCTTCGACCTGAAGAAGCTCGAAAATCTGAACGGCCATTATATCCGCGAAGCCTCGAACGGGCGGCTGGCGGGTCTCGCCGCCCCCAGGATCGCCGCGCTGATCGGCCGTCCCCTCGGCAACGAGGAGCTGGAATTGCTGACGCGGGCGATGGACGGGCTGAAGCCGCGCGCCAAGAACGTCAACGAGATCGCCGAGGGCGCCGCGTTTCTTTTCAGGACCGTTCCGCTGGACATGGACGAACGCGCCGCCGCCTTGCTAGAGGGCGAAGCCGCGGACCTGCTCGCGCACCTCCATACGGCTCTCTCTGCGTTGACGGAGTGGACCGCGGAGACGACAGAGCAGGCCGTCCGAGAGGTGGCGGAGGCAAAGGGCGTCAAGCTCGGCCAGGTGGCGCAGCCGTTGCGTGCGGCGCTCACCGGGCGGGCTACCTCGCCCGGAATTTTCGATGTGCTCGTGCTGCTCGGCCGCCAGGAAAGCCTGGCGCGCGTGGGCGCCCACCGGCGCATCGGCGAAGATGAAGCAAGGAGCTAGATTTATGGCGGATAACAAGGCCACCCTCACCATCGGCGACAAGGGTTCGGACTATCCGATCAAGTCCGGCACAATCGGGCCTGACGTGATCGACATCCGCAAGCTCTACGCCAATACCGGCGCCTTCACCTACGATCCCGGCTTCACCTCCACCGCGAGCTGCGAATCCGAAATCACCTATATCGACGGTGACGAAGGCGTGCTCCTCCACCGGGGCTATCCGATCGACCAGCTCGCCGAGCAATCGACCTTCATGGAGGTCGCCTATCTGCTCCTCCACGGCGACCTGCCGAAGAAGAGCGAGCTCGAGCAGTTCAGCTACACGATCACGCGCCACACGATGCTGCACGAGCAGCTCGCCCAATTCTATCGCGGCTTCCGCCGCGACGCGCACCCGATGGCGGTGATGTGCGGCGTGGTCGGCGCGCTTTCCGCCTTCTACCACGATTCGACCGACATCACCGATCCCGAGCAGCGCATGATCGCGTCGCACCGGCTGATCGCGAAGATGCCGACGATCGCGGCGATGGCCTACAAATATTCGATCGGCCAGCCGTTCATGTATCCGGACAATTCCTTGTCCTACACCGGCAATTTCCTGCGCATGACGTTCGGCGTCCCCGCCGAGCCCTATGAAGTCAATCCAGTGATCGAGCGCGCGATGCGCCGCATCTTCATCCTCCACGCCGACCACGAGCAGAACGCGTCGACCTCGACCGTCCGCCTCGCCGGCTCCTCGGGCGCCAACCCGTTCGCGTGCATCGCCGCCGGCATCGCCTGCCTGTGGGGCCCCGCCCATGGCGGCGCCAACGAGGCCGCGCTCAACATGCTGCGCGAGATCGGCACCCCCAAGCGCATTCCCGAATATATCGCCCGCGCCAAGGACAAGGACGATCCGTTCCGGCTGATGGGCTTCGGCCACCGGGTCTACAAGAATTACGACCCGCGCGCGAAGGTCATGCAGCAGACCGCAGACGAGGTTCTGAAGGAACTGGGAGTCACCGATCCGGTTCTGGACGTCGCCCGCGAGCTCGAGCAGATCGCTCTCAACGATCCCTATTTCATCGAGAAGAAGCTCTACCCGAACGTCGATTTCTATTCGGGCGTGATCCTGTCTGCGATCGGCTTCCCGACCTCGATGTTCACGGCTTTGTTCGCGCTCGCCCGCACGGTCGGCTGGGTCGCGCAGTGGAACGAGATGATCTCGGACCCCGAGCAGAAGATCGGCCGCCCACGCCAGCTTTATACCGGCCCGACCAAGCGCGACTACGTGCCGGTGAGCCAGCGCTAAAGCGCCACATTTTGCGACGCAGGAAGGCGTCCGATCGAAAGACCGGGCGCCTTCTTCTTTTTCGGCTGGTGGTTAGGCCGCGTTGCTCAGAGGCAATGTGAGGGTGAAGCGCGCGCCTTGCCCCGGCGCGCTCTCGACCGCGAGGTCGCCGCCCATCGCGCGGGCCAGGCGACGGGCAATATAGAGGCCAAGCCCGGTGCCGCCGGCTTCGGTCGGGTCGACCCGCTCGAACTTGTCGAAGATGCGCTGCTGATCCTCAGTGGCAATGCCCTTGCCCTGGTCCGCCACGGTGACGGCGGCATGATCGCCCTCGCGCTCGGTCCGGATCCAGACCTGGCCGCCCTCGGGCGTGTAGCGGATGGCGTTGGTGAGCAGGTTCATCAGGATCTGCAGCGTCCGCTTGAACTCGCCGGTGGCGGGCAGAGATTCGGCGTCCGGAGGGCGCGAGATGGTGACGTTCTTCGACGCGGCCCGCACCGCCATCAGGCCCGCGGCGCGGCGGGCGACGTCCGCGAGGTCGAGAATTTCCTCCTCCGGCTCGAAATCGGGCCGCTCGATCGCCTGGAGATCGACGAGGTCGTCGACGAGCGCGAGGAGATGGCGCCCGGCAGCGGCGATATCTTCGGCATAGCCGGCATAATCGCGCCGCAGCGGACCGTCCGGCTGGGCGCTGATCGTCTCGGCATTCTGGATGATATGGTCGAGCGGCGCGCGCAGCGCCTTGTCGAGTCGCTCGCCGAAAGCGGGGCCGGCGACCAGAGGCGCCGGCGGCATCCCGCCGCGATCGTTGGCCGGGACCTGCTCGAAGGCTACGCTGGTCGCCGAGCCGCGGAAGCCCGCAAAGCGGCCGCTGCCATCGATCAGCGGCACCCCGCCCAGGCGGTAGCGGGCCTTGGAGCCGGTGCGGAGTTCGGCCTCCTGGTCGTCGAAGCGGCGCTGCTCGGCAAGCGCGGTCAGGATCGGCAGCGCGCCGTCCTTGGTCTCGTGGAAGCGGAACAAGCGGGTGAGCTGCTTGCCGATCAGCTCCACCGGGGTCTTGCCGATCGCGGCCGCGGCCGCGGGGGACAAAGCGGTGAAGCGCAAGGCCTCATCGGTTTCCCACATCCAGTCCGCCGAGGCGCGGAGAAAATCGGCCTCGCGTTCGGCGTCGGCGATGCGCGGCGGGGCATAAGCGGCGCGCTCGTGCCAGCCGCTGATTTCGAGCGAAACACCGGTGGAATCGGGCTGGGCGCGGACCCAAAGGTCGAGATCGACCTCGCCGTCGGCGGCGATCACGCCGCGCGAGATGACGATGCCGAGCCGGCGCGACAGCCGCGCCAGCGCCGCCACCTGCGGCACGGCGAGCGGACCGGTCGGCTCACCGCCGGCGCGGAGCTGGAGATTGATCAGCGCCGGATCGCCCTCGACCAGGCGGCCTTGCGCATCGAGGCGGCCGCGGACCACCATGGAAGGGGACTGGGGCTGGGCGATCATGCCGCCTCGCGGGCGCGGGTCGAAAGGCGCGCGATCGCCGCCCGGTAGCCGGGGTCGACCTGCCACAAATGGAGGATTTCGCGCGCAGTCTGCTCTTCCGTGCCGTCGTAGAGATCGAGCTGCGCCTCGGTGGCGTCGCCCTCGGCGCCCGAGAAGAGGCGGCCGCGCGCATTGAGGATGAAGAGGATCGCGGCGGCGTCCTCGCGTTCCAGCCCGGCGCCGCGCAGCAGGAGAGCCGGGCCGCGCCCGCGCGGATCGGACAGCACTTCCCACGCGGCGTGGTAATCGAGGCTGCAGCGCAGTGCGATGCCGGCGACGAACAAGGGCAGAACGCCCTCTTCGAGCATCCGGATCAGGAGAGCGGAATCAAGCCGGCCGGCTTGGTCGAGCCGGCGGACGAGGCGCGTGCAGCGGGCCTCGAGGCTGTCGCCTTCGTCATAAGCCGCGATCAGGGTGCTGGCGGCAGCAGCGATGGCGGCGTCGGCAACGCCGGCGGGAAGCTTGTGCTGCTGCACGACATATTGGCGGAGCGCGGCCGCGATCATCCACACCAGGCGATGCTGGATCTCGGCGGGAAGCTCGGTCTGGGCCATGACCGGTTCCTGGAAGCGGTCGAACCGGCGGCTGCGTGCGATCAGCAAAGCCATCGCCTCGGCGGCGATGCCCTCGTCGGCCTCGCGCAGCAGCTCGAGGATCAGGTCGCGTTCGACGAGGCCGCTATTGGCCTTGTAGAATCGATGCTCCTCGACCCGGCGCACCAGCACGTTGCCGAGATCGATGTCGCGCAAGACGTTGGCGCGCTCGAGAAGCGGAAGCGCGATCGGAACATGGGCGGACGACAAAGCGGCGTGCAGCCCCTCGCGTGCGGTAAAGCGGCCGGCGAGATCGGCGCGCAGAGCGTCCTCGATCGTGCGCACAAGCTGGCCGAGCAGGGTCGAGGCGGTGAGGCGCTGCCATTCGGTGAGGCGGGATTGCTCGGGCAGGAGCAGATCGATCGCGGCCACGGAGAAGCGTTCGCGCGCAGCCGCCAAAAGCAGCCGTGCGGCGTCCCTGGTCTCACCGTGATGAACGCTGCGGCTGGCCATGACGCGACGATAAACGCTCCACGGTTAAACTGTCGCTAATCCTCTGCGGGCGTGAGCCGCCATGTTACAGAATGGGACAGGCCGCGGGCAAACCTTTCCAGCCGGTCAGCGCGGGCGGTGGACGACGTGCTGGGCCCAGAAGAACGAGCCGGCCGCATACAGCGCGAGCGTCGAAAGGCCCGTGATCCAGGTGCCCGACGCCGCGAACGGGAGCAGCAGCCAGATCATCCCCTTGCGCTCCGCCAGGAGATGCTTGTGCGGCAGCTCGCGGCGGTCGGTCTCCCCGCGCAAAGCGATCTGGAAGGCGATCACGGCGGCGGCGAGCACCAGGCACCCCCAGCCGCGCGTCACCGCCAGGCTCCAGGCCAGCGCCATCAGGGCGAGGCCGGCGAGCAAAGGCATCAGATGACGCCACCAGCTGCGATCGCCCTGCCCCTGCAGGCGGAGCGCCGCGAGCCGCTCCGAAATGCCGTCGAGCGGCGTCGACAGGAGCAGCAGGACGAGCCCCGCCCATATCCAGTCGCGGGTGAACATGGACGCGGCGAGCCCGGTAAGCGCGGCGGCGCCGAGGTTCAGCCATTCGGGCGTGACCGGCGACGGCATCAGCCAGCGCGTCGCGCTGTTCTCGATCGGCGCGAGCAAATAACGCGAGACCCAATTGCCGCGCGCCGAACCGGCCGAGGCGACGATTCGCGCTTCGGCTTCCTCCAGATCCTCGACCCGTTCGGCGACGACGAGATGGCCGCCAGCCTCGTCGCCGGTGATCGCGAACTGGCGGGCGTGCGACTGGACGGCGCGGCGCAGCAAGGTCGACTGCAGGTCCCAGTCGGCCAGCATCGAGGCGGTGTGGCGGAGCATGCCGCCATCGACCATCGCCAGCCCGGCCCAGCGCGACTGCGCGTCGATTCGCTCGAATCGGTCGTCGCCGGCATGATCAGCGATGGTGAGGATTGCCGGCCCCTCGGCGGCGATCAGGCGGGCGACGTGAGCATGGTCGGCGATCAAGCCGTCGGCCATCAGCAGCAGCCGATCCTCGGGGTGAACCGCATCGGCGGCGTCGCCGACGCTGCGCGCCACGATCGTAGCGATCCCCTCGCCGCGCATCCGGTCGATCGCCGCGGTAAGCTCGGGCGGCATCCGCTCGACCAGGATGATGACCGGATTGGCGCCCACCGATGCGGCCAGCCGCGCCTGCCGTTCGACCAGGCTGCGGCCGGCGAGCGGAAGGGTCGCGCGAAGCGGGCCGCCGCGCTCGTCGCTTTCATGATAGGCGCAGATCAAAGCGGCCAAGGTCACAGGCCAGGAGGTCCCCGGAAAGAGCGGAAGCCGGGGACGATAAAGGCCTGCGCGCGGCCTTGCAAAGCCGTTCGGCTCAGCTGGCGGCGAAATCGTCGATTGCGGTGGCGAGCTTGCGCAGCACGACCGGATCGCCGGGCGCGCCTTCGAGCGCTTCGTCGGCGAGCTGGAGCAGCCCGATCGCGCCGAAGCTGGCGGCGAGGCTCTTCAGGCGCGACGCGGCGAATTCCCAATTGGCGTCGCAGCGCGCGCGGCACATCAGATCGGCCTGCCGCGCGACGCTTTCGAGGAAGGAGACGCGCAGCTCCGTCATCAAGGCGGGATCGTTGCCGACGGCGGCAGCGAGCGAGGCGTTCAAAGCTCCGGGGTCATAGGCCATGTGGAACGGCCTAACGCAGCGGTCTTAACTTTGCCTTTCGGGACGGCACAAAAATGATAAGGTCGCGCCATGATTGAAGGGGCAGAACGCGCTCAGGCGCAGGCGGACACCGGCATCGCCCCCGATCCTCAGGATTGGGACGCCGTGACAACAGAACCAGAAGCCGGTGCGGCCGAGGTCTGGGAACCGGAAGAGGCTGCGGACGAATCGCGCGGCGGCAGGCTGCTGGCCGGGCTGCTGATCCTGCTGGCGCTGGCATGGGTCGGCGCCGCGGCTTGGTCGATCGTGCGCGGCGGCATGCCCCAAGATCTGCCCGCGCTGGTCCAGGCGATCGCGCTCGCCAGCGGTCCGCTGATCCTGCTCGGCCTCGTCTGGCTGATCTTCGGGCGCAGCACCCGGCGCGAGACCGAGCGCTTTACGCAGGCGGTGGCCGCGATGCGGCAGGAGAGCCTGGCGCTGGAGAATGTGCTCGCGATCGTCGCCACGCGGCTCGAGGAGAACCACAGCAAGCTTACCAGCGAGGCGGCCAAGCTGATGGCGCTCGGCGACGAGGCTTCGGACCGGCTCGGCCGCGTCACCCATTATCTCTCCAAGGAAAGCGCGGTGCTCGACAAGCGCGCGCAGGCGCTCGAAACGGCCGCCGAGGCGGCGCGCGTCGACATCGGCGTGATGCTGCAGGATTTGCCGAGAGCCGAGGAACAGGCCCGCTCGCTCGCAGGAGCGCTGCGCGAAACCGGACTTACCGCCCATGAGCAGGCGGGTCAGCTCGACGGCCAGCTTTCCTCGCTGATCGCGCGCGGCCGCGAGGCGGACGAAGTCGTCGGCGGCGCGGCGCAGCGACTTGCCGCGCATCTCGCCCGAATCGAGAGCAGCTCGACCGCCGCAGCGACGCGGATGGACGAAGCGGCCGCGGCGATGACGGCGGCGATCGACGGAACGATGGCCCGCGCCGCCGAAGCGGTCGACGCGACCCGCAGCGGCGTCGAGGAGCAAGCGGCGGCGGTGCTGGCGCTGATCGAACAGAGCCGGGCCGCCTTCGAGCGCGCCGGCGACGAGACCGGCCGCAGCCTCGCCGTGCGGCTCGAGGAGATCGGCGCGCGGATCGAGGAGCTGACCGGAAAGCTGAGCGCGCAGGATGCGACTAGCCAGGCGCTGGTCGCGCGGCTCGGCCGCGAGCTCAGCGAACTGGACGAGCAATTGGTCGCGCTCGGCGAAAGCGGGCGCGGCAATAGCGAGATGCTCGGCAATTCACTGCACGTGCTGAGGACGGCGGCGGAGTCCCTGTTCCAGGAACTGGGCCAGGGCGAGGAACGCGCCGGCACCCTGATCGACCGCACCCGCGAGCTGACCGGCGAACTGAGCGCGGTCGGCGGGCGCCTGACCGAGGTCGAGCAGCAGGCCGGCCGCGCCGGCTTAGCGGCCGACGGCGTGGCGCCGCGGGTCGAATCGCTTCGGACCTCGGCCGACGCAGCGGCGGCGACGCTCGCCGCAGCGGAGACCAATGTGCAGCGCCAGCAGGAGGCGCTCGAGGCCCTGCTCGGCATCGTCAACGACGGCGTCCGCACCGCCGAGGAGCGGCTGCTGTCGCTGGCCGACGCGCTCGGCAAGGCGGACGAAGCCACCGCCAAGATCGTCGGCGACACCGGCCCAGAGCTGGTCGACGCCCTGGTGCGCGTACGCGAGACCGCCAACCAGGCCGCCGAACGGGCGCGCGAGGCGATCAGCGCGGTCATTCCGCAAAGCGCCGCGACACTGGCCGAGGCGAGCAGGCTCGCGGTCGGCGAGGCGATCAGCGGCCAGGTGGTCGAGCAGATGGGCGAATTGAGCCTCGTCGCCGAGCGCGCAGTCGAGACGGCGCGCCGCGCATCGGAGCGGCTGACCCGGCAGATGCTGACGATCGGCGAAGCCGCGGCCGCGATCGAGGAACGGATCGACGAGGGCCGGCGGGAACGCGAGCAGAGCGACAGCGACAATTTCTCGCGCCGCGTCGCGCTTCTGATGGAATCGCTCAATTCGACCGCGATCGACGTCACCAAGATATTGTCGAACGAGGTCACCGACAGCGCCTGGGCCGCCTATCTGAAAGGCGATCGCGGCGTCTTCACGCGCCGCGCGGTGCGGCTGCTCGACGCCACCGAGACCCGCGAGATCGTCCAGCATTACGAGGCCGAGCCCGAATTCCGCGACCAGGTGAACCGCTACATCCACGACTTCGAGGCGATGCTGCGGCGCGTGCTGGCCGATCGCGAGGGCGCCACGCTCGGCGTCACCCTGCTCTCGTCGGACATGGGGAAGATCTATGTCGCGCTCGCCCAGGCGATCGAGCGGCTGCGCGCCTGATCCCGCACCCCCGCGGCGCGCCCGCGGGGGAAAGGCTCAGCGGGAGACGTCGATATCTTCGACGGTGACCCAACCGTAGGTATAGTTGAGGTAGAAGATCGCGAAGAACACCGTCGCCAGCACGGTCGTGCGCAAGGCCGCGCGGCCGAAGCTGAAGCGGTGCGGCGCGCTGTCGGCATGGCCGGCCTGGACGCGCTCGCCCTCCTCCTCCGTCGTCCGCACGCCGAACGGCAGGACGACGAACAGGCACAGGAACCAGAACAGGAAATAAATCGCCAGGATCGACGTGATTTGCATCGCGCTCAGACCCTGATCAGAAGGACGTCGACGACCGGCTTCTTGCCGGTCCAGTCGGTGGCGCAGCGGCGGACGGCGAGGCGGATCGACTCGCGCAATTTGTCCTCGCTGGCGCCGCCCTTGGCGACCGCTTCGGCGATCGCGTCGCGCGTCTCGTCGAGGAAGTCGTCGCGATCCTCCTCGACCGGAATGCCCTCGATCGCCACCGCCGGATCTCCCCGCAGACGATCGTCCTGATCGATAGCGACCGCGACCGAGATCACGCCGTTTGCCGCGATCTTGCGGCGCTGGCTCATAGTGGTGCCGTTGGCGGGGAGGATGACGTCGCCGTCGAGCACCAGCTCGCCGACGCGCTCGTCGCCGACCTTCTTCGGCCCGTTGGGCGCGAGGCGGATGACGTCGCCATTGGTCTGCACTATCGTGCGCGGCACCCCGCGCTCGCGGGCGAAGCGGGCATGTTCGGCGAGATGGCGCATTTCGCCATGGACCGGCAGCAGGATCTGCGGACGGATCCATTCATACATCGAGGCGAGCTCGGGGCGGCCCGGGTGACCCGATACGTGGACGTCCGCCTGGCGGTCGGTGATCATCTTCACGCCCTTGCGCGCCAGTTCGTTCTGGATGCGGCCGATCGCGAGCTCGTTGCCGGGAATCTGCTTCGACGAGAAGATGACGAGATCGCCCTCGTCGAGCTTGATCTTGTGGCTGTCGAAGGCGACGCGGGCGAGCGCCGCGCGACTCTCCCCCTGCCCGCCCGTCGCGATGATCATCACGTCGCGCTTGGGCAGCTTCATCGCCGTGTCGAAGTCGACGGTCTCGGGAAAATCCATCAGATAGCCGACGCTCTTCGCCACCTTTAGGATTCGGTCGAGCGAGCGGCCGGCGACGCAGACCTTGCGGTTGGTGTCGCGCGCGACCCGGCCGAGAGTTTGCACGCGGGCGGCATTGGACGCGAAGGTGGTGACGAGCACGCGGCCGGTCGCTTCGGCGATGACGGCGTCGAGGCCCTTGCGGACCTCTTCCTCGGAGCCGGAGGCTTCCTCCTGGAAGACGTTGGTGGAATCGCAGGTGAGCGCCAGGATGCCCTCGTCGCCGACCTTGATCAGCGCCTCCGCGTCGGCCGGGTCGCCGAGCTGCGGGAATTCGTCGAGCTTCCAGTCGCCGGTATGGAAGATCTTGCCGTGGGGCGTGTCGATCAGCAGCGCATTACCCTCGGGGATCGAGTGGGCGAGCGGAACGAAGCGGAAGCCGAACGGCCCGAGCTGGAAATCGCCGCCAATGTCGACGACCTTGAGCTTCACCTCCTTGAGCAGCCCCTCTTCTTCGAGCTTGCCCATGATGAGGCCGGCGGTGAACGGAGTCGCGTAGATCGGCACGCCGAGATCGGCGGCGAGATAGGGAATCGCGCCTATATGGTCTTCATGGCCGTGGGTGATGACGATGCCGAGCAGGTCCTTCTTGCGCTGCTCGATGAATTCGAGGTCCGGGAGCACGAGGTCGACGCCGGGAAGATCGGGGTCGGCGAAGCTCAGGCCGAGATCGACCATCACCCATTTGCCCTCGGTGCCGTAGAGATTGACATTCATGCCGATCTCGCCCGAGCCGCCGAGCGCGAGGAAGAGGAGTTCTTTGCCGGGTTTCATTCTTTTCTTTCTTTATCCCGTCCCACCAAAGGGCGCAGCCCCGGGACGAGTGATGTTCGATCCGGTCGCCCGGTCCGTGCCGGGGCGACGATCAGGCCCCGATCCGCTCGTAGAGCAGGCTCAGGCCCTGGATGGTGAGATCGGGCTCGATCGCGTCGAACACCGATGTATGCTCGTTGAAGAGAACGGCAAGCCCGCCGGTCGCAATCACCTTCACCGGGCGGCCGATCTCGGCCTTGAGCCGGGCCACCAAACCTTCGATCATCGCGACATAGCCCCAGAAGATGCCGATCTGCATCTGGTCCTCGGTAGTGCGGCCGACGACCGACTCCCCTTCGGGCGCGGCGATGGCGATGCGCGGCAGCTTGGCCGCGGCGGTGACGAGGGCATCGAGCGAGAGGTTGATCCCAGGGGCGATGATACCGCCTTTGTAGGCGCCGGAGAAATCGACGACGTCGAAGGTGGTCGCGGTGCCGAAATCGATCACGATCAGGTCGCCCGGATAGGTTTCGTGGACGGCGATCGTGTTGAGCGCGCGGGCGGCGCCGACCGTCCTCGGCTCGGCCACGTCCAGCTCGATGCCCCACTCGGCGGCGCCCTGCCCGGCGACGATCGCCTCGGTGCCGAAATATTTGCTGGCGAGCACCTGGAGATTGTGAAGCGCACGCGGGACAACGGTGCCGATGATGACCGCGCCGACATCGCCGCGGTCATAACCTTCCAGTTCGAGCAACTGGTGGAGCCAGACGGCATATTCGTCGGCGGTGCGGCGCGGGTCGGTCGCGATCCGCCAGCGCGCGCGGATCTCCCGGTCCTTGAGCAGCGCGAACACCATGTTGGTGTTTCCGGCGTCGATGGCGAGCAGCATGGAGTCCGGCCTTCAGATCAGGAACACGTCGCCGGCGTGAATGACACGGACGGAGCCATCCGCCAAGCGCAGGCGAAGCGCGCCGCCCTCGGTAAGTCCTTCGAACAGGCCATCGCCCTCCGTGGTCGACAGGGCCGTCCCGACCGGATGGGCCGCGGCCAGCCAACGGGCGCGAACCGGGGCGAGGCCCTCGCTCCGCCAGCGGCCGAGCCAGCGGCCGAAGGATTCGGCGAGCGTCTCGAGGAAGATCGCCGGGTCCGGCGCCGTCCCGGCCAGGGCGGCGATATTGGTCGCGGGCCGGCCGATGGCATTGGGATGATGGGCGAGGTTGACGCCGATGCCGATCACCACCGCGTCGCCGGAGCGCTCGAGCAGGATGCCGGCGAGCTTCGCACCGTCGACGAGCAGGTCGTTGGGCCATTTGATCCGCACGGCCGGGCAACCGGCGGACACCAGCTCGTGCAAGGCCACCGCAGCGACCAGAGCGAGGGTGGGCGCGGGCGGATCGCCCTGTTGCAGGCGCACCAAGGTGCTCGCGTAGAGATTGCCCGGCGGCGACTGCCAGTCGCGGCCCTGGCGGCCCCTGCCCCCGGTCTGGCGCTCGGCGCGCAGCCACAGGCCCTCCGGGGCGCCAGCCTGCGCTAGCGCGGCGACTTCATCGTTGGTCGAGCCGGTCTCGGCGACCGTGCGGATCAGGGATTCGTCCATGCTAAAGCCGTGGGACCCCGGCTCGCGCCGGGGTGCTACGGTTCAGAACAAGGCTCCGGCGGCGTTCAACGATGCGGCGCCGAGATAGGGGATCGTGAGATAGCCGAGCGGCGACACGAACAGAGCCGCGGCGGCGATCAGCAGACCCTCGACACGGCCGCGACCCGGCTCATAGGCCGGCGCCGGCTCGTCGAAATACATCGTCTTGATGATCTTGAGATAATAATAAGCGCTGATCACCGAAGTGGCGATGCCGACCGCTGCCAACCAGGTGAGATCGGCGCGCACGGCGGCCTCGAACACGAGGAACTTGGGCCAGAAGCCGAACAGAGGCGGGATGCCGGCGAGGCTGAACATGAAGACGGCCATCGCCGCGGCGAGACCCGGACGGTTGCGCGACAGGCCGGAGAGCGAGGCGATCGTCTCGACCGGCCGGCCTTCGGCGTCGCGCATGCGCATCACGACCAGGAACGAGCCCAGGGTCATGACGATGTAGACCGCCAGATAGAAGAGCACCGAGGCGACGCCTTCGCGGGTCGCGGCGGCGAGGCCGATCAATGCGAAGCCGACATTGCCGATCGACGAATAAGCCAGCAGCCGCTTGATGTTCGGCTGGCCGATCGCGGCGACGCCGCCGAGGATCGTCGAGGCGAGCGCCATGAAGATCACGATCTGGCGCCATTCGAACGTGGCCGGACCCATGCCCTCGATCGCGACGCGGACGAGGAGGCCCATGGCAGCCACCTTCGGCGCCGAGGCGAAGAAGGCCGTGACCGGGGTCGGCGCGCCTTCATAGACGTCCGGGGTCCACATGTGGAACGGGACGGCGCTGACCTTGAAGGCGATGCCGGCCATAACGAAGACGAGGCCAAACAATTCGCCGGTCGAGACGCCGTCGCGGCCGAGCGCAGCGGCAACGTCGCCGAACAGGGTCGAGCCGGTGAAGCCGTAGAGCAGCGAAATGCCGTAAAGCAGGATGCCGGAGGCGAGCGCGCCCAGCACGAAATATTTGAGGCCGGCTTCGGCCGAGCGGGCGTCCTTGCGCTGGAAGGCGGCGAGGACATAGGCCGCGAGGCTCTGCAGCTCGAGGCCGACATAGAGCGTCAGCAGGTCCCCTGCGGAGACCATCATGCCCATGCCGACCGCGGAGAGCAGGACCAGCACCGGATATTCGGTCCTGAACACGCCGTCGCGGCTGAACCAGCTCGATGCGGCGATCAGCGACACCGCGGCGGCGATGTAGATCAGGATCTTCGAGAAAGCGGCGAAGCTGTCGGCGATGAACAGGCCGTCAAAGGCGACGGCCCCCGCATCGCGGATTCCCGGCACGAACAAGGCGGCGGCGACGAACAGGGCCACCGAGGCCCAGGTCGCGAACCGCGCGGCGCGATCGCCGACGAAGGCCGCGACCATCAGCAGGACGATGGCGCCGACCGTGAGGATGATCTCCGGCAGCGTGAGGGCGAGACTGGTACCCATTAATGCGCTCCGGCTGCGGGTTCGTGAGTAAGAGCTGCGGCGGCGGGATTGCCGGCAGTGACCTGGGCGTCGCCCGGCGGGTTGGCGCGCTCGATGCGGGCCAGCAAGGTGCCGACATCCTGGCGCATCGGCGCCAGGAAGCTTTCCGGATAGACGCCCATCCACAGGACGGCGGCCGCGATCGGCGCCAGGATGGCGACCTCGCGCAGGTTGAGGTCCGGCATGGCGGCGACGTCGGCCTTGTCGAGCTTGCCGTAAACGACGCGCCAATAGAGGTAGAGCATGTAGGCGGCGCCGAGGATCAGGCCGGTCGACGCGACAAACGCCACCCAGCTGTTCGCCTCATAGGCACCCATCAGGCTCAGGAACTCGCCCACGAAACCGCTCGTCCCCGGCAGGCCGATCGAGGCCATGGTGAAGAGAAGGAAGAAAAGGGCGTAGGCCGGCATATTGTCAGCAAGCCCGCCATAACGCGCGATCTCGCGAGTGTGCAGACGGTCGTAGATCACGCCCACGCACAGAAAGAGCGCGCCCGAAACGAGGCCGTGGCTGAGCATGACGATCAGCGCGCCCTCGATGCCCTGCCGGTTGAAGGCGAACAGGCCGATCGTGACGAACGCCATGTGGGCGACCGACGAATAAGCGATCAGCTTCTTCATGTCCTGCTGCACCAGGGCGACCAGCGAGGTGTAGACCACCGCGACGAGGCTGAGGCCCATGACCAGCCAAACCAGCTGGGCCGAGGCTTCGGGGAACATCGGCAGCGAGAAGCGGATGAAGCCGTAGCCGCCCATCTTCAGCAGCACGCCGGCGAGGATGACCGAGCCTGCGGTCGGCGCCTGGACGTGCGCGTCGGGAAGCCAGGTGTGGACCGGCCACATCGGCATCTTGACCGCGAAGCTGGCGAAGAAGGCGAGCCAGAGCCAGGTCTGCGCCTCGACCGGGAAATCGGTGTTGAGCAAGACCGGGATCGACGTCGTGCCGGCGAAATTCACCATCCACAGCATCGCGATCAGCATCAGCACCGAGCCGAGCAGCGTGTAGAGGAAGAACTTGTAGGAGGCGTAGATGCGGTCCTTGCCGCCCCAGATGCCGATGATCAGGTACATCGGGATGAGGCCGGCCTCGAACATGATGTAGAACAGGAAGATATCCTGCGCGACGAACACGCCGATCATCAGCGCCTCCATCAGCAGGAAGGCCGCCATATATTCCGGCACGCGCTTGTCGATCGCGACCCAGCTCGCGCCGATGCAGATCGGCATCAGGAAGACCGAGAGCAGGATCAGCATCAGGGCGATGCCGTCGATGCCGAGCGCCCAGGCGAAGCGCCCGAAGACGGGCGCATATTCGACGAACTGCCACTGCGCGCCGCCGATATCGTAGTTCATCCACAGCAGGATGCCGAGGACGAGGTCGATCAGGGTGGCGATCAGGGCGACCCAGCGGGCGCTGTTGGCATTGACGTACAGGCAGAGGATGGCGGCCACGAACGGCACGGCCAGCATCAGCGAAAGAATGGGAAAGCCCAGAGCGTTCATCGGGTCATGGCCCAGGTAGCGGCGGCGGTGAGGCCGATCAGCATCACCAGCGCGTAAGTGTAGAGGTAGCCGGACTGGAGCCGGGCGGTCAGCCTGTTGCCGGACGCGACCAGGGCGGCGGCACCATCGGGGCCGAACCGGTCGATCGTGCCCTCGTCACCCTTCTTCCAGAAGAAGCGGCCGAACCAGAAGGCCGGACGGACGAACAGCAGGTGGTAGATCTCGTCGAAATACCATTTGTGCAGCAGGAAATTGTAGAGAATGCGCATGTGCCCGACGAAGCGGTGGGGCAGCGATGTATCGCGGATATAGGCCTGGAACGCGATCAGCAGGCCGAGGATCATCACCACCGCGGGCGACAATTTCACCCACAGGGGCACCTCGTGCATCGCGTGCATCAGGTGGCCGTCATAAGCGAGGCTGCCGGCCCAGAACGCTTCTTCCTCGAGGAAGGCGTGATGGAACAGGAAGCCGGCGAAGACCGCGCCGAGCGAGAGCACGACGAGCGGCAGCAGCATCGTCCACGGGCTTTCGTGCGGATGATAGCCGCCGGTGCCTTCGGGGATCTGGTCGGCCGAACGCTCGTGACCGGTCGGCTCGTGGCCGGCAGTCTCCTCGTCCGGGTGATCGGCATGATCGCCGTGGAGTGCGTGCTGGATATGCTCGGACGCGGCCCAGCGCGGCTTGCCCCAGAAGGTGAGGAACATCAGGCGCCAGCTGTAGAAGCTGGTGAGCAGGGCCGCGAACACGCCAACGAAGAAGGCGATGCCGCCCGCCGTCGTGCCGCTGGCAAAGGCGCTCTCGATGATCGCGTCCTTCGAATAGAAGCCGGCGAAGCCGAACACGCCGAGGATGCCGACGCCGGTGATGGCGAGCGTGCCGGCCATCATCCCCCAGAAGGTCACCGGGATCGATTTCCGCAGGCCGCCATAGAAGCGCATGTCCTGCTCGTGGTGCATCGCATGGATGACCGAGCCGGCGCCGAGGAAAAGGAGGGCCTTGAAGAAGGCGTGCGTGAACAGGTGGAACATCGCCGCATTGTAGGCGCCGACGCCGGCGGCGAAGAACATGTAGCCCAGCTGCGAGCAGGTCGAATAAGCGATCACGCGCTTGATGTCGTTCTGGACGGTGCCGACCGTGGCCGCGAACAAAGCGGTGGCGGCGCCGACCAGGGTGACGACGGTGAGCGCGGTCTCGCTCGCCTCGAACATCGGCGAGAGGCGGCAGACCATGAACACGCCCGCGGTGACCATCGTCGCCGCGTGGATGAGGGCCGAGACCGGAGTCGGGCCTTCCATCGCATCCGGCAGCCAGGTGTGCAGGCCGAGCTGGGCCGATTTGCCCATCGCACCAACGAACAGCAGCAGGCAGAGCAAGGTCATCGTATCGACGCGCATGCCGAGGAAGCCGATCGTCGAGCCGGCCATGTTCGGCGCCGCGGCGAGGATTTCCGGGATCGAGACGGTGCCGAACACCAGGAAGGTGCCGAGGATGCCGAGCAGGAAGCCGAAATCGCCGACGCGGTTGACGACGAACGCCTTGATCGCGGCCGCGTTGGCCGAGGGCTTGTGATACCAGAAGCCGATCAGCAGGTAGGATGCGAGGCCCACCCCTTCCCAGCCGAAGAACATCTGCACCAGATTGTCGGCCGTCACGAGCATCAGCATCGCGAAGGTGAACAGCGACAGATAGGCGAAGAAGCGGGGCTGCGACGGATCCTCCGCCATATAGCCCCAGCTGTAGAGGTGGACGAGCGACGATACGGTCGTGACCACCACCAGCATCACCGCGGTCAGCGTGTCGACGCGCAGCGACCAATCGACGACGAGGTCGCCCGAGCGGATGAAGGCCAGGACCGGCTCGACATAAGCGGTCGCGTCGCCGGCGATGAAGCCGAGGAAGATCGGCCAGCTGAGTGCGGCGGAGGCGAACAAGGCGCCGGTAGTGACGAGCTTGGAGGCGGTGGCGCCGATGATGCGGCCGCCGAGCCCTGCGATGATCGCCGCCAGAAGCGGCAGGAAGACGATGAGCGTGATCACGGGTGGGTCAGCCCTTCATCTGATTGATGTCGTCGACCGCGATCGTGCCGCGGCCACGGAAGTAGATGACGAGGATGGCGAGGCCGATCGCAGCCTCGGCGGCGGCGACGGTCAGCACGAACATCGCGAACACCTGGCCGACCATGTCGCCGAGGAAGGCGGAGAAGGCGACGAGGTTGATATTCACGGCGAGCAGGATCAGTTCGATCGCCATCAGGATGATGATGACGTTCTTCCGGTTGAGGAAGATTCCGAACACGCCGAGGACGAACAACATCGCCCCGACGCCGAGATAATGGCCGAGGCCGATCACAATTCCACCCCCTGCCCCGACGGCTGATTGACATTGCGGACCGCGTCCTCGGGACGGCGACGGATCTGCTGGGTGACGTTCTGCGGACGGGTGCCGCCGCGGGTACGCTGCGTGAGGACGATCGCGCCGATCATCGCGACCAGCAGGACCAGGCCGGCAGCTTCGAAGATGTAGAGATAGCGCGTGTAGAGGATCTGGCCGAGCAGCGCGATGTTCGGGGTATCCCCGCTCACCGGCGCGACCTTGACGCCCGTATCGATGCCGCCCGCATTCCAGGCCGCGACCGCAAAGACGATCTCCGCCAGCAGCGCCAGCGCCAGCAGCAGCCCCAGCGGCAGATATTTGGCGAAGCCCGCGCGCAGCGCCGCAAAATCGACGTCGAGCATCATCACCACGAACAGGAACAGCACCGCGACCGCGCCGACATAGACGATGACGAGAAGCATCGCGATGAATTCGGCGCCGACGAGCAGCATCAGCCCCGCCGCGTTGAAGAAGGCGAAGATGAGCCACAGCACGCTGTGAACCGGGTTCCGCGCGGCGATCGTCATCACCCCGGAGGCGATGACGACGGTGGCGAACAGGTAAAAGACGATGGTCTGAATCACGGTTCTGGTTCGTATCCTGGGATTCGGGCTGCGGCTTAACGGTATGGGGCGTCGGCGGCAATGTTCGCGGCCAAAGCCCGCTCCCACTTGTCGCCATTCTCGAGGAGCTTCGCCTTGTCGTAGATGAGCTCTTCGCGGGTTTCGGTCGCATATTCGAAGTTCGGCCCCTCGACGATCGCGTCGACCGGGCAGGCTTCCTGGCAGAAGCCGCAGAAGATGCACTTGGTCATGTCGATGTCGTAGCGCGTGGTGCGGCGGCTGCCGTCCTCGCGCGGCTCGGCCTCGATCGTGATCGCCAGCGCCGGGCACACCGCTTCGCACAATTTGCACGCGATGCAGCGTTCCTCGCCGTTGGGATAACGGCGCAGCGCATGCTCACCGCGGAAGCGCGGCGAGAGCGGGTTCTTCTCGAACGGGTAGTTGATCGTCGCCTTGGGCTTGAAGAAATACTTCAAGGTCAGCCAGTGCGCCTTCACGAACTCCCAGAGGAAGAAGGACTTGATCCAGTGCGCGATCATGACGTGCGACCATTGTTGAGCGTCGGCATCCTGCACGACGGATGGAAATTGTCGGAGCTGGTGACAGCCGAGCGGACACCCGCCGGGCACGGCTCCTTGGTGAGGACCAGATAGCCCGATACCAGGAAGACCCACAGCAGCGAGATGGGCAGGAAGATCTTCCAGCCGAGCCGCATCAACTGGTCGTAGCGGAAGCGCGGGACCGTCGCCTTCACCCAGCTGAAGATGAAGAAGAAGATGAAGATCTTGGCGAAGAACCAGATGATCCCCGGAACGGCGTAGAGCGGCGCCCAGTCGATCGGCGGCAGCCAGCCGCCCCAGAAAAGCACGGCGTTGAGGCCGCACATGAGGAGGACGTTGCCATATTCGCCGAGCCAGAAGAGCGCGAAGCTCATCGAGCTATATTCGGTCTGATAGCCGGCGACGAGCTCAGACTCGGCCTCGGTAAGGTCGAACGGGGCGCGCGCCGTCTCGGCCATGGCGGAGATCAGGAAGATCACCGCCATCGGGAACAACAGGGGATTGAAGCCGAAGCCGTTGAAGAAGAGCGCATGGCTCTGCTGCGCGGCGATGATGCCCTGCAGGTTGAAGGTGCCCGCGAACAGGATGACCGAGATCAGGATGAAGCCGATCGAAACCTCGTAGCTCACCATCTGCGCGGCCGCGCGGAGCGCCGAATAGAAAGGATATTTCGAGTTGGACGACCAGCCGGCGATGATCACGCCGTAAACGCCCAGCGACGAGACGGCGAGAATGTAGAGCAGACCGACGTTGATGTCGGCCAGCACCATGTCCGGCCCGAACGGAATCACCGCCCAGGCGATCAGCGCCACCGTGAAGGTGATGATCGGCGCGAGGATGAAGAGGCCGCGATTGGCCGCCGACGGGATGATGGTCTCCTTGAGGAAGACCTTGAGGCCGTCGGCAAAGCTCTGCAGCAGGCCGAACGGGCCGACGACGTTGGGGCCGCGGCGCAGCGCCATCGCCGCCCAGATCTTGCGGTCGGCATAGATGATCATCGCCACCGCCAGCATCAGCGGCAGCGCGATGAGCAGGATGCCGCTAACAGTCGCCAAACTCCAAGCTGGCGTATAACCCATCGTGACGTGCAACGATTCCCACTGGTGAATCCAGCCGAGCAGGTAAAAGTCCTGGAAAAACTCGGTCATTCCGCCGCCTCCAGTACCTGCCCGTGGACGAGTTCGGCCGAGCATTCCTGCATCACCAGGCTGGCGCGGGCGATGGCGTTGGTGAGGTAGAAGTCCTTGATCGGGTAGGCGATACGGCCGTTCGCCTTGCCCTTCCCCGCCTTCGGCAACGAGCCGTAGCTGGCCAGCCCTTCCTGGCCCAGTGAGGGTATCTCCGCGATCATCGCGGCCTGGAGCTGCGCGAAGCTGTCGAAGCCGACCGAAACGCTGAGCGCATCGGCCATGGCCCGCAGGATCGTCCAGTCCTCGCGCGCATCGCCCGGCGCGAAGACGGCCTTCTCGGCGAACTGCACCCGGCCCTCGGTATTGACGTAGGTGCCGTCCTTTTCGGAATAAGCCGCGGCCGGCAGGATGATATCTGCCGCATGGGCGCCCTTGTCGCCGTGATGGCCGATATAGACCTTGAGGCTGCCGCCGAACTGCGACCAGTCCACCTCGTCCGCGCCGAGTGCCAGCACCACCTTGGGCGCGGCCTTGGCGATGTCGGCAATGCCGCCCTTCTGCGCGTAGCCGAGCATCAGCCCGCCCATCCGGCTGGCCGCCATGTGAAGCACGTTGAAGCCGTTCCAGCTTTCGCGCGACCAGTCCGTGCCCAGCACCGCGTCGAGCGCACCCGCGGCGAGCCCTGCCCCGCCGACGATCACCGCCGGGCGCTGCGCATTGGCAAGCGCTTCGGTCACATGGCCGGGCAAGTCGTGCAGCACCGACGCGTCGTCGCCGAGGAATTCGGCGGCGTAGGTCGGCTCCCAGCGCGGCCCGACGATGAAAACCTTCGCCCCCGCCTTGGCCGCCTTGCGCAAGCGGACATTCACCAGCGGCGCTTCCCAGCGGACGTGGCTGCCCACGATCAGGATCGCATCGGCGGTTTCGATGCCCGAGAAGGTCGAATTGAAGTTCACCGCCGCCAGATTGCCGGTCGGATAGCTCAGGCCCGTCTGGCGGCCTTCCAGCAGGTCGGAGCCCAGCGCCTTGACGAGTTTCTTGGCTGCGAACATCGTCTCGCAATCGACCAGATCGCCCGCGATGGCCGCGATCGAACCCTGCGGCTTCGCCTTGGAGATCGCCTTGAACGCCTCGTCCCAGCTGGCGGGCTGCAGCTTGCCCTTCTGGCGGATCCACACGCGGTCGAGCCGGCGGCGGGTCAGCCCGTCCACCATGTAGCGGCCCTTGGCGCTGAGCCACTCCTCGATCACGTCGTCGTTGATCCGGGGCAGCGCGCGCAGCACTTCGCGCCCGCGCGCGTCGAGCCGTATATTGCCGCCGACCGCATCTCTGACATCGATGCTCACCGTCTTTTTCAGCTCCCACGGCCGCGCCTCGAAGGCATAGGGCCGGCTGGTCAGCGCGCCGACCGGGCACAGGTCGATCACATTGGCCGAAAGCTCATGCTCCGCCGCCTGCTCGAGGTAGGTGGTGATCTGCATGTCTTCGCCGCGATAGAGCGCGCCGATCTCGTCCACGCCCGCGATTTCCTCGCTGAAACGCACGCAGCGGGTGCAATGGATGCAGCGGGTCATGATCGTCTTGATCAGCGGACCCATGTATTTCTCGGTCACCGCGCGCTTGTTCTCGTCGTAACGAGAGGCGCCGCGGCCGTAGTACATCGACTGGTCCTGCAAATCGCATTCGCCGCCCTGGTCGCAGATCGGGCAGTCGAGCGGATGGTTGATGAGCAGGAACTCCATCACCCCTTCGCGCGCGGTCTTGACCATCTGGCTGTCGGTGCGGATCTCCTGGCCTTCCGTAGCCGGCAGGGCGCAGCTCGCCTGCGGCTTGGGCGGCCCGGGCTTCACCTCGACCAGGC
>JAFAEZ010000159.1 GCA_023423775.1 Pseudomonadota bacterium
GCTGAGGCGCGGGAGCGGCCGCCGGAGGAGGGGCGACCGACATGTCCGGGGCCGGCGCCGCAGCCGCCGCGGCGCGAGGCGGCGGCGGTTCCTGGAACCAGCTATTCTTGCACGACGCGCAGCGAACCTGACGCCCGGTCGGACCGACGGCGCTGTCGGGAACGACATAGCGTGTGTCGCAGACTGGGCAGGAAAGGATCATTGTTGTCGGGCCTTGGCTTGTGCGCCGGAATCTAAGCACGGCAAAGCGGGACGGCGCAAGTAAATGCCGTGTTTACGGGGCCATGCCCGCCATGCCATGGCTTGGCGCAGTTAGGCTGGTGAGCGGAGGCGCGTCTGGGCGCGGCGGGCAGCATCGTACAGTTCGAGAATGTCGGCCTGCGCTACGGCACCGGGGCCGAGACGCTGTCCGATCTTACTTTCTCGCTGCGGGAGGGAGGTTTCTACTTCCTCACCGGGCCTTCGGGCGCGGGCAAGACCTCCTTGCTCAAACTCCTCTATCTCGCCCAGCGCCCCAGCCGCGGCCTGATCCGGCTGTTCGGCGAGGATATCGTGACGATGCCGCCCAAGCGGCTGCCCGGCTTCCGCCGCCGGATCGGCGTCGTGTTCCAGGATTTCCGCCTCGTCCCGCACCTTTCCGCTTTCGACAATGTCGCCTTGCCGCTGCGCGTCGCCGGCGTCGACGACCGCGATCTGGAAACGCCGGTCAACGAAATGCTGTCCTGGGTCGGCCTCGGTCACCGCGCCACCGCCCGGCCGGCGACCCTCTCGGGCGGCGAGCAGCAAAGGGTCGCAATCGCTCGCGCTGTCATCGCCCGCCCGGAATTGCTGGTGGCGGACGAGCCGACCGGCAACGTCGATCCGGAGATGGCCCGCCGCCTGCTTCATCTGTTCGATGCGCTGAACAAGCTCGGCACGACCGTCGTCGTCGCCACCCATGACGTCCACCTCATTTCCAGCGTTTCCGGGTTCGAGATGCTGCGGCTCGACCGCGGCCAGATCGCCGACCCGACCGGTGCACTGCGCCATCCGCCGCGCAGGATCGACGCGTGAAGGGAGGAATCCGCAAGTTCGGCACGGCGGACCGCCGCCTGCTGCCCGAGGGGCGGCTGGCCGGGCCGATGCCCTGGGTGATCGCGATCATGATGTTCCTGACCGTGCTCGCCGCTGCGGCCGGCCTCGGGCTCGGCCAGGCGACGCGCACCCTGAACGCCGATATCGGCAACCGCATCACGGTCCAGATCGTCGAGGCGAATCCCGATTTCCGGGAGGCCCAGGCCGCCGCCGCCGTGGCCGAGCTCAAGCGTCTGCCCGGCGTCGGCTCGGTGCGGCGGATCGAGGCCGCCGAGATGGAGCAACTGCTGGAGCCCTGGCTGGGCGAAGGCGGGCTCCAGGCGGAGCTGCCGGTGCCGGCGATGATCGATGCCGAGCTGAGCGCCGAGGCCTATGCCGATCTCGACGCGATCCGCGCGACGATCCTCGACGTCGCTCCGTCGGCGCGGGTTGACGACAATGCGCAATGGCTCGCCCCGCTGGCGACCCTGATCGACGCGCTGCGCCTGCTCGCGGCGGCGTTGGTGCTGCTCATGGTCGGCGCGACTGCGGCCACCGTCGTGCTCGCCGCGCGGGCCGCGCTCGACACGCATCGCAACACGATCGAGGTGATGCATTTGATGGGAGCGACCGACATCCAGGTCGCACGCCTGTTCCAGCGCCGGATCGCGCTCGACGCCTTGTTCGGCGGGCTGGTCGGGCTGGCGGCGGCGGCTATCGTGCTGGTTCTGATCGGCAGCCGGGTCGGGGCGCTCGGCTCGGAGCTGCTGGGGTCCGCAGGCTTGCCGCTATCCAGCTGGCTTGTGCTCGTTCTGCTGCCGGCCGGCGGCGTGCTGCTTGCAATGCTGGTTGCCCGCACCACGATTTTGAGGGCATTGGGCCGGCTTCTATGATCGTCCGTGCCGTCTCGACCCTGATCCTGCTCTATGCGCTCGGCTATGCCCTGTTCGTGGTCGCGCTGCCGCGCCCGGCCGACGACCGCAAGACCGATGCCATCGTCGTCCTTACCGGCGCCGGCGGACGGGTGCAGCGTGGGCTCGACCTGATCCAGCGCGGCCGCGCCAAGCGCATGCTGATCTCGGGCACCGCGCGCACGGTCCGCCCGATCGAGCTGGCCGAGCGCTACGATGTCGATCCGGCCCTGTTCAAATGCTGCATCGATCTCGGCCGCGAAGCGGTCGACACCCGCTCCAATGCCGACGAGACGGCGCGCTGGCTGGAGAAGCGCAAGCTCAGGACGGTGCGGCTTGTGACGACCGACTGGCACATGCCGCGGGCGCGCTTCGAATTGTCGCGCCAGCTCGGCGACGGCTACGAGCTGATCGGCGATGCGGTGCAGAGCAATCCCAGCTTCCGTCAGCTC
The DNA here is from genome assembly GCA_023423775.1 of Pseudomonadota bacterium. Lineage (GTDB taxonomy): Bacteria > Pseudomonadota > Alphaproteobacteria > Sphingomonadales > Sphingomonadaceae > Allosphingosinicella. The sequence continues at coordinate 2,417 of JAFAEZ010000159.1, forward strand.
TTCACCGAATATAACAAATATCTGCTGCGTCGCGCCGCGGTGGTCGTCGGCATCTGATGCCCTTCATCCGCTCCCTCCTGTTCGCGCTCTTTTTCTATCCCGGCACGGCCGGCGCGGTGCTGATGGCGTTCCCGGCCGCCTTTCTCGGCCGCCGGCCGATCCAGTGGGTGACCCATGGCTGGGCGCGCTGGCATCGTTGGTGCGCGCGCTTCCTGCTGGGCGTGCGCTCGCGCGTCGAAGGCCCGACGCCGCAGGGCGCGGTGCTCGTCGCCGGCAAGCATCAGTCGATGTTCGAGACGATCGAGATGCTGCTCCTGCTCGATCGCCCGACCGTGGTGATGAAGCGGCAGCTCACCCAGATTCCGGGCTGGGGCTGGGTCGCCCGCCAATATGGCGTGATCGGGGTCGACCGGAAGGGCGGCGCCTCGGCCCTTCGCAAAATGCTGGCGGAGGCGCGCGCCTCGGTCGCGCAGGGGCGGCCGATCATGATCTTCCCGGAAGGCACGCGCGTCCCGCCGGGCGAAAAGCCGCCGCTGCAGCCGGGCTTTGCCGGCCTCTACAAGATGCTCGGGCTCCCCGTCGTGCCGATCGCGCTCGACAGCGGCCGGCTGTGGCCGCGCCGCACCTTCGTCAAGAAGCCCGGAATCGTCACGTTCCGTTTCGGCGAGACGCTGCCGCCCGGCCTCCCCCGCCCCGAGATCGAGGCAGCGGTGCACCGGGCGATCAACGTCCTCGAGCCTTAATCGCGGAGCTTGGCCCCGGCCTTGGTCGCGGCCGCCACGATCTTGGCCGAGATCGCTTCGAGCTCGTCATGGCTGAAGCTCTTCTCGCCCGGCTGCAGCGTGACTTCGACCGCCAGCGACTTCTGGCCTTCGGGCACGCCCTGGCCGGTGAAGACGTCGAACAGGCTTACGGCAGTGATCGCCCCCTTGTCCGCACCACGCACGGCCCGGAGCAGAGTGTCGGCCGGGGTCTCGAGCGGCAGCAGGAAGGCGAAGTCGCGCTTTACCGCCTGCAAGGCCGGCGGCGCATAGGCGCTCCGCATGTGGCCGCTGCCGCCGCGCTTCTGCGGGATCGCGTCGAGGAAGATCTCGGCCGCGACGACCGGGCCGTCGAGGTCGAACGCCTTGAGCGTCGCGGGGTGCAGCGCGCCGAACTCGGCCAGCGCATTCTTGGGGCCGAGGCAGAGCCGGGCGGACCGGCCGGGATGGTAGACGCCTGATGCGCCGTCCAGCACCTGCAGATTCTCGACCGGCGCTCCGGCCGCGGCGAGCAGGGCCAAAGCTTCCGTCTTGGCGTCATAGGCGGTGAAGCCCTGCGCCTTGCCGCTCGACCAGTGGCGAGGTGCGGCATTGCCGGCCAGCACGACGCCGATCGTCGGATGCTCCTGGTTTCCGCGGTAACGACGGCCGACTTCGAACAGACGGACGCTGTCGGCGCCGCGGTCGATGTTGCGGCGCGCGGCGGCGAGCAGGCCCGGCAGGAGCGAGGGCCGCATCGCCTTCATCTCCTCGCTGATGGGATTGGCGAGGATCCATTCACTGCCGCCGAACGGCGCCGCTTCGGCCTCGCTGATGAAGCTCCACGTCACCGCCTCGTTGATCCCGCGCGCGGCAGCCGCACGGCGCACGCGCCGCTCGACCATTTGCTCCGGAGTGGCGGTCGGCCGGGCGACGCCTTCGGCGCGCGGCAGCGGCGTCGAGGGCACGGCGTCGAGCCCCTCGATGCGGATGACCTCCTCGACGATATCGGCCGATCCCGTGACGTCACGACGCCATGAGGGCACGGTAATCCGCCACGGATTTCCGCCATTCACGGCGAAACCCAGCCGCTCCAGCACGTCCTTCTGGCGATCCTCGGCGACGGCCACTCCCGCGAGTTCCGCGGTTCGCTCGGGCCGATAGTCGATCACCCGGTCAAGCTGCGGCGGGGTGCCCGCGCGGACGACCTCGGACGCCTCGCCGCCGGCGAGCGCGATCGCCATTTCGGTCGCGAGCGCGAGGCCGGTGTCGAGGAAGGCGGGATCGACGCCGCGCTCGAAGCGCGTGCGCGCGTCGGACGTCAATGCCAGCTTCTGGCCGGTGCGGGCGATATGCTCGGGATCGAAATAGGCGCATTCGATGACGATGTCGGTCGTCTCTTCGGTCACGCCGCTATGCTCGCCGCCCATGATACCGCCGATATCGTGCACCGCATTGTCGTCGGCGATCACGGTCATGGAGTTATCGAGCACATAGGTCTTGCCGTTGAGGGCCAGCACTTCTTCGCCGTCGCGGGCGCGGCGGGCGAAGAGCGCGCCGTCCAGCTTGGCAAGGTCGTAGACGTGCAGCGGCCGGCCGTAGCTCAGCATGACGTAGTTGGTCATGTCGACGAGCGCGCTGATGGGGCGCTGGCCGACCGCCTTCAGCCTTTGCTGCAGCCAGGCCGGCGACGGGCCGTTCTTCACGCCGCGGATGACGCGTCCGTAGAAAGCCGGGCAACCTTCGGGATCGTCGGTGCGGATCGGTATCGGGCAGGCGAAGCTGCCGGCGATGTCCTTCACCGCGATCGGCTTCAGCGTGCCGAGCCCAGCCGCAGCGAGGTCGCGGGCAATGCCGTACACCCCCATGCAATCCTGGCGGTTGGGGGTGATGGCGACGTCGATGACGGGGTCGTCGAGCCCGGCCCAGGCCGCATAATTCGCCCCGACCGGCGCGTCCTCGGGCAGCTCGATGATGCCGTCATGCTCGTCGCCGATCTCGAGCTCGCGCACCGAGCACATCATGCCCTTGCTCTCGACGCCGCGGATCGCCGCAACCTTCAGGGTGATGTCGCTGCCCGGCACATAGGCGCCCGGCGGTCCGAACACACCCTTGAGGCCCGCGCGCGCATTGGGCGCACCGCAGACGACCTGGACGGGCGCACCGTCGCCGGTGTCGACCGTCAGCACCTGGAGCTTGTCCGCCTGCGGGTGGCGCTCGGCGGTCAGCACCTGCGCGACCGTGAACGGCGCCAGCTTCTCGGCCGCATTCTCGACCCCTTCGACCTCGAGCCCGATGCGCGTCAGCGTCTCGACGACTTTTTCCAGGCTCGCATCCGTGTCGAGATGCTCCTTGAGCCAGCCAAAAGTGAACTTCATGCGCCCACTCCTCCGGACAGAGTGGGTACGTCGAGGCTCTGGAAGCCGTAATGTTTGAGCCACCTGAGGTCGCCGTCGAAGAAGGCGCGCAGGTCATCCATGCCATATTTCAGCATCGCGAGGCGATCGATGCCGCAGCCGAAGGCGAAGCCTTGCCATTCGTCCGGATCAAGCCCGCAGGCCTCGATCACCTTGGGATGGACCATCCCGGAGCCGAGCACCTCCATCCAGCCTTCGGAGCCGCCGATCACGCGCTTGCCCTTCTCGATTGAATAGCCGACGTCGACCTCGGCGGAAGGCTCGGTGAACGGGAAATAAGACGGGCGCAGGCGCAGGACGATGTCGTCACGCTCGAAGAAGGCCTTGAGAAAGGTCTCCAGGGTCCATTTGAGGTGGCCCATATGGATGCCGCGGTCGATCACCAGCCCTTCGACCTGGTGGAACATCGGCGTGTGGGTCGCGTCCGAATCCGAGCGGAAGGTTCGCCCCGGCGCGATGATCCGGATCGGCGGCTGCTGCGACTGCATCGTGCGGATCTGCACCGGCGAGGTGTGGGTGCGCAGCAGCATCCGGTTGCCGTCCGCGTCGTGCCGGTCGAAATAGAAAGTGTCGTGCATCGCCCGCGCCGGATGGGTCTCGGGGATGTTGAGCGCAGTGAAATTGCGCCAGTCGTCCTCGATCTCCGGGCCGGTCGCGACCGCGAAGCCGAGGTCGGCGAAGATCTCGGCAAGCTCGTCCATCACCTGGCTGACCGGGTGGACCGTCCCCTGCGCCTGAGCCGCCACGGGCAGGGTCATGTCGAGCGTCTCGGTGGCGAGCTTGCGATCGAGTTCGGCCGCTTCGAGCGCCGCCTTGCGCGCGGTGAGTGCGTTGGTCACCGTTTCGCGCAGCCCGTGGATGCGCGGCCCCTGAGCCTGTCGCTCTTCGGGGCTCATGCCGCCCAGCGTCTTCAGCAGGCCGGTGATCGCGCCCTGCTTGCCGAGCGCGGCAACCCGCTCCGCTTCCAGTGCCGACAGGTCGGCGGCGGCTTCAATGCGTTGCAGCCAGTCGCTGCTCATCGTGTCGAGGTCGGACATAGCGGCCCTCTAGAGGAGAAAGAGAGGAGTTAGAAGAGGCCCGCCTAACCGACGAACGGGTAGGGCGAGATCGTCTTCTGCAGTTCGTTGACCATCAATGTCCGGCCGGCCGGGGCGGCGGCGCGCTGCGGACAGCGCAGGCGCGGGCAGATCGAGCAGGCCGGGCCGATCGGGGTGACATAGGGGTCGGCGAGGTCGAGTCCGTCGGAATAGACGATCCGGCGCGCATATTTGGCTTCGCAGCCGATGCCGATCGCGAGCTGGCTGCTCTCGCGCGGGTCGAGCCGCACCGCCCGTTCGACCGTCCGGCTGATCGTGAAGAAGCGCTGGCCGTCGGGTGTCTCGACGATTTGGGTGGCGATGCGGCCGGGGGTCTGGAACGCCGCATGGAGGTTCCAGCGCGGGCAGGTGCCGCCGAAGCGCGAGAAGGGGAAGCTCTCGCCGGCGAAGCGCTTCGAAATATTGCCGGCGGCATCGACGCGCAGCATGAAGAAGGGGATGCCGCGCGCGCCCGAGCGGCCGAGCGTGGTGAAGCGGTGCGCCACCTGCTCGACGCTGGCGCCGAAATCGGCGCAGAGCCGGTCGATGTCGTAGCGGTGGCGCTCGGCTGCCGCGAGGAACGCCTCATAGGGCAGCATGATCGCGCCGGCCGCATAATTGGCGAGGCTCATGTGGAGCAGCCGCCGCGCCGCAGCGTCGGGCGGCGCCGCCGCCTCGATCATCTTCGCCAGCAGCGGCCGGAATTCGAACAGGGCGACCTGATAGGCGATGCCGAACGTCCGGCTCTCCGGGCGCAGCAGCGACGACAGCATCAGCCGCTTGCGGTGGATGTCGTAATGCTGGCTGGCGGCGTCGAGCAGATCGGGCGGGACGATCCGGGCCTCGATCCCGAACCCTTCCTTCAGGCGGCGGCGCAGGCCTTCGAACAGGTTCGCAGGATCGCCGAGGGCCCCCGCGAGCGTCTCTGCCGCCTCCTCGAGATAAGGGAAATAATTGCGCTGCGACTGGATATGGTCGCGCACCCAGGCCTCGGGCGTGACGAGCGGCGCCTGGTCGCCCGGCCCCGCGCCTTCGGGTGCCTGCCGCCTCTGGCCGAGCGCCAGATAGAGGCGCGCGATCGCATCGGCGACAGCCGGCGCATTGTCGGTCACTTCGAGCAATTCGTAGCGCGGAATGGCGATGTCGGAGAACATCGGGTCCGCGAAGATCTCGGCGAGCTGCTCGAGGCTGGTCCCTTCGCCCTCGGTGGTGAAGCCTTTGAGGTCGACGTCATAGGCCTGGGCCAGCTTCAACAGCACCCCGGCCGTCACCGGCCGCTGGTTGCGCTCGAGATGGTTGAGATAGGAAGGCGACATGCCGAGCTCGGCCGCCATCGCGCTTTGGTTGACGCCGAGTTCGCGACGCAGCCGCCGCAGCCTGCCGCCCAGGTACAATTTGCGCTCGCCAGCCATGTCGTCAATCTGTCAATTATTTACACAGGTCGCAAGTCATAGCTTCACATCACGACCCTTTTCGATGCTTCGTAGGAGCCGGTTTCGCGGTTGAATGGGGCGAGAAACAAAGGGTAGCTCCATGACCGACTTCGCCAGCCTCGTCCCCGCACCTCCCGGCCGTTTCGACGGCATCCAGCGCAGCTACGGCGTCGCCGACGTCGAGCGGCTGCGCGGCTCGATTGCCGTCGAGCACACGCTCGCCCGGCGCGGCGCCAACCGGCTGTGGGAGCTGCTCCAGACCGAAGATTATGTCCACGCCCTCGGCGCGCTCTCCGGCAACCAGGCGATGCAGATGGTGCGCGCCGGCCTCCATGCGATCTATTTGTCCGGCTGGCAGGTCGCCGCCGACGCCACCACCGCCGGCGCCATGTATCCGGACCAGTCGCTCTACCCCG
>JAFAEZ010000024.1 GCA_023423775.1 Pseudomonadota bacterium
GCGCTGGGTGCGCCGCTGGACGGGCTGGGACCGATCGCGACCGCCGAGCGCTGGCCGCTCGCCGGGCGCGCCGGCAACCCGCTCGACCGCGGCCGGGTCACCGAGCCGTTCGACGTCGGCGTCCGCGCCGTCAACGCCTTGCTCACTGCCGGTGTCGGCCAGCGTATCGCGCTGATCGCCGGGTCGGGCGTCGGCAAATCGGTCCTGATGGGCCAGATGCTGGCCGGGTCCGAGGCCGACATCAACGTCATCGGCCTGATCGGCGAGCGCAGCCGCGAAGTCAGCGACTTCCTGGCGACCAAGCTTCCGCCCGGCGTGCGCGAGAAGTCCGTCGTCGTCGCGGTCCCGGCCGATCACGCGCCTTTGCTGCGGCTGCGCGCGGCGATGCGCGCGACCGCCATCGCCGAGTATTTCCGCGCCCGCGGCAAGAAGGTGCTGCTGCTGGTCGACAGCCTGACGCGCGTCGCCCATGCGCAGCGCGAGATCGGCCTGTCTTTGGGCGAGCCGCCGACCGTCAAAGGCTATCCGCCCTCTGCACTCGGCCTCATCCCGCGCCTGTGCGAACGCGCAGGCGCCGACACCCGCACCGGCGGATCGATCACCGGGCTCTACACGGTGCTGGCGGACGGCGACGACACCGACGATCCGATCGTCGATTCCGCCCGCGCCATCGTCGACGGCCATTTCGTCCTGTCCCGTTCGCTCGGCGAGCAGGGCGTCTATCCGGCGGTCGATATCGGCCGATCGCTCAGCCGCGTCATGCCCGACGTCGCCAGCCCGGAGCATGTCCGCGCCGCCAGCGCCTATCGGCGGCTGTGGTCGGCCTATGAGGAGAATAAGGACCTCATCCTGATGGGGGCTTATTCGGCCGGCGGCGACCCACTGATCGACAGCGCCATCGCCCGCCGCGCCGAACTGCTCGACTTCCTCAAACAGGGCCCGGCCGAGAAGATCGGCTTCGAAAGCTCGCAGGCCGCGCTGATGGAGGCTTTCGCAGCATGAGCAGCCGGCTTCGCCAGCGCGCGCGCATCGTGCGCGTGCGCACCATCCAGCACGGCCTCGCCGCCGCCGTCGCCGAACAAGCTCAGCGTCAGGTCGCCAGTCTCGAGGAGAGCGCGGCGCGGCTCGCCGACCTGCGCGACGGGTTCGGCGCGGGCGCAGGGACCTTGGTGGGATCCTCGCTCGCCAGCCGCGGCGAAATCGCCATGCGGCTCGATCTCGCGCGCGAAGGGCTGGTCCGGTCGATCGGTCCCGCGCGCGTCCGCGCCGAGATCTGCAAGGACGCGCGGATCGCCGCGCATCGCGACCAGGAAAGCGCCGAGCGTCTCACCGAACGCGCGATCCGCGAGGCAGCCCGTCGCGCCGAGAAGAAACAGCCGCAGGGCCGTGCGCCGCGCGCCCGCCTCCAGGACCAGGACTGAGACATGATGCCGACCGTACCGACCTTTTCCCTGCTCGAGTCGATGCTCGACATGACCGTCAAGGCCGTGCCCGAGGGCGCGCCTGAAGGCGACGTCTTCGCCCAGCTCATCGCCGGGTTCGAGACCTCCGAAGGCGACGGCATCGCCAAGTCCATTGCCGGAATCGAAACCGTTGAGGGCGAGGTCCCGACGCTGCAGGTCGCCACGGCAGGCCAGAATCCGGAGACGCTGATCCATGCGGGCCTGGCGTGGGCAGCCTTGCCCGTCGCCGACCAGGCTCCGGCCGCCGAGACGCGCCCGGCCAAAGTGCTGGAGCCCGAGGAAGTGGAACAGCCGGCCGATGTGCTGGAGACTTTGGGGCTGCCGCCTCTGCTCGCGCTCCAGCTCGTGCAGGCGCAGCCCGCTCCGGCCGCGGCAACAGCGACAGCTCCCGTAGCGGTCGAATTCACGGTCGAGGCCAGCCTGCCTGCGCCGACGACGCAGGCGCTCATCGCCGCGCCGGCGCCGCAGCTCCAGGAAGCGGTGGTTGCGATGCCGGGAGAAGCGATCCAGCTGCGGCCCGGACTGGTACTGCCGCGCATCGCGGGCAAGGATCAGCCCAAGCTGGCTGAAGCCGGCTCGGAGGCGACGGCGCAGGCCGTGCCGGAACTGCCGCCGGTGGTCGCCCTCCAGCGGACGCTCACCGAGGCCCTCCCGGCCTTCGCCGCGCCGCAGGCCGCGCCGATCGAGGCCGCGCCGGTTTCGGCCTCGGCTCCAGCGCCGCTGAGCGCGGCCGACAAGGCGATCGAGCAGCAGCTCGACCTTGCCCAGGAAAGCGCATGGCTCGACCGGCTGGCCAAGGACATTGCCCGGACGGCGAGCGGCGAGGGCAGTCTGCGCTTCCGCCTCCATCCCGAGCATCTCGGCAGCCTCCATGTCGAAATGACGCAAGGGGCGGCCGGCGCGTCGGTGCGCATGACCGCCGAGACCGAGGCGGCGCGCGCGATCATCGCCGACGCCCAGCCGCGCCTCGTCGCCGAGGCGCGCGCCCAAGGCGTGCGCATTTCCGAAGCGCATGTCGATCTCGGCAGCGGCAGCGGCGGCGGCCAGCCGCAGGGCGGCGATCCGCGGGGACAGCGGGAATTACTGCAGGAAAACTACTTAATGGGATTTAAACCATCATTGGCCGATGCAGGGCCTGCGCCGGTCTCGGCGCGGCAAAGCGCAGAACGCTACGCCTAAGGGGGAAGACAGAATGGACGAGAAAGAAGCAGCGCCCAAGCCCAAGAAGAAGGGCAAGCTGGTGCGCCTGCTGGCGGTCGGCGTCGTCCTTGGCGGCATCGGCGGCGGCGCTTTCTATGCGGCCGGCGCGGGCCTGATTCCGGGCATAAGCGGCGGCCATGCGGTCGACCCGAACCGGCCTCATCTGGTGGCGCGCGACGGTGTGACGCCGACCAATTTCGCGGTGCGCGGCGAGCGTCCGGCCGAGCCCGGCCAGTTCAAGGCCAGCTATTATCCGCTCAAGGACAATTTCACGTCCAACCTGCGCGGGACCGAGGGGTTCGTGCAGGTCGGCCTCGGCGTCTCGACTTATTATGACGACCGCGTGCTGCAGAATGTCGAGCTGCACGAAATGGCGGTGCGCTCGGCCGTGCTGCTGACGCTCGCCGACCAGGACCCGGTCCGGATCGCGACCGCGGAGGGCAAGGCCGAGCTCAAGACCAAGCTCACCGCGGCGGTCAACGACGTGCTCAAGGCCAAGGCCGGCTTCGGCGGGATCGACGACGTCTATTTCACCAGCTTCGTGATGCAATGAGCAAGAAGAAGCCTTCCAGCGCGGCCGAGATCGTCGAGACCGAGGCTCCGGCCGCGGAGGCTGCCGCATCGGGCGGCGCCCAAGCCTTCACTTTCGGCACCGAATCCTTCCGGCCGATGTCGGCGCTGCCGGCGCTCGACCGGATGAGCGAACGCATGGCGCGCCGCATCCGCGACGTGATCGAGCCGTTCGCGCGCAGCAAGCCGCGCGTCACCGCGACCCCGGTCACGGTCCGGCGCTTCGAGAGCTGGCGCGAGGAGAAGGCCGAATTCACCAGCCTCAGCCTGTACCGCTTCCGGCCGTTGAAGGGCGGCGTCCTGCTCGCGGTCGAGCCGGAATGCGTCAGCCAGCTGGTCGACGCCTTTTACGGAGGCAGCGGCACCGGCGCGGCCGCCCATGCCGCGGAATTCACCGCCACCGAGGAACGGCTGCTCTTCCGCCTGACCGAGGCGCTGATCGCCACCCTGGTCGAGGTCTGGTCCGAGGTGATGCCGGTGACCGCCCAGCTGATGTCCCGCGAGACCAACACGGCCTATGCCACCCTGGTCAACCGCGAGGAGCCGGTCGCGGTCGCGCGCTTCACCGTGATCCCGCTGCAGGGCAATCCGACCACGCTCGACGTGCTTTATCCGGTGTCAGCGCTGCGCGCAGTCGAGGACGAAATCTCGGCCAAGGTGCGCGACGACGCCGCCATCAACAGCGCCGAATGGCGCGAGCGCCTGTCGGCGGCCCTGGGCAATATCCGGCTCGACGCGCGCAGCGTCCTCGCCCGGCCGTCCATGCCGCTCACCGATCTGCTGAAGCTCGCGCCGGGCGACATCATCCCGATCACCGTGCCGGCCACCGTGCCGTTGCTCGTCGGCGGCCGGGCGGTCGCCCACGGCACGATCGGCGAACAGGACGGGCGCCCCGCCCTCAGAATTGAAAAGATGGGATACAGGAGCCTGACATGAGCGAAGTCGAAGAACTGCCGGTGATGTCCGGCGATCCCCAGGATCTCGTCAGCCGCAATTACCGGCTTCTCGCCGACATTCCGGTCCGCCTTTCCGTCGAGGTCGGCAGCACAGCGCTGAAGCTTTCCGAATTGCTCGATCTTGCCGAAGGCAGCGTCGTCGAGCTCGACCGCCAGGCGCACGAACTGCTCGACATCATGGCCAACGGCACGTTGATCGCACGCGGCGAAGTGGTGACCGTCAATGGCCGCTTCGGCGTCCGGGTGGTCGACGTCGTCGACGCCGATGTTCGCATGGCCGGGCTCGAACGCCGCAAATGATGACCGCCTACATATTGAAGCTGCTGGTGATGCTGCCGCTGGTCGGCGGCCTTGCATTCGGAGCGCTGTGGCTGTGGCGCAAGGCCCAGCCCGGAATGGCACTCGGCCAGCGCAACCGCATGGTCAAGATGGTCGACGCTTTGCCGCTCGGCGCCACCGGTCGGCTCGCCGTCGTCGAATTCGGCGACAAGCGCCTGCTGCTCGCAGTCGCGCGCGGCAAGATCGACCTCCTGTCGGAAACCACGATCGCGGCCGAAGCGCGTGACTAAGGCGCTTCGTATCGCGGGGGCGTTGCTTCCGCTCGCACTTGCCCTGTTCTTCTTCGCCGCACCGGCCGAGGCGCAGCAGGCCGGCGCGCTCGATCGCGCGGTGAACACGATCGCCGGCGACGGCCGTCCGCTGTCGCTCAGCTTGCAGATATTGCTGCTGATGAGCCTGCTGACGGTGCTGCCGTCGCTGGTGCTGATGATGACGAGCTTTACCCGCATCATCATCGTGCTTTCGATCCTGCGCCAGGCGCTCGGCCTGCAGCAAACTCCGCCCAACCAGGTCCTCGTCGGGCTGGCGCTGTTCCTGTCGATCTTCGTGATGCGGCCGGCGATCGAGCAGATCAACGCCAGCGCCTACACGCCTTATGGTGAGGGGCAGATCAGCATCGAGGAGGCGGTCAGCCGGTCGGGCAACGTGCTCCACGGCTTCATGATCCGGCAGACGCGCGAGACCGATCTCAAACTGTTCGCCGATCTCGCCGAGGTGCCGGCCTTCCGCTCGGCCAACGAAGTGCCCTTTTCGATCCTGCTGCCGGCCTTCGTCACCAGCGAGCTCAAGACCGCCTTCCAGATCGGCTTCCTGATCTTCCTGCCGTTCCTGATCATCGACCTCGTCGTCGCATCGACCCTGATGGCGCTCGGCATGATGATGCTCTCGCCGACGATCGTGTCGATGCCGTTCAAGCTTCTCCTCTTCGTCCTCGTCGACGGCTGGGCGCTGACCATGGGCTCGCTCGCCGCGTCGTTCGCCGGCGGCTGACGATGGAGGGGCCCGATTATTTCATCGGCGTCGCCCAGCAGGCGCTCTGGATCCTGGCTCTGGCCTCCGCGCCGATCCTGATCCCGGCTCTGCTCGCCGGCCTCGTGCTCGGCATGATCCAGGCCGCGACCTCGATCAACGAGGCGACGTTGAGCTTCGTGCCCAAGCTGATCATCGTCGGAATGTGCCTCGCCTTGTTCGGCGGTGCGATCATGATGCTGATGGTCGATTTCACCCACGAAGTATTCGACCGCATTCCCGAGATTACGCGCTGATGCCGAGCGGGTTCGCCGGCCTCGAGGCGCAGCTCTGGCTGTGGATGGTGGCGATGGTGCGCCCCGGCGCCGCCTTCCTCGCCGCGCCGATCTTCGGCGCCGCCTTCGTGCCGGTGCAGCTGCGGCTGATCGTCGCGCTGGCGATCGGCATTCCGGCGCTCGCTGCGACCAACTTCCAGCTGCCGATGGAAGGCCTCGCCTCGATCGAGGGCTTCATGCTGATCGCCGGCGAAGTGATGGCCGGCCTCGCGCTCGGCTTTGCGGTGCAGATCGGCTTCTCGGCCGCGCTGATCGGCGGCGAGACGATCAGCAACGCCATGGGCCTCGGCTTTGCGGGCATGATGGACCCGGCCAGCGGCCAGTCCAATCCCGCGATCGGCCAGTTCCTCGCCATCCTCGGCACCTTCCTGTTCCTCGCCATCGGCGGCCATCTCGCGCTCGCCGCGACCGTGGTCGAAAGCTACAAGGCGCTGCCTCCGGGCGCGGCGTGGATGAGCAATGACAGCATCTGGGGCCTAGTCCTGTTCGGCGGGGTTTTGTTCGCCGCGGGCCTGTCGATCGCGCTGCCGGTCGGATCGGCGTTGGTGCTGGTCCAGATCGTGATGGGCGTGCTCGCCCGCTCGGCGCCCGCGCTCAACCTGTTCGCGGTCGGCCTTCCCGCCGCTCTGCTCGCCGGCATGGTCCTGCTCGCCATGGCCGCGCCGGTGATGGGCGAGGGGATCATCGCAGCAATCACCCAGGGGCTGGAAATGGCCCGCGAACTGGCACTGGGCGGCTGATGTCGGACGGGCCCGACAAAGACCAGAAGACCGAGCAGCCGACCGACAAGCGGCGGCGCGACGCGGCGCAGAAGGGCGACGTCCTCCAGTCCAAGGAGCTGGGCACCGCCTTGGTGATGCTGGCGGGCGCGGCGTGGATGGCGCTGGCCGGGCCGATGCTGGTCGGCACGCTCGAGACGATGCTGATCGACGGGCTCACCTTCGACGCCGGCGACATACGGAATTTCGAGCCGCGCGATGCCGCTTTGCGCCTCGCCGGGATCGCGATCGTGCCGCTGATCACCTTGTTCGCTTTGACGATCCTCGCCGCGATCGCCTCGTCGGCGATGCTCGGCTCGTTCGGGTTTCGGACCGGGGCGTTCGCGCCCAAGCCGGAGAAGCTCAACCCGCTCAGCGGCCTCAAGCGCATCTTCGGCATGCAGGGCCTGATCGAGCTGGTGAAGTCGCTGGCCAAGGTGTGCGTGCTGGGCGCGGTCGGTTACTGGCTGCTCAAGGACCAGTTCCATCAGATGATGGGGCTCGCTTCGTCCGAAGTGCGGCCGGCTATCGTCACACTCGGCAACACTTTCATCCTCGCCGTTCTGGTCATGGCGTTGGCGCTCGCCGCGATCGCCCTGATCGACGTGCCTGCGCAGATCTTCCAGCGCGGCGGCAGGCTGCGCATGAGCAAGCAGGAAGTGAAGGACGAATCCAAGCAGACCGACGGATCGCCCGAGCTCAAGGCGGCGATCCGCCGGCGGCAGCACGAGGTGCTGCGCGGCTCGGCGCGGACGGCGGTGCAGGAAGCGACCGTGGTGCTCACCAACCCGACCCACTTCGCGGTTGCCCTGCGCTACCGCCCCGGCACTGACGCCGCGCCGATCGTGGTCGCGCGGGGCAGGGGGGCGACCGCCGCCGCGATCCGCGAACTGGCCGGGGAGCATGAGGTGCCGGTGCTGAGCTACCCGCAGCTCGCGCGCGCCATCTACTACACCGCACGCACCGGCCAGGTGATCCGCGACGATCTCTACATGGCGGTCGCGACCGTGCTCGCCTTCGTGTTCAATCTCGACCGGATCGTCGCCGAGGGCGGGACCCAGCCCGAGATCGAGGTGCCGGCGGGTGCGCGCTTCGACGAGAAGGGCCGGGCCGAAGCTTAAGCCGGGCGCCGCTGCGCCGTTAATTCACCCGAGGAAGGGAAACCATGGTTTCATCGATCGGATACAGCCTCGGCGCCGGCTCGGGGATCGACACCAAGACGCTGGTCGAAGAACTGGCGGCCGCCGCCAAGGCGCCCAAGGAAGCCTTGCTCAAGCGGCGCGAGGAGCAGAATGGCGCCCGGGTCTCCGCGCTCGGCGAAGTGTCGAACGCGATCGACAGCTTCGCCTCGGCGCTGACGGCGCTGGTCTCCGGCGGCACCCTCTTCACTCAGCCGAGCATATCGGACCCGACCGTGCTCGGAGCGACCGCGATCGCCGGCAAGGACATCAGCGGCCTCGCCGCCCAGATCGAAGTGCGCCAGCTCGCACAGTCCCAGACGCTGGAATCGGTCGGTCTTGCCTCTTCGTCGGCCGCGGTGGGCGAGGGAGACCTGACCCTGGTCACCGCGGCGGGCAGCTTCACCGTCACCATCAATTCCGCCAACAATAGCCTGGCCGGCCTCGCCGACGCGATCAACGCCAAGAAGGCCGGCGTGACCGCCAGCATCGTGACGCAGGCCGGCAGCGCCCGGTTGGTGCTGAAGGGCGCCACCGGTGAGGCCAACGCTTTCACCCTGGATGTCCCGGATGGGACGACGAGCGGGTTGGAGCGGTTCGCGTTCGGCCCGTCCGTAACCGGCGGGCTGACGGCGGCCCAGGAGGCGAAGGACGCCGTCGTCCGCCTCGACGGGGTCGAAGTGCAGCGCAGCTCCAACACCTTCAACGACCTCATTCCCGGCGTCGAATTGAGCCTCAAGCGGGCGGTGCCCGGCACCACCGTGGCGCTCGGCGTCACGCGTCCTACCGCGGCGATCAGCCAGGCGGTGAACGACTTCGTCACGGCCTATAACGAGCTTCACAAGATGCTCGTGGCCGCCACCGCGCCGGCGAGCAAGACGGGCGGCGATGCCGGTCCGCTGCGCGGCGACCTCAGCGTTCGCGACATGCAGCGCCAGCTTTCGGCCCTCCCGTCGACGGTGCTGAGCTCCAGCGGCGGTCCGGCGACCCTCGCCGAGATCGGCGTCGCCACCAATCGCGATGGCACTTTGCGCGTCCAGGCCGAAACCCTTCAGGCCGCCCTCGCGCGCGATCCGGACGGCGTCGAGGCGATGTTCAATCCGCGCCAGCACAGCAGCAGCCCGCTGGTCTCGATCATCAACCGCCCGAGCAGTCTAAAGCCCGGCGTCTACACGCTCACCAATCTGCTGCCGAACACGGGCAGTGGGGCGAGCGGCAAGATCAACAATGTGGCGATGACCGCCTCCGGCTCGCGCCTGATCGGTCCGGCTACGTCGGCGGCGCCCGGTCTCATCATCCAGGTCGACGGCGCAGTTGCCAGCGCAACGCTCACCTTCGATGCCGGTCTTGGCGGCGCGCTCCAGGCGATCCGGGATGCCGTGCGCGCGCGATCGGGACCGATCGCTAGCGCGCAGGAGCGGCTGGCGGACGAAGCCGAGGCGATCGCCGACGATCGCGAGGCGTTCGAGATGCGCTCCGAGGCTTATTACAACCAGCTGGTCCAGAATTTCGCTGCGATGGAGAGACGCGTGTCGGCCTTCAAGGCGACGCAATCCTACCTGGAGCAGCAGGTGAAGATGTGGACCAACGGCAACAATTGAGCGGCGCGACCGCAAGCGGAGACGACGAATGTATATGGCCCCATCACGTTTCGGCGCGGCGCGCGCGAGCTACCAGGCGATCGACCTGACCAGCCGCGTCGAGGGTGCCTCGCCCCAGCAGCTCGTGGGCATTTTGTTCGAGGAGCTGATGAAGGGCTTCGACGCCATGCTGGCGGCCGGCGTAAAGCGCGACCGCGCCCAGATCGCGTCGCACCAGGCGCGGGTCCTCTCCATCCTCGGCGGTCTCGAAGGCAGCCTCGACATGGTCAGGGGCGGCGAGATCGCCCAGAGCCTGTCGCTCATCTATCGGGAGGCGCGCCGACTGACTTTGCAGGGCGGCCGGGAATGTGACGTCGAGCCGCTGAAGCGCGCGCGGGCGATGCTGGCCGAGATTGCCAGCGCCTGGAGCGAGATACTCTGATCAGGCAGCTTCCCGCGCGACCAGCCCGTATTTCCGCATCTTCTCGATCAGGGTCGTCCGCTGCAGCGACAGCGAGCGGGCCGCTTCGGCGACGACGCCGTCGGCAAGGCGGAGCGCCTCGCTGATATAGCGATGCTCGAGGTCGGCCACGATCATGCGAAGGTCGACGGGCTCGTCGCAGGAAAGCGTAACAGCATTGTCGGGGAGGTCATCGGCATTGGCGGGAGCCGGGGCGGGCGGCGCGGCGCGCTCGGCGGCTTCCCACACCGCGGCCAGCTCGGCCTGGAGGGCGCGTGCATCGCGCTCGGCAGCGGGGGCCGCGGCGGCGCGGCGGCCGCGCGGCTGGAGGATGATCTCGACCTCGTCGGCCGAGACGGTCTTGCCGGAAAACAGGATATTGGCGCGCTCGACGACGTTGCGGAGCTCGCGGACGTTGCCGGTCCAGGCATGGCCGACCAGCCGGTCCATCGCCGCCTGGCTCAGTTTCACATTGGCCTTGGCCTTGCGCAGGAAGTGGCGGACGAGCAACGGTACGTCCTCGCGGCGCTCCGCCAGCGCGGGCAGGTCGATCGGAAACACGGCGAGCCGGTAATAGAGGTCCTCGCGGAAGCGCTGCTGCTCGATCGCCTCGTCGATGTCGCGATGGGTGGCGGAGACGATGCGGCTGTCGATCGCGATCTCGCCGCGGCCGCCGACGCGCTGGATCGCGCGCTCTTCGAGAACGCGCAGCAATTTCACCTGCATGTCGGCGGGCATGTCGCCGATCTCGTCCAGGAAGAGGGTGCCGTTATGCGCTTCCTCGAAACGGCCGCGATGCTGGTTGATCGCGCCGGTGAACGAACCCTTTTCGTGGCCGAACAATTCGGATTCCAGAAGCTCCCGCGGGATGGCGCCGGTATTGACGGCCACGAACGCCTGGGCGGCGCGGTCGCTCTCGGCATGGATGGCGCGGGCGACCATTTCCTTGCCGCTGCCCGAAGGGCCGGTGACGATCACCGAGGCGTCGCTCGGCGCGACCTGGCGGACGAGCCGGCGAACTTCGACAATCGCGGGGCTTTCGCCGATCAGCAGCGTCTCCGCCGCAGCGGCGATGTCGTGGCGCATGTCCATTCGGCTACTTCCCCCCGGACCGGTCGTTCGCTCAAGAAAAAAATTTAAAGCGGAGCGATGGTCGGCCGTTATTCCCTCTATAATGGGAAGGTTATGCCTCGAATGCGGGGCCGCGGTAAATCATGCGGAAGGGCAGTCCGCCGGACTGTTCGTCAGTGCTATTATCGTGGTCCCTCGGGCGGCCTGTGCGTCTGGTGATTTTACTTAGGCGTTTCGGACTGTCCGTTCGACATAAATCCCAGCACCGCGGCTAGGCCATGCGTCTAGTCCGTTCGGACTAAGGGGGCGAGGCCATGGGTTTCCATCATCTCCCGCGCCATCGGGAGGGCGCAACGGAGCTTGAAGTGAAATCTCCTGTCGGCGCCCGATTGGTCCTCGTCCTCGAAGAGGATGCGCGCTCGGCCGATGCCCTGGCGACTCTGCTCGCCGATTGGGGCTATGATTGTCTCCACGGCTGCAACGTCAGCGACATGCTGCCCAAGGCGCGCGAGTCCGAGGTGTTCGCGATCATCAGCGACTACCGGCTCTCGGAGGGCGTCAGCCATGCCGCGAACAGCGGCGTGGTCGCGCCGGCCCTGCTGCTCGCCGGCAGCGTCAGCGGTCATGCCGAGCGCCAGGCCCGCGCCGCCGGTCACAGCTGCCTAGCCAAGCCGGCTCGCCCGGAAAGCCTCAAGGCCTGGCTCGACCAACTGACGGTGGACGTTCCGCACTGATCCGGTCTAGCTGTGCGGATACCGTGGTTTCCGCATCGAGGCCGAATGTACGACGACGACGCGCCAGCCGCTCTTCCCAGTCCCTGGCTCCTGGCCGCCGCCGCCCTGGTCATCGCCACCCTCCTCGTGCTATCGGTAGTGCTGCGCCGGTCGGAGCTGGTGGTGTACGGCCTCGCCGCTCTGTCGGTGATCGCCTTGCTGATCGCCGCCTGGTCGATCCGCGCCGAACGCCGCGTCTCGGCCCGCAGCGCCGAGATCCAGGGCCGTTATTATGAAGAGCTCCAGGCGGCGCGGTCGCACGCCGTGGAGGCCGACCGGGCCAAGTCGCGATTCCTCGCCACCGTCAGTCACGACATGCGCCAGCCGCTGCACGCGCTCGCGCTTTACGTCGCGGCTCTTGAACGGCGCGTTGCGACCGACGATGCGCGCAAGATCGTCGGCAATATGGACGGCGCCATCCGGACGATGAGCCGGATGTTCTCGGCCCTGCTCGACCTTGCCCGGCTGGAGGCTGGTGCGCTCGATCCGCAGCCCGAGCCGTTCCGGGTGGGCGATCTGCTCGCCGACGTGGTCGCTTATTCGGCCGATCCGAACGGCGGCGAAGCGCGGGTCACCGTGGTCGACAGCGATCTGCTCGTCGAGAGCGATCCGAACCTGCTCGAGATCGCCCTGCGCAATCTCGTCAGCAACGCCCTCAAACACTCGGACGGGGGCAGGGTGCTGGTCGGCTGCCGGCGCGTCGGCAGCGGCGTCAATATCGAGGTGCACGACACCGGCCCCGGCATCGAAGCGGACAAGCTCGAGGCGCTGTTCAATGAATTCGTGCGCGGCGAATCCGCGCGTCCGGACGGAGGCATTGGGCTCGGCCTCGCCATCGTCGACGGCATGACTGAGTTGCTCGGCCACCGGCTCTCGGTCCGCTCCGAGGTCGGCAAGGGCACCGTCTTCTCGATCCTGGTCCCGCGGGCCGATCCCGAAGCGTCGCTGCAGCTCGCCCAGGCGGCGCCTGCACGTCTGGAAGGGGTGCGCATCCTCGTCGCCGACAATGAGGATTTCGCGCGCGATGCGATGCGCCAGGCGTTCGAAGATGCCGGCGCTCTGGTTGAGGCGGCGTCGTCGGCGGAGGCGGTGCGCGTGCTCGGCGCGGGCCCGGTCGACCTCTACGTGTTCGATCTCAATCTCGGCGCGGCCAACGGCATCGACTTGCTCGAGGAACTGGAGCAGGCGCGGGGCGAGGCGCTGACGGCCCTGATCGTGACGGGGGCGACGACCAGCGACGCATTGGCCGAGCTGAAAGTGAGCGGGCGCGAATGGCTGACCAAGCCGGCTTCGGCGGCAGACCTTACGAAAGCGGCGTCGCGGATCCTGGGGCGTAGCCGTTCGTCATGAGCTTCGAGATGGCGGCGGCGCGCGTATTGACCCCGAGCACGCGGTAGACGGCGGCGAGGTGGATCTTGACGGTGCCTTCGGCGACGTCGAGCGCGCGGGCGATTTCCTTGGACGACTGGCCGAGCAGCAATTGCTCGACGACCTCGCGCTGGCGCGCGGTGAGATTGTCGAGCTCGTCGAGCGGCTGGCGCGCCTTGGCCGGGGCACTGGCGCCGCGGGTGAGGCCGCGCGGCACGAAGGTGCCGCCGCTCAAGACCTGCTGCAAGGCCGCGACCATTTCGGGAACGGCGAGCGATTTGGGGACATAGCCGTCCACGCCCGCCGCGAGCGAGCCGAGCACGTCCTCCTTCGCTTCCGATGCCGACATGACGACGATGCTGGATTCAGGGAAGGCGTCGACCAGCGCGACCAGCGATTCCGGCCCGTCGCTGCCGGGCATGTTGAGATCGACGAGGATGAGGTCGGGGGAGAGGCCCGCACCGAGCAATTCCAGTCCTTCGTCGAGCGTCGCCGCCTGCTGGACCTGGCCGAAATCGAGCGCGTCTTCGAGGACCCGGCGCATGCCGTCGCGGATGAGCTCGTGATCGTCGATCACCAAAGCCCGCAGCTCCGGCTTCTCGACCGGGATTTCGGCGCGGCGTGGCTCTGCATTAGCACTGTTCATGACAAGGCTCCCCCCACAACTCACGCCCTAGCGCGCAATAGCTAACGAGTTGCTAACCATTCACAAAGTGCAAATTCGCGCGGCAGGCGTTGACCGGAGGCGCAGGCGTTCTACGCTGGGTCGGCCGGCCATCAGGGGAAATGCGTGACCTTTTCAGCCAGAATGCTTGCGGGCCTCCTGTTGTTCGGCGCGATGCCGGCGGCGGCGGCGGACATCGACTATGCCGCCCAGTTGAAGGAGGGCGACATCACCCTCCGCGACTTCCGCTTCGGCTCGGGCGAGACGATGAAGGCGCTGAAGCTCCATTATGCGACGCTCGGCACGCCGGTCCGCGACGCGCACGGACGGATCACCAACGCGGTCATGGTGCTGCACGGGACCGGCGGCAGCGGCCGGCAATTTCTCGCGCCGCAATTTGCGCAGGAACTGTTCGGCCCGGGGCAACCGCTCGACCTTAGCCGTTACTTTGTCGTCTTGCCCGACAATATCGGCCATGGCCGCTCGTCCAAGCCGAGCGACGGGCTGCGCATGGCCTTCCCGCATTACGATTATGACGACATGGTCGAGGCGCAGCGGCGCCTGCTCGTCGACGGGCTGAAGGTCGACCGGCTGCGGCTGCTGATGGGCACGTCGATGGGCTGCATGCACGGCTTCGTGTGGGGGGCGAAACATCCCGACTTCGTCCGCGCGATGATGCCGATGGCGTGCCTGCCGACCCAGATTGCCGGCCATAACCGGATGTGGCGCAAGGCCGCGATCGAGGGCATCCGCAGCGATCCGGCGTGGCGCGGCGGCGACTATTCGGAACAGCCGGTACAGGGCCTGCGGACCGCGTCCAGCCTGCTTCAGGTGGCGGGCTTCGCTCCGCTCTATCTGCAGCAGGCCTATCCGACGCGCGACGCGGCCGACGCCTACATCACGGAGCGGATCACCAAGGACATCGCCACCCGCGACGCCAACGACCTGATTTATCAGCTGGAATCGTCGCGCAACTACGATCCGTCGCCGCATCTCGAGAAGATCACGACGCCGATCACGTGGATCAACAGCAGCGACGATTTCATCAATCCGTGGGACTATGGCATCGCCGAGAAAGCCGCGGCGCGGCTGCCCAACGGCCGCTACGTGCTGATCAAGGCCACGGCGGAGACGCGCGGGCACAGCACGCATACCTGGGCGCGTTTCTGGAAACAGGATCTGCTCGATCTGCTCGCGCGGACGGAGAAGTGATCCGCGCGATCGTATCGCGCGACAAACCGATGGGAGACGCTAAGAGCCTTCTATGACCCTGCTTGTACGTAGTCTTGCCGACCAGTTGGTCGATGTCGTTCGGGATAAGATTCTGGCGGGGGAGGTCCCGGCCGATCGCCCGATCAAGCAGGACAAGCTCGCCGCCGAGCTCGGCGTCAGCAAGATCCCGCTGCGCGAGGCGCTCGCCCGGCTCGAGGAGGACGGGCTGATCGTCTCGCAGCCCAATCGCGGCTTCTTTCTGCGCCCGCTCACCACCGCCGAAGCCGAGGAAGTCTATGCGCTGCGCCTGAAGCTCGAGCCCGACGCCATGCAGGTCGCCTCGACTCGCGCCACCGAGGAGGAGCGGCAGGCCGCGATCGAGGCGCTGAACCAGGTCGACCGGGTCACCGACGCCGGCGGCGACGAGGTCGGCGCCTACAATAGGGCCTTCCATCTCGCTTTGGTCCGGCCCTCGCGGCAGAGCATCACCATCGCCATCATCAACCGGCTGCAGGTCATGTCGGAACGTTATGTCCGCAAGCATCTCGAGCCGATCGGCCGCGACGTCCGCGCCAACGAGGAGCATCGCCAGATGCTGGAGGCGTGGCTGGTGGGCGGGGACATCGCGCGGCTCGCGCGCGAGCATCTCGGCAAGACGCTGGCGGAGCTGCGCGGCCAGCTCGCTGCGGAAGGTTAGCCGGCCAGCGCGCTAAATGAATCGAGGACGATTGCCGCGCCCGTGAAGTGCAGGCGCAGATGGTTTTTCGGGGATGTCACTAGAGAGAAAGTCCTTCGGTCGAGCTTTGTTCGACGAGGTTGTAGATGCTTCCAGGTCCCACTGGTCCAGGGGGTAGGATTCATCCGGGATGACTGGTAAAACAGTCGCTATGCTTAACGGTCATCGGCATGGCTGAGATGGTATTCGAGCGCGCGAGCGAGGCCTTCCCGCACGTGCGCGACTTCGTGGCGGCGGCGCAGATGGCGGAATCGCTGAAGTCGCTGCAAGACATGATCAGCCGGGTCTTGCCGCGCTTCGGCCTCGATTACTTCCTGATGAGCCACCATGTCGATTTCGGCAAGCCGGCCCCTGGGACCGTCCAGATCAGCAATTACCCGGCCGAATTCGTGGCCGTCCAGCGCGAGCATGGCGGCTGGCGCGACGATCCGGTGCTGCTCGCCTGCGAGAAGACGACCGCGGGCTTCTTCTGGTCGGATGTGGTAACCCTGATGCCGCTCAGCGATTATCATCGCAGCCGTTTCGAGATGGGCCGCCGCTACGGCCTCGCCGACAGCTTCGTGGTGCCCAACCACATACCGGGCGAATATAGCGGCTCGGTCCATTTCACGGTCGGCCCGAGCCGGCCATTCCCCCGCCATCTCGCGCCTGCGCTGCAGTCCTTCGCTACCTACGGGTTCGAGGCCGCGCGGCGGTTGGCGCGGACCCATGACGGATCGACGCTCAACAGCG
Organism: Pseudomonadota bacterium; assembly: GCA_023423775.1. GTDB lineage: Bacteria > Pseudomonadota > Alphaproteobacteria > Sphingomonadales > Sphingomonadaceae > Allosphingosinicella. Next base: position 16,365 of record JAFAEZ010000024.1, read on the forward strand.
TCCCGCTCACTGACCGGCAGATCGACTGCGTCCTCCTGTCTGCGCGCGGCAAGAGCGACACCGACATCGCCCAGCTACTCGGCCTCACCCGCCGCACCGTCAACGAATATATCGAGGGGGCCAAGCGCCGCTACTGCGTCGCCACGCGGCAGCAACTGATCGTGCGGGCCTTGTTCAACTCGCAGATCACCTTCTCGCAGGTATTGCAGTAACCTTCGCTTCGAGCCGCCCGCGCGGCCGGCAATTGGGCCAGTGATACCAGCGCGCCGCCTCCGGATGGAGGATGCGCAGTTCCGCCCTGGAGAAGAGGCGGGTCATGAAGATCCGCGCCTGCTGTTGCGAGAAATGCAGCCCGAGGCATTTGTGGACGCCGCCGCCGAACGGCACGAACGCATGTTTGTGGCGCAAGGCCTCGGCCTCGGGCGTGAAGCGGTACGGATTGAAGTCGAGCGGGTCGTGCCAGATTTCCGGATCGAGATGGACCAGCATCGGGCTGACGCCGGTGATCGTCCCGGCGGGGAGATCGTAGCCGTAGATGCTGTAGGGCCGCGTGGCGCGGCGCCAGATTACCGGGGCCGTGGCGTTGAGCCGGAGCGCCTCCTTGAAGCTCATGTCCTGCAGCGGCAGATCGGCCAGCGCCGCATCGACCGGCCGCGCCAGGCCCGCGCTTCCAATCTCGGCGCGGATGCAGTCCTGCCACCAGCGGCCGCGCCCGAGATAATAGAGGGTCGAGGTGAGGCCGGAAGCCATCGTGTCGTGGGCGGCGGCCAGCAGGAAGATGATGCTGTTGCGGATTTCGTCGTCGCTTAGACCCGCCCCGTCCTCGTCCTCGAGATGGCAGATGCGCGACAGGATGTCGTCGCCGGGATGGACGCGCTTCTCCGCGATCAGGTCCAGGATGAACGCTTCGAGAAAGGCTTTGCCCTGATAGCCGCGGGCCGCAACCGGACTTAGCCTGCGGTTGTGGCCGAGCGCGGTCAGCGCGGTCATCATGCGGGCGAAGGCTCTCATTGCCGCATCGGTGCGGCTGCCGATTTCGATGCCGAGGAAGGTGGTTGCCGCGATCCGCAGCGTCAGCCTTTTCACCTCGTCATAGACGTCGATGGTGCGGCCGATCCAGCTGTCGACCGTGCGGGCGATCTCGGCGTCGAGCAGCGCCTGGTAGCCGGCCAGCTTCTGCTGGCGGAAGGCCTCGCCGAGGATGCGGCGGTTGGCGCGGTGGCGCTCGCCGTCCTGGATGAGGAGGGCGCCGGGAAAGAAGGGCTCGATCACCGGCGACCAGCCGCCCCAGGCCGAGAAGCTGCTGTCGCGGTCGAACAATACCAGCTCGTTGGCCTCGGGCCCGATGATCTGCACGTTCCAGCTGCCGCAGGCGTAGAAGCGGTACACGCAGCCGTGGCGGGCGTGCATCCTGCGGGCAAAGCCGATTGGATCGAGCACGGCCTCGGGCAGGATGCCGAGCAGGGGCAGGCCCTTCTTGCCCGGAATATGGGCGAGCTCGCGGGCGCCCGGCTTACCGATCCGTTCGAACACCGAGGCGTCCGAATGCCAGCGCCGGCCGCGGTCGGCGCCCGCAAAGGCCATAGCCGGTGTCATCTGGTTCATGCTCGCCTCCGCACTATCGGGGCTCTTGTCTCATGCTCGTACGCGACCGTTCCACCCCGGTAACTACCGGGATTAAGCGGCCGGCCTCTCCGATTTACGCTACGGCCCATGAAGAAAGCGATGCAGATCGAAGTCATCCGTCCGCAGGACCGATGGGCGTTCAGCCGGCCGCTGATGGAGATGCACCATCATCGCAAGCAGGTCTTCGTCGACCGGCTCGACTGGCAACTCGCATCGCGTGGGAGCTGGCTCGAGATCGACCAGTTCGACGATGAATATGCGGTCTACATCATGGCCGTGGCGCGCGAGAGCGGACGGCATCTCGGCTCGGTGCGGCTGCTGCCGACGACGCGGCCGCACATGCTCAGCACGATCTTCGCAGATCTTTGTCCAGACGGCGTTCCGGCGGGTGAAAACGTGTGGGAGATATCCCGCTTCGTCGCTGCGCCTGAAGGCGGCGCCGGCACCAATATCCTGCGCGTCCATCGCCGCCTGGCCTGGGGGCTGGTCGATTTCGCGCGGCGCAACGGCGTCGAGCGCTATACATTGGTGGCCGAGGCGCAGCGCGTGCCAGCCCTGCTGTCGGTCGGCTGGACCGTTTTGCCTTTGTCGCTGCCGACTTTGCACGAGGGGCAACTGATCGAGGCGATGGAGATCCTCGTCGACGCGGAATCGATCGCCCGGATGGAGCGGCGCCAGGCGGGCGCACTCGAACACTTTCAGCCGCTGCGGAGCGCGGCATGAACGCGCCGTGGCTCCCGGCGCGGCCGAGCGCCGCCGATGCGGCGGCTCGGCAGTTGCTGGACGAGGGCTATTGCATTTTGCGCGGGCTTGTCCCGGTCGCCGATGTCACCGCGCTGAATGCGGATTTCGACGCGCGTTTCGAGCATATCGGGCGCTGCGACGGCTTGTTCTTCGGCCACAGCACAAAGCGCTTCCATGCCTTGCTGACACGCAGCGCGCGGACGGGCGACTTCGTCCTCAATCCCGTCATCCTCGATCTGGTCGATCGCGCGCTGCTGCCGCATTGCGATCGGGTCCAGCTCAACCTCACCCAGGCGATCGAGATCCTGCCGGGCGAGCGGGCGCAGGCGCCGCATCGCGACCAGGATATGTGGCAGCGCCCGGTCGCCGGGATAGAATATTTGGTCAACGTGATGTGGCCGCTTACGCCGTTCACGCGCGAGAATGGCGCGACCCGCCTCTGGCCCGGCACCAACCGCGATCTTGCCGAGCGCCGCGTGCCGATGAACGAGGCCGTGGTCGCGGAGATGGAGCCGGGGGATGCGCTGCTCTATCTCGGCTCGGTCGTGCACGGCGCCGGTGCCAACCGCTCGGCCGCACCGCGGCGCGGGATGGTGATCAGCTACGCGCTCGGCTGGCTCAAGCAGTTCGAGAATATGAGCCTCACTTACCCGCCGCCCGTCGCGCGCCGTTTCCCGCGGCAGCTCACCGACCTCATTGGCTATCGCCGTCACGATGCCAATCTCGGCAGCTATGACGGCAATTGCCCGTCGCGGCTGCTCGACGGCGAGACCGAATTCTCCGCCGCGACCGAGAATATGACGCCCGAGCAGAATGCGGTCCTCGCGCATTTCGCGGCGCACCAGGATTGGTCATGACTTCCTGGAACCCCTCTATTTCTCGCCACAATCCAGAGGGAGCTGGAATGATGGAGATGCTGTCGCCCGCCGCGGGATCGCGCCGGGATTTTGTCGAGGCGCCGCGGCCTTCGCTGAAGACTCGGTTCCAGCCGGAACATTGGATGCTGTGCGCGGCGCGCCGATCCTACGCCGGGCGGCGCGAGCGCGAACGGCTGTTCGGCGGCGCCCTTTTCGCGGACCCGGTGTGGGACATCTTGCTCTATCTGTTCATCGCGGCCGGGGAGGGGCGCCACGTCAGCGTCAGCGAAGTATGCTCGGCGGCTTCGGTCCCGGCGACCACGGCTTTGCGCAACATCGCCCACATGACCGACCGCAAGCTGCTGATCCGCTGCGCCAACCCGGAGGACCGCCGCAGCAGCTATCTGAAGCTCAGCGCGGTCGCGCTCGAGAAAATGGCCTTATGCTTCGCGGCCAGCCTGCGGCCGCGCGCCGAGCCGGAAGTGGACGGCGTGCCGGCCAAGGATCGCACCAGCGGCGACGGCGGCTTCTTCATGCCATGACCGCACCCTGACCGTTCAGGCCGGCAAAGGCTACATCGATTTGGACCGGAATTCGGGGCCAAAGCCATGCCGCCTTTCCGGATGCCCCCAGTCCCCCAACACGGGTCAATTACGGCCCACCGGCGATGGAATATATTCCTGGCCGCCAGCGGCACCGGCTATTTCGGATTGAGGCGGCGCGGCCGCGACTGGCAGCGGGAAGGCTCCGCCTGGGGGAGAGCTATCCGGTCTACGCCGTCTCTGCCGCTAAGGCTACGAAGGCCTGAGGGCCCGCGCCCGGCCGGGACCAAGAGCCATCGGTTTCGAGACGGCCCAGCCCATCTAGCCGACAGGGCCGGCGCCGGGCATAGTCCCCTCCGGCGCGCAATTGGGCGCGCCTTGTTCGTCATAGCGTCGGGATGCATTCCGGAATGAATCTGCGCCACATCGAGATTTTCCACGCCGTCTACGTGAATGGTTCCGTGAGCGCGGCCGCGCGCGCGCTCAACGTGTCGCAGCCGTCGGTGTCGAAGATGCTGCGCCATGCGGAAAGCCTACTGGGCTTCAACCTCTTCCAGCGCACCAATGGGGGGCTGGTGCCGACCGAGGATGCGCATACCTTGTTCGGCGAGGTTCGCGAGATCCAGGACCGGGTGCACGCCTTGCGCGAGGCGGGGCGCAACCTGCGCCGTGGCACCGGCGGGACCCTGCGAATCTCGGCGCTGCCGTCGCTTGCGCTCGAAGCCGTGCCGACCGCGGTCGCGCGCTTCCTGAGCACCCACGAAAATGTGAAGTTCGACCTGCAGACCGTCAATCACGACGATCTGCTGCGCAAGCTGCACGAGCGCGAAACCGACATTGCGGTCGCCTATCAGGTGCCGCAGGCGGCGCCGGTGGCGCAGAGCTGGCTCGGCGAAGGCGAGCTGGTGGTACTCTATCGCGAGCAGGACATGCCGGACGCGCCGCCGTGCATCGAGCTGAACCGGCTCCAGGGGCAGCGCTTCATCAGCCTCGCCGCCAGCGGGCCGACCGGCCAGATCTTCACCGACGAATTGAAGCGGCTCGGCGTCGAACTGGAGGAGGTCGTCTCGGCCCGCACCTTCTACATCGCTGCCGCTTTGGTCCGCCAGGGCGTGGGCATGACCGTGGTCGACAGCTTCACCGCCCAGGCGTGTCTCGCGCCGGGGCTCGCGATGCGGCCGCTGAAGCCGCGCGTAACGTTCGACATTTACGCCATGTATCTCCTCAACCGGCCGCTTGGGGCGCTCGCCGCCGAATTCATGAAGACGCTGAAGCGGGTCCTCGACACTCCATAGCGTCGGGCTATGGCGCGCCGCCGCATCGCTATGCGGGAGGCGGACGGGTGCGAGCTAACCTTTGCAGCACGATGATCCCTGCACCTTATCTCCTTTATCTCGGCCACAGCGCCGATCCGCTCGCCATCAAGACCTCACGGGGGGTGGCTATGTTCCGGCGCGAAGATTGCGTCGGCGAATTCCGGCACGACGATTGTCCGCAGACGCTCGACTTGCCCAGGCTCAGCATGGCGGAGGGCGTCGCGGCCGGTGCGCGAACGCTGATCCTCGGCATCGCCGGCGCCGGCGGCAAGCTTGGCGCCGACCTCGTCGAGGATGCGGCGGCGGCGCTGGAGGCGGGGCTCAACGTCGCTTCCGGCCTGCACCAAAGATTGCGCGACGATCCGCGCCTAGCCGCGCTGGCCCGCGAGCGCGGGCTGCAATTGTTCGACGTTCGCGATCCGCCCGAGAATCTGGCCGTCGGCAAGGGCAATCCGCGTGCCGGCAACCGGCTGCTTACGGTCGGCACCGATTGTTCGGTCGGCAAGATGGTGGCGACGCTGGCGCTGCAGCGCCGGATGCGCGAGCGCGGCATCGCCGCGGACTTCCGGGCGACCGGCCAGACCGGCATCCTCGTTGCCGGCGCCGGCGTCGCGGTCGACGCGGTGATCGCCGACTTCATCTCGGGCGCGATCGAGCAGCTCGCCCCGGCGCGCAGCGACGACGGCTGGGACCTGATCGAAGGGCAGGGTTCGCTCTTCCATCCTTCGTTCGCCGGCGTGTCGCTGGGTCTGCTGCACGGCGCCCAGCCGAGCGCGCTCGTCCTCTGCCACGAACCGGAGCGGCCGCATATGCGCGGCATACCCGGCCGTGCGCTTCCCGATCTCACCGAATGTCTGGAGGCCAATCTCGCGGCGGCGCGGCTCACCAGCCCGGACGTGCGCGCGGTCGGAATCTGCCTCAACACGTCGGCCATGGACGCGCAGGCCGCGCGCCGGCTGTGCGATGCTACGGCCGACCGCCTCGGCCTTCCCTGCACCGATCCTGTCGCCCTCGGCGTCGACTCCATCATCGATGAGCTATGTCCCGAAATCTCCAAGCACAGCACGACTGCTTTCCACTAAGCCGTCCATTCCGGATCGCGCGCGGCACCAAGACCGGCGCCGACGTGGTGACGGTGACGATCCGCGACGGCGACGCGTTCGGCCGGGGCGAGGCCGTGCCTTACCCGCGCTACGGCGAGACGATCGAGGGCACGCTCGCCGCGATCGAGCAGGTTCGTCCCCTGATCGAGCGCGGCGCGGGGCGGATCGAATTGCTCGACATCCTGCCGGCCGGCGCGGCCCGCAACGCGATCGACTGCGCCCTGCTGGACCTGGAGGTACAGTGCTCGCGCCAGGACGTGGCCGCCATGTTCGGCGGTCCGGCGCTGCGTTCCATTGCCACCGCGATGACGGTGGTGATCGACACGCCGGAGGCGATGGCGCGGGATGCGGCCGGCATGGCCGACGCGCCGGTCCTGAAGATCAAGGTCGATGCGAACGATCCGGCGGCGCAGGTCCGTGCCGTCCGGGCGGCGGCGCCGAATGCCGAGCTGATCGTAGATCCCAATGAAAGCTGGGACCGGGCGGTGCTGGAGGCGATGCAGGCGGTGCTGGTCGAAGCCCGGGTCGGGCTACTCGAGCAGCCGGTGCCCGCCGGCGACGACGAATGGCTCGAGAGCTTCACGCCGGCCATCCCGATCTGTGCCGACGAAGCGGTCCATGTCGCTGCCGACCTTGGGGTCGTCGCGCGCCGCTACCAGGCGGTGAACGTCAAGCTCGACAAGGCCGGCGGGTTCACGGCCGCGCTGAAGCTCGCGCAGGCGGCACGCGCGCGCGGCCTCGGGCTCATGACGGGTTGCATGGTGAGCTCCTCGCTCTCGATCGCGCCGGCGCTGCACATCGCCCTGCTTTCGGACTTCGTCGACCTTGACGGGCCGACGTGGCTCCGGGAGGATCGGGCGGGTGGCATAAGGGCAGAGGGTGGCTTCATCCATCCGCCGTCAGAAGGTTTTTGGGGAACGCCGCGGGTATGAAGTGGATTGCGTTGCTACCGACCGCGGCCCTGCTCGGGTGCGCCACTCCGACGCCTGAGGGAGTCGACCTCCTCATCCGCGGCGGCACGATCTACAGCGGGTCGGACGCGCCCTTCGTGGGCGACGTGGCCGTCTCCGGCGACCGCATCAAAGCCGTCGGCAAACGCCTCGACTTCAAGGCTGCCCGGGTCGTCGATGCGCGCGGGCTGGTGGTCGCGCCCGGCTTCATCGATCCCCATGCCCATCTCGGTGCCCAACTCGCCGACGACGATGCCCAGACGCGATTGATTCCAGGCTTCCTGATGCAGGGCGTCACCACCGCCTTCATCGGCAATGACGGCGGCGGCGAGCCCGATGTCGGAGCCGTGCTGGGCCGCGCCGCGACCAAGCCGGTCGGGATCAATTACGGCGCGTTCGTCGGGTTCGGCCCGGTCCGCAAGGCGGTGATCGGCGAGGCGGACCGCGCGCCCACGGCCGAGGAACTCACGCAGATGCGGCAGATGGTCGCGACTGCGATGTGCCAGGGCGCGCTCGGCTTCTCGACCGGCCTGTTCTACGCGCCCCAAAGCTTCGCCGCGCAGGACGAAGTGGTGGCTCTCGCGCGCGAAGCGGGCGCACGGGGCGGCGTCTACGACAGCCACGTTCGCGACGAATCCTCTTATTCGATCGGGCTCGCCGCGGCGGTCGGGGAAGCGATCACAGTCGGGCGCGAGGCCGGGATGCCGGTCAATATTTCCCACATCAAGGCGCTCGGCGTCGACGTTCACGGCCAGGCTCCCGCGATCATCGCCCAAGTGGAGGCGGCGCAGAAGGCCGGACAGAAGGTGACCGCCGACCAATATCCCTGGTCCGCCTCGGGCACGAGCCTGGCGGCGGCGCTGGTCCCGCGCTGGGCGCATGACGGGGGCCGCAGCGCCTTGCTGAAGCGCTTCGACGATGCCGGCGTTGCCGAACGGCTGCGCAAGGACATGGAAGACAATCTGCGTCGCCGCGGCGGCGCGGAATCGCTGCTCATTACGCAGGGCAAATATCGCACCAAGCGGCTGTCCGAGGTCGCACGCGAGATGAAGCTCGATCCGGTCTCGGCCGCGATCGCCGTGCTCCGGGTCAGCGATGCCTCGGTCGCCTCGTTCAACCAGACCGAGGAGGATATCGCGGCTTTCATGCGGCGGCCGTGGGTGATGACCGGCTCCGATGCGTCGGGCGGCCATCCTCGCGCTTATGGCAGTTATGCGCGCAAATATGCCGAATATGTGAAAGCGAAGGGCGTACTCGATCTGCGCACTTTCATCGAGCGCAGCACGGCTTTGCCGGCCGACACGTTCAAGATCGCCGGCCGTGGCCGGCTGCGGCCGGGCGCGTTTGCCGATATTGTCGTGTTCGATCCCGAGACTTTCGCCGCCCGCGCCACCTATGACGAGCCGACCTTGCTGGCGACGGGGGTGCGCGCGGTGTTCGTCAACGGCGTTGCGGCAGTCGACAATGGCGCCCTGACCGGTGCTGCCGCCGGACGCGGGCTGAAGCAGGTGCCCCCGGCCGGAAGCTGCCAATGACGTTGCTGCGGGGCTGGTTTGCAATCCCGCTATGGAAGCGGGTGCTGGGAGCGCTGGTGCTCGGCCTGTTGCTCGGCACCTTCCTGCCGCAGGCCGCGCCTGCCGTGCAGTTCCTCGGCGAATTGTTCGTCCGCGCGATCCGAATGCTGGTGGTGCCGATCGTCCTCGTGACGATCGCGGCGGGCATTACGACGCTCGGCGATCCGAAGAGGATCGGCGGAATCGGCGGGCGGACGATCGGCCTGTTCGCCCTCACCACCGCAATCGCGGTTTCGGTGGGCATGGCGGTGGCCACGCTCATTCGGCCCGGCGAAGGCGCGCCGCTGGGGACGGCGACAGCCCACGTCATGGGCGTTCCGCCTACGCCCTACGAGCAATTGATCAACATCGTCCCGGTCAACATTTTCGACGCCCTGGCCAAAGGCGACATGCTGGCGATCATCTTCGTCGCGGCCTTGCTCGGGATCGGCACGCTGCTGGCGGGAGAAGCGGGCCGGCCGCTCGCTAACCTGCTCCAGTCGATGACGGCGGCGCTGCTCAAGATCGTCGGCATCGTCATGGAAGCGACGCCGTTCGGCGTGTTCGCGCTGATCGCCAATGCCGTGGCCGCGAACGGCGCGGCGGTGTTCGTCAATGTCGGCTGGCTGGCGCTGGCCGTCCTGCTCGGCTCGGCGATTCAGATACTGCTGGTGCACAGCCTGCTCCTGCGCTTCGCAGCGCGCGTTCCCCTCCGCCATTTCTTCCGGGGCATCATCGATGCGCTCGCGGTCGCCTTCTCGACCGCGTCCAGCTCGGCGACCTTGCCGGTGGCGATGCGCGTGGCGGAGAAGAATCTCGGCGTGGGCCGCTCGATCTATTCGACCGTGCTGCCGCTCGGCGCCAGCATCGGCAAGGACGGCACGGCGATGTATGTCGGCCTGCTCAGTCTGTTCAGCCTGCAGGCGCTCGGCGTGGCGCTGACGCCGACGACCTACGGACTGGTGCTGATGACCGGGGCGCTCGCCGCGTTCGGCACCGCGCCGGTGCCATCGGCGTCATTGTTCATGCTCGCCGCGGTGCTCTCATCGGTCGGCGTGCCCGCGGAACAGACGGCGCTGGTGGTCGGTTTCGTGCTGCCGTTCGACCGCCTGCTCGACATGACGCGCACCGTGCCCAGCGCCTGCGCGAATCTTGTCGTCACGACTACGGTCGCGCGGTGGGAGGGAGAGCTGGACGACGCTGTGCTACGGGCCCCGAACGATGACTGAGATGGTCGACCCCGCTGCCTGGCACCGCGACGGATACGCGATCGTCCGCGGTTTCTTCACGCCCGAGGAAGTGGCGTCGATCGGCGCGGTGATCGACCGGGTCCATGCCGAAGGGCTCGCGCACGGCCGCAGCTTCCGGCACGGCAATCTGTTCTACAAAGTGGGGCAGGGCGCGGATGGCCCGAATGTGCAGATGGTGCAGTGGCCGTCCTATCACCGGCCGGCCCTCGATGCGGTGCGGATCGACCCGCGCTTCGCTTCCCTGCTCGCGCCGCTGATCGGCGGTGACGTCAAGCAGATCATCAACCAGATTCACTGGAAGGCGCCGGGAGCCGTCGGCGACTTCGCCTGGCACCAGGATTCGCGCTTCCGCCAGCCCGCTCACTGCTACCGCAATCTCGGCACGGCCTATGTCCAGACCGGTCTTGCGATCGATCCGCACGGCGTCGAATCGGGCGGCATGCGGTTCGTGCCGCGCAGCCACGTGCGGGGCGACCTCGACCTCGATACCGACACCGAGGTGCTCGGCAACGCGATGCAGGACGATGCGCTCGAAAGGGTCGGACTGTCGGCCGCCGACGTGATCCAGCTCGAGCTCGCGCCCGGCGACCTCGCACTCTGGAATCCCTATCTGGTCCACGGCTCCGGCACCAACCGGTCCAACCATTACCGCCGTTTCTACATCAATGGCTATGTCCGCGCCGAGGATTGCGATCGCGGCGAATGGGCGTTCCGCGGCGGCCAGCCGGTGCCGCTCGGCGCGCAGCCGACTTTGGTTCATTACGAACAACTGCGCGAGCGGCCCGAACCCCATTACGTGTGAGAGAGGTAATCCTCCCCTCGATTTCGAGGGGAGGGAGACCGCGCGAAGCGCGGTGGATGGGGCTTCTTCCTTGTAGAGGCCCCTCCACCATGCCTCGCATGGTCCCTCTCCCCTGCGAAAGCAGAGGAGGATCATGGGCGCCTACCTGTAGAAGCGGACGTTGCCGAGTTCGAGCGTGGCCTGACCGCCGGGCTCGCCCTCCAGCCGGAAGATCAGCGAGCGCAGGCGCGCCGGATCAAGCGTCCCTGCGCCTGAGCTCTTCATGGTGCTGAACGGGATGACGATCTCGCGCAGCTTTTCGCCGGGGCTGAAGCTGGTGCGGAACATCTCGCGCGACGAGGTGCCGTAGCTTTCGAGCAGCAGCGAATAATCCCCGCTGCCGCGCGCGTCGAAGGCGATGCCGGTGAAGCCGCGCGCATCGGCCAGGTGGATCGCTCCCGGCGTCAGCGGCAGCACGAGATTGGCAAAGGGCTCCGGCGCGGCGCCCATCCGCGCGTAGAGGAACAGGCGACCCTCGGGCGTGCGGACATGGTGGAGGTGGCTATGATCGATGCCGGCCTCGTTGGTCTCGACCGGCAGCGTGCCGAGATCCGTGCGGCCATCGCTGCGCGCGCCGGTGTCGATCGGGCCCGTCATCCGGTGGGTCGGCAGCGGCGAGAGCGTGTCGGAATCGAGATGGCGGCGGAGCGCCGGCAGGGCGATCTCGCGTCCGGCGACGAAGACGCGGCGGACGGCGTATAGGTCCTCGATCCGCTCGTCGGGGCGGCCCTGGACGAGGACGAGGTCGGCGCGCTGGCCGGGCGCGATCCGGCCATGATCCTCGCCCTTCCGGAGGATGCCCGCGCTGACGCTGGTCGCCGCGGCGAGTGCCTCGGCCGGCGTGAAGCCGTTCTGCGTCAGCACCCGGACCTCGCGCACCGCCGACGAGCCCTGATAGACGCCGCCGATGCCGGCATCGGTGCCGATCCCGACCCGGACGCCGCCCGCCTTCAGCCGCCGGAGATTCTCCTGGAGGATCGTCCAGCGCCGTGCCTCATAGACTGGGATCGGTTCGGGCGCCGCGGCCTTCTGCTCTTCCTCGCGGGCGCGCTCCGGGGCACGCAGCATGGCCCATTCGGCGGGGTCGAAGGCACGGTCCTGCTGCGGCTCGTAAACGACCATCGTCGGCACATAAGCCGTGCCGTTCGCGCGCATGGAAGCGATGAGTTCGTCGTCGACGACCGCATCGCCGATGCCGTGGCCGAGCGCGTCGACGCCGGCGGCCGCGGCGACCTTCGCGCCTTCCAGCGTGACGGTGTGGGTGATGACGGGAATCCCGGCCTCGTGCGCCCGATCGACGATGGTCTTCAAGGTCGGCAGGTTCATGCTGTCGAGGTCGGGCGAGCGGCCGTAGCGCCAGCCGTCGGTGAACACCTTAATGACGTCCGGACGATAGGCGAGGGCGCGCTGCATCGCGATCTCGGCGGCGCGCGGGGTCGTCGCCTGCAGGGTGAAGGCATCGCCCCAGCCATATTCGGTGCCGTGGCCCTGCGGCACGCCGAAGCGGATGGCGAGCATCAGGTTCGGCGCGGGGATCGCGCCCGGCGCGGTCATCGTGCGGATCGGCGCCAGCATCTCGCCCGAGACGGAGAAGTCATTGACCGTGGTGACGCCGTGGACGAGGTGCCCGCCATAGGCCTTGGGAAGATCCTCCGGCGCGGAGAAGCCCGGCGCGCGAAGATGGGTGTGGAGATCGTGCAGGCCCGGAATGAGCGTCATACCACGGGCGTTTACGACGCGCGCGCCGCGCGGCGTGCGCAGACCCTTGCCGACGGCGACGATCCGTTCGCCCTGGATCAGCACGTCGGCCGGGGCGGCGGGTGCGCCTGTCCCGTCGAACACGCGCGCGCCGCGGATCAGGGTGCCGCCATCGGGTGCGGCGCCGATGCACATGAGGGCGAGGAGCGCGCAGGCCAGCTTCGACCAGTTCATTGCAGCGGCTCCTTGCGCATCAGGGTGAGATCGAGAAATTCCTCGGTCGCGCGGAGGGCCCGAACCCAGCTTTCGTGGCGGAAGAAGCTGTGCCGCTCATTGGGGAAGACGAGCTCGCGATAGGGGATGCCGCGCGCGGTCAGCTCGCGGGCGAGGAGCAGGGACTGGGAGAAGGGGACGTTGCGGTCGTCGTCGCCATGGATGAGCAGCACCGGCGAGCGCCACGTCTCGATCGCGCCGAGCGGCGAAGATTCCCATTGGAGCTGGCGGGCCTTGGCCTGCGCGTCGGGCGAGAGAGTGTTCGGCACGGCGCGGAGCAGAGTGTGGACACCGTGGAGATCGACCCCGGACGCGAACAGATCGCTGTCGCGGGCGAGGCCGAGCGCGGTGAGATAGCCGCCCCAGCTTCCGCCCCAGAGGCCGATCCGGGCCGGATCGACGTCGCCCTGCGCTTCCAGCCAGCGCCCCGCGGCGAGGATGTCGCGATATTCCGAAGCGCCCTCGCGGCCCGTTTCCGGCGCCTCGCGGAACGCCTGGCCGTAGCCGGTGCCGCCGCGATAATTCACCGCCAGGACATGATAGCCGAGCGAGGCCAGATGCTGGTTCATCGCATAGGTCTTCGAATAATAGCTCGACGGGTGGAAGCCGAGCAGCATCTGTCGGCGCGGGCCGCCATGGATGAAGACCAATGCCGGACGCTTGCCCTTGCCGCGGGCGCGGAAGAGCTGGCCGTGGACCTCGACGCCGTCGGCGGCGCGGAAGACAACCGCTTCGGGGGCGACTAAGCCGGGCGCCTCCGGCACTTTGGCGAGCGGGGTGGCGCGATCCGACAGCAGGATGGGGTGCGCGGGCGTGGAGACGCCGGTCGCAATCGCCGCCACGGCGTCGCCGGCCACGGTCGGGAAGAAATGCATGCCGTCGCCCTTGCCGCCGAGGCGCACTGGGGCGCCGCCGCTCAACGGCCGACGCCAGATGCGGCGACGGTCGATATGCTCGGCATTGGCGGCGTAGAGGAGGGCAGTGCCTGCGGCATCGAGCAGGAAGGTCTCAACTTCGAAGGCGCCGCTGGTGAGGGCGCGGGGTTGGCCGCCCCTGGCCGCGTCGAGGGCGTAGACATGGAGCCAGCCGGTGCGCTCCCACGGGAACAGGATCTGGCCGTCGCGGCTCCAGAAGAGGTTGCGGCTGCGCGTCCCGGCATAGCGTCCGCCCTGGCCTGGGGGTGCGGTCCAAAGGGCGCGGGCCGTGCCGGTGGCGAGATCGACGATCCGGATCGACCAATAAGGGCCGCTGTCCGGAGCGGCCGCTGGCGGCGGCGACAGCGCGCGGATGAAGGCGACCTGGCGCCCGTCGGGCGAGAAGACCGGCTCGAGCGAGCGGCCGAAGCCCGGATCGAGATAGGTGAGGCGGCGGCCGTCGGCGCCCAGCGTCGCGACATAGCTATGCTCGCCGCGATCTTCGGAGAAGAGGAGGACGCGGCCGTCGGGCGACCAGGAGAGCCGTTCGATCTGGCCATCGACCTTGGCGATGCGCCTGGCCTCGCCCTCGCGCGACCAGAGCCACAATTCGCCGCGTCGGGTGAAGGCGAGCTGCCGGCCGTCGGGCGAGAAGACTGGAGAATGGCCCTGGCCCACGCCGACTGGAGCGCCGTCTTCCCCGGCGAGCACGAAGACCTGCTGGGCCGGCGTCGACGGCGCGGTGCCGGTATTGGGCAGGTCCTGCTGGTCCGGAAATTCGGCATCGCCGCCGCGCACGAAGGCGAGGCTGGCGCCGTCGTTGCTGAAGGCGAGATCGGAAATCTGCTGTCCGTCGTCTTCGGTGAAAGCGGTGAGCCGTCGCGCCGGCTGGCCGCGCGTCGCCCCCCAGATGTTGCGCACCCCGGCCTCATTCTCGATCCAGGCGAAGCGCGGCACGTCGCGCGCGCCGGCGAGGTCGCTCGCGACCGGCAAGGCGAGCAGATCGGCCAGTCGGTCGCGACCCTGCGCGAAACCCGGTTGCGTGAGCGACAGGCCGATGACGGCGAGCCAGAAGCGGACAAACATACGAACTGCCATGGGCCGGATTGAAGCGACTGCGTCAGCGGGGCGCAAGCGCGGGCCGGCGGGAATGCGTCTGCGTTATGGCGCCGCCAACGCTCTGAATGAGCGGTGGCGACTTGTTCCGGAGCCGAACTGCCTTAGGCTCCGTCCCATGTCAGCAGCACGCCATTCGCGGCTCCTTGCCGCTTCGCTCGCCTTGGTCATCGCCACGGCATCGCCCGCCTACACCCAGCCGGCACCGCTCCAACAGCGCGTCGCCGCCACGCTGGCCGAAGGCGGCCCCGGCACGCGTTTCGGCCTGGTCGTGACGACCATGGACGGAAAAGAGCTGATCGCGATCAATCCCGACAATCGCTTCATCCCGGCCTCCAACACCAAGATGCTGACCACTGCGGCGGCGTTCGCGAACATGACAGCGCTGGACCAGCCCGACGCGGCCGGCGGCGCGGCGGTGCGGCTCGAGCGAGGCAAGGGCAAGACACCCGATGTTATCCTGTCGGGCCGCGGCGACGCGCGCCTGTCGAGCGCAGCCGATTGCGTCGCCAACTGCCTGGCGGCGCTGGCCGATGCGGTCGCCGCGCAGACGCGCCGGGTCGGCAATATCGTCGGCGACGACACTTTGCTGCCCGACCAGCGCTGGAGCCCGGGCATGAGCTGGAACAACATCCAGTCGCGCTACGGCACCGCAATCTCGGCGCTGACCCTGGACGATAACGAGCTGGCGATCCGCGTGCTGCCGGGCAAGGTCGGTGAGCGACCGACGCTCGACATGATGCCTTATTATGTGGTGGAAAATCTCGCCACGACTGCAGCCGAAGGCAAGACCGACCTCGATTTCCACCGCATGCCCAACAGCCGCCTCGTCCGGCTGACCGGCACGATCGTGGCAGGGGCGGAGCCCGAGACCCTGCATCTCGGCATCGACGATCCCGCCCATTTCGCCGCCTGGCGGCTCCGCACTTTGCTTGAGGCGCGTGGCGTGAAGGTGAAAGGCGACGTCCAGACGCGCCACCGGCCGTTGACCCGCGATGACGATCCCGAGCATCGCAAGGGCGCCCCGGTAAAGCGCCCCTCCGAACCGGAGGCGCTGGCGCGGCTGACGCCGCCGCCGCTGGCCGAGGACCTGATCCACGTCAACAAGGTCAGCCAGAATCTCCATTCCGAGCTGCTCATGCGCCGCGTCGGTCTCGTCGCCGGCTCAGGCTCGATCGAAGACGGCGTCGCCGCCGTCGCCAGGATGATGGAGCAGGCCGGCGTGCCGCGCACAGCGTGGGACCTTTCCGACGGCTCGGGCATGTCGACCTACAATCGCGTCTCGCCGCGCGCGACCGCCGGCTTGCTGCGCTGGGCGGCGACCCAGCCCTGGGGAGAGGCTTGGCACAAGACCTTCCCGATCGCCGGCGTCGACGGCACGCTCGCCCGCCGCTTCCGCGGCACGCCGCTCGAAGGGAAGCTCGCCGCCAAGACGGGGACGCTCAACGCGACCAACGCTTTGTCCGGCTACATGACCGCGCGCAGCGGCAAGACCTTGATCTTCTCCTTCTACGCCAACGACGTTCCCGGCGAGGCCGGCGCCACGGCCGTGATGGATAAGGCGCTCGCGCTGATCGCTGCGGAGAATTGAGCGAGAGGAGCTAGCCTTCGTCCGAGGCGGCGATTACCGCATCGCCGGTAGCGCGGCGCAGCTCCATGATCGCGGTCTCGCGGTGGCGGGTCGGGTGGACGCGGTTCGTGAGGAGGGTCCAGGCGAGGCCGCGGTCGAAGTCGACCCACAGTCCGGTGCCGGTGAAGCCGGTATGGCCAATCGTCTCGCCGGAGCAGGCGTCGCCGCCGGGCCACCCAGCGAAGCGCCGTTCCCAGCCGCAGGTGCGGTGTTCGTGGACCGGGGTGCGGATCGCCTCCAGCAGGAAAGGCGATGCGCCGCTGCCGTCCATCAAGCCCTGGGCGTAATCGAGCACACCGGCGACGGTGCCGAACAAACCGGCATGGCCCGGCGCGCCGCCCAATGCCCAGGCATTTTCGTCATGGACCTCGCCCTTCATCACGCGGCCGCGCCAGGAACAGGCTTCGGTCGCAACCGCCGGTCCGGGCGGCGGACCGTAGGAAAGGCCCGGGGGAAGGGGCCAGTCGCGCAGCGAGCGCCCGGTGATCCGCTCGATGGCGATGCCGAGCAGGATGAAGTTGATGTCGGAATAGACCGGCGGGCCGTGGCGCCATTCGCGCTGCAGCACGAACGCGCGCAGCCGCTCAGGATCGTCGCCATAAGTGTAGATCGGCTCCACCGCAGGGAAGAAGGTGCGGTGGGCGAGGCAGTCGCGGAAGGTCAGCTGCCGCTCGGCCGCGTTGGCGACGTCATATTGGCGCAGGTCCGGGATCGCGTCGGTGAGCGGGCGATCGAGATCGATCCGGCCCTGCTCCGCCAGCGACAGGACCATATGGGTCGTCGCGATCACTTTGGAGACCGAGGCGAGATCGAACCAGTGATCCTCGGTCAGCGGTTCGGGCTGGGGCACGAGAGCGGCCATACCGGCGGTGCGCGTCGCCCGGCTTCCGTCGGCCGCGACGATGCCGAGCGTGGCGCCGGGAATGCGGCCGGACTCGACCGCCTCGAGCGCGGGCGCGAAGGCCTGGTCGATCATCTCAATCCTCGTCCGAGGCGCGCGGGCGGGCGCGCACGATCAGCGGCAGGAACAGCAAGGCCGCCAGGCTCAGCACGCCCGACAGAGCGAAGAAGACGTCGAAGCCGGGATAGCCGGCCCGGTCGAACTGCTCGACCATCGCTCCGCCGGCGCCCGACAGCAGGCGCGGCAGGAGGAAAGCGAAGCCGGACAGGAACGCATATTGCGCGCCCGGATAGCGCGGATTGACCAGCAGCGAGAGGTAGACGACGAAGATCGTCCCAGCCATGCCGTTGCCGAACTGGTCGGCCGCGGTGGCGAGGTAGAGCGCCATCCCGTCGACCGGCTGGTGGGCGAGCCAGACAAAGCCGAAATTGCCGAGAGCGGCGAAGCACGCGCCGACAGCGAGCGCCCACCCCGCCGGCCAGCGCGCCGCCATCCAGCCGCCAAGGCCGACGCCGACGATGCTTGCGACCAGCGCAACATAGCTATCGGCAAGGCCGATTTCGGTGAAGGAATAGCCGAGCTCGCGGATCATCGGCTTCGACAGGTTGAGCGCGAGCACGTCGCCCATCCGGTAGATCGAGACGAACGCCATCAGCGCCAGCGCCATGAAGCCGTAGCGCCAGAAGAAATCGACATAGGGGCCGATCGCCACCGAACGCCGCGCCGGCGCGCTCGGCGGCAGCTTGCGGATGCGGGGCAAAGCCGCCGCCATCAGCAGGAAGGGCAGCATGCAGATCACCAGCACG
The DNA here is from genome assembly GCA_023423775.1 of Pseudomonadota bacterium. GTDB lineage: Bacteria > Pseudomonadota > Alphaproteobacteria > Sphingomonadales > Sphingomonadaceae > Allosphingosinicella. Next base: position 34,485 of record JAFAEZ010000024.1, read on the forward strand.
AACGGCGTGACATTGGTCTCGCCGCTGACGCCGATGCCCGCGGCCGCGCCGAGCAGCAGCCAGCCGACCACGGCAACGATCGCGGTGGCCGCGCCGAGGATCAGGACGGTCGCACCGAGGCCGGTGAGGAGCGCGCGGACGCGGCTGCCGCCATGGCCGGGATCGGGCTGCATCGCGGCCAGCAGGGGGAAGGGGAGGAAGGCGACGAAGGCGATAGCGAGATAGGCGCCGGTCCAGCCCCAGCCGGGGAGATCCGCGATCAGCAGGGCGCCGCTCCCGGCCGCGACCATGGCGGTGCGATAGCCCCAGAGATTGGCGGCGGCGATCGGCCCCTGCTCCTCCTGGGTCGGGGCGAGCTCGATGCGCCAGGCGTCGGCGGCGACTTCCAATGTCGTCGTCCAGAAGGCGAGCAATACGGCGAAGAGGGCTGTGACGCCGAGATTCCCATCCGACGCGGTCAGCCCCATCGTCGCCATCGACACGAAGATGCCGAGCTGGGCGAGCATGATCCAGCCGCGCCTTTTGCCCCAGAAGCGGCCGAAGCCGGGCACCTCGAACCGGTCGAGCAGCGGCGCCCAAAGGAATTTGAAGGTCGGCAGCAACTGTACCCAGGCGAAGAAGCCGATCACGACCAGCCCGACCTCGTGCGCCTGCAGCCGCAGCGAGAGCACGGTCGAGAACATGTAGAAGGGCAGCCCGGCGGAGAAGCCGAGCAGGACGTAGAGCGCCTGTCGCCCGAAGCCCGGTGGCACGACCTGACCGGCCGGCGCGATCCTCTCTTGTGCCTGCGTCGCCATTCAGTTCCCCCTCCGGCGGGTGTCACCCCCGCTCTTGCCGTGTGGTTAGCACGCGATCGATCCCGGGGCACAATGACGAGAGGTTATGGATCGGCCAACAGAAACTATGGCGGGACATTTCAATCTTGTTACTTAATGCCGGCTTCGGCTGGCGATATGCCGCACGGACCATAAGAATAATCCTGGGGGGTAAGCGGATGCGTGCTTCGATTTCACTGAAAACGGTGCTTTTCTCCGGAGGCGCTTTCATAGCGCTGGGGATGGCAGGGGCCGCCTCGGCCCAGACGGCCGACGCCGCCGCGCAAACGAGCGCGCAGACGGAAAGCGATCGCGACATCGTCGTCACCGGCACCCGTGTCGTCCGCGACGGCTTTCAGGCGCCGACCCCGGTCACCGTGATGACCGAGGGCGATATCGAAGCCGGCTCGCCGACCAACAACATCGCCGATTTCGTCAACACGCTGCCGTCTCTCGCCGGCTCGACGCGCCCGGCTAACTCGCGCCTCAACATTTCGAGCGGGCAGGCGGGTATCAACGCGCTCAACCTGCGCAACCTCGACAACAACATCGCCGGAACCCGCACACTGGTCCTGGTCAATGGCCGGCGCTCCGTATCCTCGACGATCACCGGGATCGTCGACGTCAACACCATTCCCCAAGCGCTGATAAACCGCGTGGACGTGGTGACTGGCGGTGCCTCCGCCGCCTATGGCTCGGACGCGGTCGCGGGCGTCGTCAATTTCGTCCTCAACAATAAATATGAAGGATTGAAGCTCGAGGCCGACAGCGGCATCACCAGCTATGGCGACGGATTCAACTATTCGTTCAGCGCGACGGGCGGTACTTCGTTTGCAGGCGGCCGTGGCCACATCCTGCTAAGCGGTGAAGTCGCTCACCGCGACGGCATCCTGCAGGTCGATCGCGATTGGAACGCCACCGGTTTCCTGCGCTTTGAGAACCCGGCCTACCTCGCCAACCAGAATTCGGGGGCCCCGCAGTACATCTTTGTACGCGGTGCGGGCCCGATCAATTCGACCCCCGGCAGCATCATCACCAACTCTGCCGGCGGCACCGCGAACCGGCTGCGCGGTACCTATTTCGGCACGGGCGGGTCGATTAACCAGTTCGTCTACGGGGACCTGACCTTCCCGGCGGTCAATGGCACAGCCGTGCCGCTGCGCACGCGGGGCGGCGACTGGCGGGTCAATGATTCGGGGCGCAATATCGGCCTGGAGCCGAGAGACGATCGCTACGGCGTTTTTGGCCGTATCAGCTATGAGATCACCGACAACGTCGAGCTGTTCGCCGAGGCAGCATACAATCAGCAGGAAGTGCTGTTCAATGCCGGCCCGAACCTACAGACTGGCATCGTGCTCAACGCCACCGGCTGTACCCAGACGCCGGTGCCGATCACCTGTAACGCCTTCCTGCTCAACACGCTGGGTGCTGCGCGGTTGGAGGGCATTACGAGCGTGACGATTGCGACGACGTCGGCCGACCTGCCGTTCCGCGGGATCAACAACCAGCGCGAAGTGCAGCGTTATCTGGCTGGCGCCGAGGGCGAATTCGACGCGTTCGGCAAGACCGCGCACTGGGATGTCTATGCGCAATATGGCCGCGCGGACCTCCGCGAGCAGCTTCGCGACATCCAGAACATCGGGCGCATCAACGCGGCACGCGATGCAGCTTTCGCCCCGGCCGGCAGCGGCTTCCCTGCGGGTTCGATCCAGTGCTTGATCAACGTTGACGCCAATCCGAACAATAACGATCCGGCCTGCGTACCGCTGAACCGCCTCGGACTCGGCGTCGCCGACCAGGCGGCGATCGATTACGTACTCGGGGATCCCCGTCGCGATCAGAAACTCGAACAGATGGTCGTCGGCGCGAACTTCTCGGCGACTCCGTTTGCGACCTGGGCGGGCGATGTGAGCGTCGCTATCGGCGGGGAGTATCGCAAGGAAGAGGTCAGCGGCTTCGTGCCGGACGAGTTCCAGCCGGTGCCCATCAAGGACGCGAATGGCAACGTTATCGGCGCCAGCAACCGCTGGTCGGTGGGCAACTACCTCCCCAGCTTCGGGTCGTACGACGTCAAGGAAGCCTATCTTGAAACCTTGGTTCCGCTGGGGCTCGGGCTTGAGTTCAACGGCGCAGTGCGTGCGACCGATTATTCTACCGCTGGCTACGTCACGACCTGGAAAGCGGGCCTGACTTGGCAGCCAATCGACGACATCCGTCTGCGCGTCACACGTTCGCGCGACATCCGGGCCCCCAACCTCAACGATCTGTTCCAGGCGGGCACTGCGAACAGCGACTCCGTCGGCAATCCCGGCTTCATAAACGGGGAAAGCCCGTCCTTCGTCCCGGCGGGTCAAAGCCCGGTGGCAAGCTACGCCTATTCCGGTTTTGCGACGGGCAATGCCAACCTGGAGCCGGAAAAGTCCGATCAGTGGAATGTCGGCGCGGTCTTCTCGCCGACCTTCCTTCCGGGCTTCAACGTTGCGCTCGACTATTTCAACATCGACATCAACCGCGGCATCAGCACGTTCAGCGCGCAGCAGATCGTCAACCTCTGCTACCTTGGAGAGCAGGCGTTCTGCAACGCGATCAGCGTTGATCCCGCGCGCACTCAGAACCCGTCGCAACCCTATCTGATCATCCTGACGCAGCCGTTCAACGCGGCCAGCCAGAAGGTTAGCGGCATCGACATCGACGCGTCGTATCGAATGCCGCTCGACCGAGTGTTCAGCGGCGCCGGCGGCTCCCTGACTCTTCGCGGCCTCGCCACCCACTATATCGAAAACCGCTTCGACAGCGGCGTGCCGGGCACGGTCGTGCTCAACACGGCGGGCGTGAATGGCGGTCAATCCGGCACGCCGGATTGGATCTACCGCTTCAGCGCAGCCTATGACAGCGACAGCTTCGCACTCACCGCGATCGCTCGCGGTGTCAGCGCCGGCAAATATGTCGCCAACGGCATCGAGTGCCAGACGAATTGTCCGGTCTCGACCGTCAATGGGCCGACCTATGAGAGAAACCGCGTCAGCGGTGCGTTCTACGTCGATCTCAACACGACCGTGAAGTTCGACGCTCTCGGCCGCGGCGATGGCGAGTTCTTCCTCAACGTCACCAACGTGTTTGATGCCAAGCCGATCCTCCTGCCGGAGACCGGCCTGGCCGCGAACAGCACCTACAGCGACCTGCTCGGACGCGCATTCCGCGCCGGCGTTCGCCTGAAGCTGCGCTAAGCAGCGACCAATGGGCAGCCGCGGCCTTCACGGGCCGCGGCTGACGCCTTGGCCGCAGCCGGCTGCGCGGCCCCATTTTCGAGGACGAACGATGTCTGCTTTCCACCTTCGCGACGGGGTGACCCATTGCGAAAGCGTGCCCTTGCCGGCGATCGCCCAGGCGGTCGGCACGCCCGTCTTCGTTTATTCGGCCGAGGCGATGCGCGGCCAGGCGCGGGCGCTGCGCGCGGCGCTCTCCGGCCTCGACAATCCGCTGATCGCTTATGCGGTCAAGGCCAATCCCAACATTGCGGTCCTGACCGTGCTCGCCGCCGAAGGGCTCGGCGCCGACGTCGTCTCGGGCGGCGAATATCGCCGCGCCCGCGCCGCCGGGATCGCAGCCGAAAAGATCGTCTTCTCCGGCGTCGGCAAGACTGCTGACGAGATGCGGCTCGCGCTCGCCGGCGGGCTTTGCCAGTTCAACCTCGAATCCTTTGCCGAGGCCGAGATGCTCTCGCAGGTGGCGGCGTCGATGGGCCTGACCGCGCCGGTGGCGTTCCGCGTCAATCCCGATGTCGACGCCGGCACCCACGCCAAGATCTCGACCGGCGCCGCGCACAACAAGTTCGGAATCCCGATCGGCGAAGCTTCGGCGGCCTGCGCCGCCTTGCGCGCCCTTCCCGGCCTCGAACTCAGGGGGCTCGCCGTCCATATCGGCAGCCAGCTGACCAGCCTCGCTCCCCTGGAGGCCGCGATCGGCAAGGTCGGCGCGGCGATCGCCGAATTGCGCGCGCAAGGCCATCGGATCGGCACCGCCGATCTCGGCGGCGGCCTCGGCATCCCCTACGATCCCGCGCTCCCGCTGCCGCCGAGCCCGGCGGATTACGGAGCGATGGTGCAGCGGCTGACGCGCGGGTGGGACGTAGGGCTGATCTTCGAGCCGGGCCGGCTCATCGTCGGCAATGCGGGCGTGCTGCTGACAGAGGTCATCCGCGTCAAGCCGGGCGCCAAATGTCCGTTCGTGATCGTCGACGCGGCGATGAACGATCTGATGCGGCCGAGCCTCTACGATGCCTGGCACGCGATCGACGCGGTCGCGCCCAATGGCGAGACGATGGACGCCGACGTGGTGGGCCCGGTGTGCGAGAGCGGCGACGTGTTCGCGGTGGCGCGGCGGATGGATCGCGTCGTGGCCGGCGACCTGGTCACGATCGGCTCGGCCGGCGCCTATGCGGCGACCATGGCCGGCACCTACAATTCCCGCGCGCTCGCGCCCGAAGTGCTTGTCGACGGCACCGATTGGGCGATCGTCCGCCCCCGCCGCGGCGACGAAGCCTATCTCGCAGAGGAAAACGTCCCGGCCTGGCTGGATCGAAGCTAGGCCAGGCTACCGGTCGATCGGTCCGCCGACCGGCTGCTTAATTCGGGGTCGGATTTTCAGAAGCTGGCGCACCCGAGAGGATTCGAACCTCTGGCCTCTGCCTTCGGAGGGCAGCGCTCTATCCAGCTGAGCTACGGGTGCCTGCGATCAGCGCTTAGAGGCTCTTTCCGCGGGCCGCAAGTCACTCCCGCGCCCCCGGCGGCGGCGTTTTCGGCTTGTAGCGGCAGAGGTCGAGCACGACGCAGCGCCAGCACTCGGGCTTGCGCGCCTTGCAGACGTAGCGGCCGTGCAGGATCAGCAGGTGGGGGGCGGCGCGCCGGTAGGGTGGGGGGGTGACCTTGTCCAGCTTGAGCTCGACCGCGAGGACATCCTTGCCCGGCGCAAGGCCGGTGCGGTTGGAGACTCGGAAGATATGGGTGTCGACGGCGAAGGTCTCGGCGCCGAACGCGGTGTTCATGACGACGTTGGCGGTCTTGCGGCCGACGCCGGGGAGCCTGACGAGCGCATCGAGGTCGGCCGGCACTTCGCCGCCATGCTCCTCGACCAGGATGCGCGACAGGGCGATGACGTTCTTGGCCTTGGTGTTGAACAGGCCGATCGTCTTGATGTGCTGCTTGAGGGCCTCCTCGCCGAGATCGAGCATCGCCTGCGGCGTCTGCACCTTCCTGAACAGCTCGCGCGTGGCGATGTTGACGCCGGCGTCGGTCGCCTGCGCCGACAGCACCACCGCCACCAGCAAAGTGTAGGTGTTCACATATTCGAGCTCGGTCTCGGGATTGGGCGTGCGGTCGGCGAGCCGGCGGTAGAATTCGGCGACATCGGCACGCTTCATCGCCCGGCTCCGGTCGCCCTGAGCTTGTCGAAGGGCTTCTTCTTCTTCGGGCGGGGAGGGGAGGGCTTCGACAGGCTCAGCCCGAACGGAAAAGGTGTCACTTGAGCCCCAGCACGTCGCTCATCGTGTAGCGGCCGGCCGGCTTGCCGGCGAGCCAGAGCGCGGCGCGCACCGCGCCCTGGGCGAAGATCGCGCGGCTCTCGGCGCGGTGGCCGAGCTCGATCCGCTCGCCCTCGCCGGCGAACACGACCATGTGATCGCCCGCGACCGAACCGCCGCGCATCACTGCGAAGCCGATATGGCCTTCCTCGCGCGCGCCCATGCCGTCGCGGCCGCGGTCGGCGACGGCAGCGAGATCGACCCCGCGCCCCTCGGCGGCGGCGGCACCGAGCAGCAGGCCGGTGCCCGACGGCGCGTCGACCTTGTGGCGGTGGTGCATCTCGACCACCTCGATGTCCCAGTCGGACCCGAGCTTGGCCGCCGTCTCGCGCACGAGGTGGGCGAGCAGGTTGACGCCCAATGAGGTGTTGGCCGCCTGCAGCACCGCGATCTTGCCCGCGGCGGCGTCGATCAGGGCATGATGCTCGGGCGTGAGACCGGTCGTGCCGATCACGATCGGCCGGCCCGCGCCCAGCGCCTCGTCGAGATGCTTTTCGCGCGCGACGGGCGCGGAGAAATCGACGAAGACGTCCGGCGCGTCGGCCACCGCCTCGACGTCGTCGCGCGCGGCGATCACGTCCGCGATCGCGCGTCCCATGCGCCCGGTCGCGCCCTTGATCCCGATCTTCGTCACTGTCTTGCCGCCTTTCGCATTTGCTGCTTCATGGGGTGCATGGACGACATTCGCAACATCGTCATCCTCACCGGCGCAGGCGTGTCGGCCGAGAGCGGCGTCGCCACCTTCCGCGGCCCCGACGGCCTGTGGGAAGGGCATCGCGTCGAGGATGTCGCGACGCCCGAGGCGTTCGCTCGCGATCCGCAGCTGGTGCAGACCTTCTACGACCAGCGCCGGGCCAAGCTGCATCGGGTCGAGCCCAACGCGGCGCACAAGGCCTTGGCCCGGCTCGATGCCGAATGGCCGGGCGAATTGCTGATCGTCACCCAGAATGTCGACGATCTCCACGAGCGCGCCGGGGCCAAGCGCGTGCTGCACATGCACGGCGAGCTGAAATCGGCGTGGTGTCTCGCCTGCGACGGCCGCGTCGCCTGGCAGGAGACCCTGGCCGATGGCCCGGCCTGCAGCGCCTGCGGGGCAAGCGGGCAGCTCCGCCCGGACATCGTCTGGTTCGGCGAGATGCCCTACCGGATGGACGAGATCGACGAGGCGCTGCGCCGCGCCGACCTCTTCGTTTCGATCGGCACGTCGGGCGCGGTCTATCCGGCCGCCGGCTATGTCCAGACCGCGCGCTATCTCGGCGCGCGCACCCTCGAGATCAATCTCGAGCCGAGCCAGGGCAGCCTGTTCTTCCACGAGAGCCGCATCGGCCGGGCCGGCGAGCTGGTGCCGGCCTGGGTCGATGAGGTTCTCAGGCAGCGATAGTCTATTTTACGGCCGCTTTGGGCGCGGCATCGGGCATCGGTATCCCGGCGTCTCGCGTGAGCTCCGCCCATTTCTCCTGATCGAAGAAAGATGCGAAGGCTTCCATCTCGGTCACCACCGCGGGATCCATCATCAGATCTCGCATGGCAGTTTGACCGAGGAGGCCAAAGCTGGCCTCGATCGTACCGATGCCATCGTATTTCAGGGCCGCTACCGTTTCGTTGCGACAATCCGAGAGCATGAGCCGCTGAGTGAGGTCCGCCGCTTCACGGTGAAGGCGAGCGCGTTCGTCTCGAGATGCGGTAGATAACCCCGCCACGTGTGGGCTGCTTGCCATCGCAGCGAAAATCCAACGGACGAACGTGGCCTTGTCGTCCTCGCTCGTGGACTTGAGCAGGCATCGCGACAAATCATCACTATACAAGCTTGCGTTGGCTGGCGAAGTCGCCAGGGCAGCACCCAGTACAGCCGTTAGCAGCGCTTTCTTCAACATCGTAATCCCCCCTTCGTTTCATTAACGCATCGATCGCCTTCCCCGCGAGACGCTCACTCCACCCAGTCGAGGCCGATTTCCTGGTAGAGGCCGCGGTCCTCCTCCCAGTCGGGCTTGACCTTGACGTGCAGGAAGAGGTGGACCTTGCGGCCGAGCTGTTCGGCCAGTTCCTTGCGCGCGGCGGCGCCGATTTCCTTGATCATCGATCCGCCCTTGCCGAGCACGATCGCCTTCTGGGTGGGGCGGCCGACCAGGATCTGCTGGTGGATCACCACCGATCCGTCCTTGCGCTCCTCATATTTCTCGGTCTCGACCGCGCTCGCATAGGGGAGCTCGGCGTGGAGCTTCAGGTAAAGCTGCTCGCGCGTCACCTCGGCGGCGAGCATGCGGTCGGTCGCATCGGAGACCTGGTCCTCGGGGAAATGCCACGGCCCCTCGGGCACGCGCGCGGCGAGCGCGGCCTTCAGATCCTGGACGCCGTCGCCGGTCGTCGCCGAGACCATGAAGATCTGCTCGAAGTCGATCTCCTGGCTGAGCGCGGCGACCAAGGTCAGCAATTCCTCCTTGGGCGTGACGTCGACCTTGTTCAGCACCAGGATCTTGGGCTCGCGGCGCCCTTTGAGCGTCTCGACCATCTCGGTGATGCGCTTGGAAAGGCCGGTCTTGGCATCGATCACCAGCGCGATCAGGTCCGCGTCCTGCGCGCCGCCCCAGGCAGCGGCGACCATCGCCCGGTCGAGCCGGCGGCGCGGCGCGAAGATGCCGGGCGTGTCGAGCAGCAGGATCTGCGCCTCGCCCTGGAGCGCGACCCCCATCAAGCGGACGCGGGTGGTCTGCGCCTTGGGGCTGACGATCGCGACCTTCTGCCCGACGAGGGCGTTGACGAGGGTCGACTTGCCCGCATTGGGCGCGCCGACCACGGCGACCAGCCCGCAACGTTCCGTCATTTCAATTTCTCCAGCAATGCTTTGGCGGCGGCCGTCTCGGCCTCCTGTTTAGATAGGCCCTCGGCCTCGGTCTCGCCAACGCCGGGAATGGCGACGCTGACGCGGAAGCGGGGCGCGTGGTGCGGGCCGCTGCGGCCCTTCAATTCGTAGACCGGCGGGCGCTTGTCCTTGGCCGCCGCCCATTCCTGCAGCTGGGACTTGGGATGCTTGGGGGCCTTGTCCTGCGTGCTGACCCGTTCGCCCCAGGCGTTGCGAATGAAGGCGGCGGCGGCGTCCAGGCCCGCCTCGAGATAGAGCGCGCCGATCAGGGCCTCGACGATGTCGCCGAGCACATTGTCGCTCTCCGCGGCGCCGTCGTCGCGGGCCTGCTTGCCGAGCTTCAGCTGGCTGCCGGCATCGAGCTCGCGCGCGATCTCGGCGCAGGTCTCGCCCGAGACGAGGGCGTTGAACCGGCGCGACAATTTGCCTTCGGGCTCGTCGGGAAACAATTCGTAGAGCCAGGTCGCCATGGTCAGGCCGAGGACGCGGTCGCCGAGGAATTCGAGGCGCTCATAATGATCTTCGCCGCGGCTCGAATGGGTGAGCGCGCGGGTGAAGAGGGCGGCGTCCTTCGGCTTGTGGCCGAGCGTCCGCTCCACCCATTTGCCGACCGGCTCGGGGCCGCTCAAAACGTGTCTCCGATCCGCTCCCAGCGCGTCGCCGAGAGCCAGGTCCAGGGCTTGGACCACTCGGCCGAGCCGTCGGTGGACCAGAAGTTGATCAGCGCCTCGCCGATCAGATTGTCGCGCGGCAGGAAGCCGACGCCCTGGACGGCGGGCGAGAAGCGGCTGTCCTGGCTGTCGTCGCGATTGTCGCCCATCACGAAATAATGGCCGTCGGGGACGATGAAGACCGGCGTGTTGTCGCCGATGCCGTCGACCTGGTCGAGCACTTCGTAGGAGCGGCCGCCGGGCAGGGTCTCGCGATAGCGCGGGAAGGCGCAGTAACGCTGCCCTTTCTCGTCAGTCACCACGCGCGAGGCTTCGGGATCGACGGTGCGACACGGGCTGTTGGGCGTGACCGGCATCAGATAGTCGGCGATCCGCACCCGCGGCACGGCATCGCCGTTGAGATAGAGCACGCCGTCCTTCACCTGGATCTGGTCGCCGGGCAGGCCGATCAGGCGCTTCACATAATCGTCCTCGCCGCCGCCGGGATAGCGGAAGACGACGACGTCGCCGCGGTCCGGGTCGCGCCCGAAAATGCGCCCCTCGAAGCGGCCGAGCCCGAACGGCATCGAGAATCGCGAATAGCCGTAGGGCCATTTGGCGGCGAACAGATAGTCGCCGATCATCATCTTGGGCAGCATCGAGCCCGAGGGGATATTGAACGGCGCGACGATGAAGCTCCTTATCACCACCGCGATCAGGAATACCGTCAGCACGAAGCGCAGGAACTCGCCGGCTCCGCCCGTCTGCTTGGCTTTCGGCACGGGCGGGACCTCGATTTTCTCGCTACTCTCCATCGCCGCCGCTTTCGCTTGCGCGGCGGGCGCGGTCAAGCGCGGCCCGGAAACAAAAGGGCCAATGCCGGGCGCAGGGGCGACGGTCGCTGGGCTAGGCACGGGGGCGGCACGATCCTAGATAGGCCCCGGGCCAGGACAGGGAGTTGAGAATGGGCGACGCATGGGCGGCAGTGGAGACAGTGGAAACCCGGCCGCTCCCGGCGCTGTTCAAGGCCGAGCCCGACCGGCTCTCCAATCTGACGATCGAGGAAGCGGGCATCCGCTTCGATTTCTCCAAGACTCACCTGAGCGCGCCGCTCCTCGCCGCCTTCACGGCGCTGGCCGAGGAGCGCGACCTCGCCGGCGCGCGCGACGCGCTGTTTTCCGGCAAAGAGATCAACGTCACCGAGGGGCGCGCGGCCGAGCATAGCGCCGAGCGGGGGCAGGGGGCGCCGGACAGCGTCCAGCGGGCCGCCTATTACCACACCCGCATGCGGGCCGTGATCGACGCGATCGAGGCCGAGGCCTTCGGGCCTATCCGCCATATCCTCCACATCGGCATCGGCGGCTCGGCACTCGGACCCGATTTCCTGGTCGATGCCCTGGGGCGCGATTCCGACCGCTACGATGTCGCGGTTGTGTCCAACGTCGACGGCGCAGCGCTGGAGGAGGTGTTCCGCCGCTTCGATCCGACCGCCACCCTGCTGGTGATCGCGTCCAAGACCTTCACCACCACCGAGACGATGCTGAATGCGCAGTCCGCTCTCACCTGGCTGGAAGAGGGCGGGGTGATCGACCCCTATGGCCGCGTCATTGCCGTCACCGCTTCGCCGGATCGGGCGGTCGAGTTCGGCATCGACGAGACCCGTATCCTGCCATTCTCGGAGAGCGTGGGCGGCCGTTATTCGCTGTGGTCGTCGATCGGCTTTCCAGCCGCGCTGGCGCTCGGATGGGACGCGTTCGAGGAACTGCTCGAGGGCGGGGCCGCGATGGACCGCCACTTCCGGCTGCAGCCGCCGGAGCGCAACGCGCCGGTGCTGGCCGCCTTCGTCGACCGTTATTACGCCAACGTCCGCGGCGCGGAGACGCGCGCGGTCTTCGCCTATGACGAAAGGCTGCGGCTGCTGCCTTCCTACCTGCAGCAGCTCGAGATGGAGTCGAACGGCAAGAGCGTCACCGTGGAGGGCCAGCCGGTCGGCCGCGCCACGTCGCAGATCACCTGGGGCGGCGTCGGCACCGACGCCCAGCATGCGGTGTTTCAATTGCTCCACCAGGGCACACATCTCGTCCCCGTCGAGTTCGTCGCTGCGATCGAGCCGGAACACGGCCTCGATTTCCCGCACCACCGCCAGCTGCTGGTCAATTGCTTCGCTCAGGGCGCGGCGCTGATGGCGGGCAAGGCGTCCGACGATCCGGCGCGTTCCTATCCCGGCGACCGCCCTTCGACTACCTTGCTGCTCGACCGGATCGATCCTTACACGCTCGGCGCGCTGATCGCTTTCTACGAGCATCGCACCTTCGTGAACGGCGTGCTGCTCGGCATCAATCCGTTCGACCAGTTCGGAGTCGAGCTCGGCAAGGAGATGGCCAAGGCGATCGACGGCGGCGGCCTCGAGTTCGATCCGTCGACCGAGGCCCTGATCGCGCGGGCCTTCGGGACATCGGAGTGAAGCAGTCACGCGCGCCGGCCGCGTCCCTTTCGGTCCTCCGTGACCGACTCTTAATCCCTTTTCCGCAGCAGAGGCTGTCGCTGGAGCGTCCATAATGCCCAAGAGTTTCGACTATGATTTGTTCGTGATCGGCGCCGGATCGGGCGGCGTTCGCGCCTCGCGCGTCGCCGCGGCCCACGGCGCCAGGGTGGCGGTCGCCGAGGAGTATCGCGTCGGCGGCACCTGCGTCATCCGCGGCTGCGTGCCCAAGAAACTGCTCGTCTACGGCGCCCACTTCGCCGAGGATCTGCAGGACGCGCGGCGGTTCGGCTGGGACGTCGGCAAGGCGAGCTTCGACTGGCCGACCTTGCGCGACAACGTCCTGGGTGAAGTCGATCGGCTGGAGGGGCTCTACAAACAGACACTCGGCAATCAGAAAGTCGAGATCATCCCGCAACGCGCGACCGTCGCCGGCCCGAACGAGGTTCTGCTCGCGGACGGCCGCACGGTAACCGCCAAATATATATTGATCGCGGTCGGCGCCTGGCCGCTGGTGCCGGATTTCCCCGGCAGCGAACTCGGCATCACCTCGAACGAGGTCTTCCACCTGGAGACGATGCCCAAGCGCGTGGTAATTGCCGGCGGCGGCTATATCGCCAACGAATTCGCCGGCATCTTCCACGAGTTCGACTGCAACGTCACTTTGGTCAATCGCGGCGAGACGATCCTGCGCGGCTATGACGAACAGGTGCGCGACCGCCTGCTGCAGATCTCGCTCACCAAGGGCATTGCCTTCCGCTTCAACGCGCCGTTCGAGAAGGTCGAGAAGAACGAGGACGGCTCGCTGCGCGTCCATCTCGGCGGCGGCGACCCGATCGACACCGACCTTTTGCTGTTCGCGACGGGCCGCAAGCCCAAGACGACCGGCCTCGGGCTGGAGGAAGCGGGCGTCGAACTGGACGAGCAGGGCGCTGTGGTGGTCGACGCCGACAATCGCTCGACCTGCCCCTCGATCTTCGCGGTCGGCGACGTCACCAACCGCGTGCAGCTCACCCCGGTCGCGATCCGCGAGGGGCAGGCGTTCGCCGACACGATGTTCGGCGACAAGCCGACCCGGGTCGATTATGGCTGCATCCCCTCGGCCGTGTTCAGCCATCCGCCGATCGCCGCGGTCGGCATGACCGAAGGCCAGGCGCGCAACACGCTCGGCACGGTCAAGACCTATGTGTCCGATTTCCGGCCGATGAAGAACGTGCTCGCCGGCCGCAACGAGCGCTCGCTCTACAAATTGGTCGTGGACGGCAACAATGACGAGGTCGTCGGCATCCACATGATCGGACCGGACGCGCCCGAGATACTCCAGGCAGCAGCGATCGCGGTCAAGGCGAAGCTCAAGAAGGAGGATTTCGACGCGGTGGTTGCGCTCCACCCCACGATGGCCGAAGAATTGGTGCTGATGAAATAGGGACAGCGGGCAGTGTCAGACGATTATATGTGCGGCTTCGGAAGCCATTTCGCGACGGAAGCCGTGCTGGGCGCGCTGCCGATCGGCCGCAACTCGCCGCAGCAGCCGCCGTTCGGCCTCTATGCCGAGCAGCTTTCAGGCACCGCCTTCACCGCGCCCCGCCACGAGAACCGGCGGACGTGGCTGTACCGCATGCGGCCCAGCGCCGAGCATCCGCCCTACCAGCCTTATCATGGCGCGCCCTTGTTCACGCCCGGCTCCGCCGAGGGGCCCTTGGCGCCCAACCGGCTGCGCTGGAACCCGCTGGCGATGCCGAGCCAGCCGACCGACCTCATCGATTCCATGGTGACGATGATGGCCAATCGCGATCCGCAGTCGCTCGAGGGCGTCGCCGTTCACGTCTATCGCGCCAATCGTGACATGGACCATCGCGCGTTCGCCGACGCGGACGGCGAATTGCTGTTCATTCCGCAGCAGGGGCGGATAACCCTGCTCACCGAAATGGGGCGGCTCGACATCGGCCCGGGCGAGATCGCCCTCGTGCCGCGCGGCGTCCGCTTCCGCGCCCTGCTGCCGGACGGCGAGGCGCGCGGCTATGTCGCGGAAAATCATGGCAGCCTGTTCCGCCTGCCCGAGCTCGGCCCGATCGGATCGAACGGTCTTGCCAATCCGCGCGACTTCCTGACGCCGGTCGCCGGCTACGAGGATTGGGACGACGATTTCGAACTGGTCCAGAAATATCTCGGCTCGCTGTGGACGACGACGCTCGACCACAGTCCGCTCGACGTGGTCGCCTGGCACGGCAATCTCGTGCCCTGGAAATACGACCTGTCGCGCTTCAACACGATGAACACGGTGAGCTACGACCATCCCGATCCGTCGATCTTCACCGTGCTAACCAGCCCCAGCGACGTGCCCGGGCGCGCCAATGCCGATTTCGTGATCTTCCCGCCGCGCTGGATGGTGGCCGAGGGCACCTTCCGCCCGCCCTGGTTCCACCGCAACGTGATGAGCGAGTGCATGGGGCTGATCCACGGCGCCTACGACGCCAAGGCGGAGGGCTTCGCGCCGGGCGGCATGAGCCTGCACAATATGATGGCCGGCCACGGCCCCGATGTCGCCACCTGGAAGGGCGCCTCCGAGGCGGAGCTGAAGCCGCACAAGATCGAGGACACGATGGCGTTCATGGTCGAAAGCTGCTGGCCGTTCCGCCCGACCGAGCATGCGCTCGACTGCGAGGAACTGCAGCGCGATTATGACGAGGCCTGGGGCGGCTTTCCCAAGGCTCGGCTTCCGTAACGGAACCGCGCACCGGCTTGCAAAGGCGGCTCGGGCTCAGCATGAGAGCCTCCCGAAGGAGATCCGACATGAAGACCCGCGCCGCCATCGCCGTCGCCCCCAACAAGCCGCTCGAGATCCACGAGGTCGATCTCGACGGACCCAAGGCCGGCGAGGTGCTGGTCGAGATCATGGCGACCGGAATTTGCCACACCGACGCCTACACGCTCGAGGGCAAGGACAGCGAAGGCATCTTCCCGTCGATCCTCGGTCACGAGGGCGCCGGCATCGTCCGCGAGGTCGGGCCCGGCGTCACCTCGGTGAAGGTCGGCGACCATGTCATCCCGCTCTACACGCCGGAATGCCGCCAGTGTAAATCGTGCCTCAGCCAGAAGACCAACCTCTGCACCGCTATCCGCAGCACGCAGGGCCAGGGGCTGATGCCGGACGGCACCAGCCGCTTCAAGCTCGGCGGCGAGACCATCTACCATTATATGGGCTGCTCGACCTTCTCGAACTTCACGGTGATGCCCGAGATTGCGGTTGCGAAGGTCCGTGAGGACGCGCCGTTCGACAAGATCTGCTATATCGGCTGCGGCGTCACCACCGGCGTCGGCGCGGTGATCTGGACAGCCGGCGTCGAGCCGGGCTCGAACGTCGTCGTGTTCGGCCTCGGCGGCATCGGCCTCAACGTCATCCAGGGCGCGCGCCTCGTCGGCGCCAACAAGATCATCGGCGTCGACATCAACCCCAAGAAGCGGGCGATGGCCGAGCAGTTCGGCATGACCCACTTCATCAATCCGGCCGAGGTCGGGTTCGACAAGGTCGTCGCGGCGGTGGTGGACGCGACCGACGGCGGTGCCGATTACAGCTTTGACTGCACCGGCAATGCCGACGTGATGCGCCAGGCGCTCGAATGCTGTCACCGCGGCTGGGGCGAGAGCGTGATCATCGGCGTCGCCGAGAGCGGCAAGGAAATCTCGACCCGTCCGTTCCAGCTGGTCACCGGCCGCGTCTGGAAGGGCCCCGCCATCCGCGGCGCCCGCGGCCGCACGGACGTACCCCGGATCGTCGACTGGTATATGGACGGCAAGATCGAGATCGACCCGCTGATCACCCACACGATGCCGCTCGACGACATCAACAAGGCGTTCGACCTGATGCACGCCGGCGACAGCATCCGCAGCGTGGTGGTTTACTGACGAGCCGTTCGGGCTGAGCCTGTCGAAGCCCAATCCTTCTCAAGACAAGCCCTTCGACAGGCTGAGGGCGAACGGAGCGCAGATTGACGGCCAGCTTCCTCCTTCAAACCCTCGTCGACGCGGCGCTCGAAGCCGGCGCCGAGATCGAGGCGATCTACGGCGCGGGGTGCGCGCATGAGGTGAAGGAGGACGGCTCGCCGGTCACGATCGCCGACCAGCGGGCGGAGGCGATCATCCTGGAGCGGCTGGGCGCGGCTTTTCCCGACGTGCCGATCGTCGCCGAGGAGGAGGCGTGCGCCGGACGAATCCCGGAGTGCGGCGACCGTTTCTTCCTGGTCGATCCGCTGGACGGCACCAAGGGGTTCATCCAGCGCAACGGCGAGTTCACGGTCAATATCGGCCTGATCGAGGGGGGCGTGCCGGTGGCGGGCGTGGTCTACGCGCCCGACAGCGGGCTTCTTTATTACGGCGCCAAAGGGGAGGGCGCTTTCTGCCGCCAGGTGCGTGGGGGAGCCCCCGCCGAGGCGATCCGGGTGCGGCCGCGGCCGGCCTCCGGCCTCATCGCGATCGGCAGCCGCAACCATCACGCCCAGGGCAGTGAGACGCGCAACGCTGCGCTCGGCATCACCGAATATCTGCCCTCGGGCTCCAGCCTCAAATTCTGCCTGCTCGCCGACGGCTCGGCCGACGTCTATCCGCGCTACGGCCGGACGATGGAATGGGACACGGCGGCCGGCCAGGCGGTGCTCGAGGCGGCCGGCGGCCGGGTGATGGCGCTCGACGGCGACCGCGAGGCCGGGCCGCTGCGCTACGGCAAGCCGGATTTCGCCAACCCCCATTTCATCGCCTGGGCGACATGAGCGCGGGCCGGCATTTAGACTTCGAAAGAAAGAGGATCAGGGAATGAAGCTCGACAACAATATCGCTGCCGTCGTCACCGGGGGCGCTTCGGGTCTCGGCGAGGCCACCGCCCGCGCGTTCGCCGCCAAGGGCGTCAAGGTCGCCATCTTCGACCGCGACGCCGACAAGGGCCAGAAGGTCGCCGACGAGATCGGCGGCATCTTCTGCCAGGTCGACGTCACGTCGGATGAATCGGTCGAGGCCGGCTTCGCCAAGGCGCGGGAGGCGCACGGCCAGGAGCGGATCTGCGTCAATTGCGCCGGCGTCGCCAACGCCGTGAAGACGGTCGGCCGCGACAAGGAGACCAAGGCGGTCAAGCGCTACCCGATCCACCAGTTCGAGCTCGCCATCCAGATCAACCTGATCGGCAGCTTCCGCGTGCTCGCCGCCTCGGCCGCCGGCATGGCCGATCTCGAGCCGCTCGAGGACGGCGAGAAGGGCGTGATCATCAACACGGCCAGCGTCGCCGCGCAGGACGGCCAGATCGGCCAGGCCGCCTATTCGGCCTCCAAGGCCGGCGTGCTCGGCATGGCGCTGCCGATCGCCCGCGACCTGATGGGCGAGGGCATCCGCGTCAACACCATCCTGCCGGGCGTGTTCAAGACGCCGATGGTGGCGATGATGCCGCAGAACGTCCAGGACGCCTTGGGCGCGCAGGTGCCGTTCCCCAAGCGGCTCGGCGAGGCCCAGGAATATGCCAAGCTCGCGGTGTTCATGGCCGAGACCGTCTATCTTAACGCCGAATATGTCCGCCTCGACGGCGGCATCCGTATGGCCCCGCGGTGATGCTACTTATCCTCCCCGTCGCGGCGCGATGGGGAGGGGGACCGCCCGGAGGGCGGTGGAGGGGCCATGCGGAGCACCACAAAGGCTACGGTAGCAATGGCACGGTCCCTTCGACGCACGATGTCGAAGCCGGAAGCATGTCTGTGGCAGGTCCTTCGTACGCGACCTGCCGGACTCAAGTTTCGCCGCCAGCACCCGCTTGGTCCTTACGTGCTCGATTTTTATTGCCCAATCGCCAGGCTCGGGATCGAAGTCGATGGACGTGTCCATGAGATGGGCGACAATATACCTCGCGATCGGGCGCGGGATCAGTGGCTGGAGCAACAAGGGGTGCGTGTCCTGAGGGTGGCGGCAGCAGATGTGTTGAACGATCTGGATGCGGTGGTCCGGAGCATCGTCGCCACGTGCGGCGCGGATTGCCCCTCCACCGTCGTTCCGACGGTCCCCCTCCCCACGGCTCCGCCGCAGGGAGGACAATGATGGCGGGGGCGCTCGAGGGGATCCGGATCGTCGAGCTGGCCGGGCTGGGGCCGGGGCCGTTCGCGGCGATGATGCTGGCCGATCATGGCGCGGAGGTGGTGCGGGTCGAGCGAGCGGGGCACCGGCCTGCCATTCCGGCCGAAAAGGACATCCTCAACCGCTCGCGCGCCGCGACGATCCAGGTCGATCTCAAGAGCGAAGCAGGCGTCGCCGAGGTGCGGGACCTGGTGCGCGGCGCCGACGGCCTGATCGAGGGCTTCCGGCCGGGCGTGATGGAGCGGCTGGGGCTCGGCCCCGACGCGCTGCTCGCCGACAATCCGCGGCTCGTCTACGGGCGCATGACCGGCTGGGGGCAGGAGGGGCCACTCGCCGACGCGGCCGGGCACGACATCAATTATATCGCGCTGGCCGGAGCGCTGCACACCTACGGGCGGGTGGGGGAGAAGCCGACGCCGCCGGTCAATGCCGTGGCCGATTTCGGCGGCGGCGGGATGATGATGGCCTTCGCCATGCTCGCCGGGATCCTTTCGGCACGCCGCACCGGCCAGGGGCAGGTGATCGACTGCGCGATGGTCGACGGCGCCGCGCTGATCTCGGCGCTGACCTGGTCGCTCAATGCGGCCGGCATGTGGACCGATGCGCGCGGGGTCAATCTGCTCGATACCGGCGCGGCTTTCTACGACAGCTATGAGTGCGCCGACGGCAAGTTCGTGGCGGTGGGCGCGCTCGAGCCGCATTTCTACGCCGCCTTGTGCGCGAAGCTCGGCATCGACGAGCCGCAGATGAGCCCGGACCTGGGCGAACGGCTGACGGATTTGTTCAAGACCCGCAGCCGCGACGAATGGTGCACGTTGCTGGAAGGCAGTGACGCCTGCGTCGCGCCGGTGCTGTCGCTGGCCGAGGCGCCAGAGCATCCGCACAACCGGGCGCGCGGCACCTTCGTCAGCGCCGGCGGCGTGCTCCAGCCCGCGCCCGCGCCCCGTTTCTCGGCCACCCCGGCCCGCCCGCCTCGCATGGGAGACTGACCTTGCTCGACACCAGCCGCCGCACCGCCTTCGACGAGACCCACGACCAGTTTCGCGAGCAGGTGCGCAAGTTCCTCGACCGGGAGCTGACGCCGCATCTCGAAGCCTGGGAGCAGGCCGGGATCACGCCGCGCGAATTCTGGAACAAATGCGGCGAGGCGGGGCTGCTCTGCCCGACCGTGCCCGAGGAATATGGCGGCCTCGGCCTCGATTTCGGCTTCAACGCCGTGATCGACGAGGAGCTGGCCTATGCCGGGTCGACCTCGGGCATGACCCTCCATTCCGACATCGTCGCCGATTATATCGTCGCTTACGGGAGCGAGGAGCAGAAGCGTCACTGGCTGCCGCGCATGGTCTCGGGCGAGACGGTGACCGCGATCGCGATGACCGAGCCCGGCGCCGGATCGGATCTGCAGGGCATCAAGACGGTCGCCCGGCGCGACGGCGACGATTATGTGGTGAACGGCTCCAAGACCTACATCACCAACGGCCAGCATGCCGACCTCACCATCGTCGTCGCCAAGACCGACCCGACGCTCGGCGCCAAGGGCACCTCGCTGATCCTCGTGGAGGCGGAGCGCGAGGGCTATGCCAAGGGCCGCAACCTCGACAAGATCGGCTTCCATTCGCAGGACACGTCGGAATTGTTCTTCCACGACGTGCGCGTGCCGGCGACCAACCTGCTCGGCGGCGAGGGGCAGGGCTTCGTCTACCTCATGAACCAGCTGCCGCAGGAAAGGCTGTCGATCGCCTGCTCGGCGCAGGGATCGGCGCAGCGCGCGTTCGACGAGGCGGTGAAGTTCACCAAGGAGCGCAAGGCGTTCGGCAAGAGCGTCTTCGAATTCCAGAACACGAAGTTCAGCCTCGCCGACATGGCGACCAAGCTGCAGGTCGGCTGGGCTCATCTCGACTGGGCGATCAGGCGCCACGTCGCCGGCGAGCTGACCGCCGCCGAGGCCTCGGCCGCCAAGCTCTGGCACACCGAATTGCAGGGCGAGATCTGCGACGCCGCGCTCCAGCTCCACGGCGGCGCCGGCTATATGAACGAATATCTGATCGCACGCCTGTGGCGCGACGCGCGGGTGACGCGCATATTCGGCGGCACCAGCGAGATCATGAAGGAAGTGGTCAGCCGCTCGATCTGAAAGGTCACACCAAGGTCACACCGAGAACGAGAATCCGGTCACTCAATGACCCCCTTTCGAACGAGCAGATCGATCAGCCGGCGATGTCAAAGAGCGGCGGAACAATAAGGGAACATCGGCGAAATGTCAAGGAAAGTCATCGGCTCCTACGTCAGTCCCTATGTCCGCAAGGTGCTGGCCTGCATGGTCCTGAAGGGGCTCGACTACGAGATCGACCCGATCACGGCCTTTTTCGGCAATGACGAGTTCGAGCGGCTGAGCCCGCTGCGCCGCATCCCGGTGCTGGTCGACGGCGGCATGGCGCTGTGCGACTCCACCGTGATCTGCGAGTGGCTCGACGAGGCCTATCCTGGCTACAAGCTGCTGCCGTCCGATCCCAAGGATCGCGCGCGGGCGCGGTGGCTCGAGGAATATGCCGACACGCGGCTCGGCGACATCTTCATTTGGGGCCTGTTCTACCCGCAATTCGTCCACCCGATGATCTGGGGCGAGCCGGGCGACGCCGAGCGGATCGCCAAGACCCTGGCCGACGACATCCCGCGTGAAATGGACTGGCTCGAGGGCGAACTCCCGGCGGAGGGTTTCCTGTTCGGCGAGCGGATCGGCCTGGCCGACATCGCCATCGCCTCCTTCTTCCGCAACGCCGCTTATGTCGATTTCAGGCCGGACCCGGCCCGCTGGCCGCGCGTCGCCGCGTTCGTCGATCGCTCGCTGGCCGAGCCCTGCTTCGCCGCGCTCTATCCGTTCGAGCAGGCGCAGATCGCGACCAACCCGCAGGGCCGGCGCCAGGCGCTGCTGGCGGCCGGCGCGCCGCTGACCGCCGAAACCCTCGGCACCCGCGAGGCGCGCAAGGGCGTGATGCGACTCTGAGGCTGCGGGCAGGCCGATTGAGTTCGGCGCGCTCGCTCCCTAGATGGGACGCATGGTGAGGACCGCGAACGCATTGCAAAGCAGGCTGAGACATTTGTCCGCCTTGCTGCTGCTGCTCGTCGCGGCCGTCGCCGGTCCCGATGCGCTCTCCGCGCAGGAGCATCACCCCGCGCGCGCCAGCTTCGACGCGTTCGCCGGGCTGGAGCGGGCGCAGCCGGCGACCCTGTCGGTCCCGCAGCCGGTGGCGAGAGCCGCCGCCCCGGACGACAACGATCGATCCCATGGCGACCCGCCGCCGATCCTCATCGCGGCCGCGCCCACGGCGGGTGCCGTCTCCACGCGTGCTGAAGAGCATGTCGCGCCCGCCATCGGCGCGACCGCGCATCCCTATACCCTCCCCCCGGCACGCGCTCCTCCGGCCGCATGATCGGACGCCCCCGGGCGTCTCCCTTTCGA
>JAFAEZ010000042.1 GCA_023423775.1 Pseudomonadota bacterium
CAAGATCTACACCCGGACCGGCGACGCCGGCACGACCGGCCTTGCCGACGGCTCGCGCCTGTCCAAGGCCGCGCCGCTGATGGCCGCAATCGGCGATGTCGACGAGGCCAACAGCGCGATCGGCGTCGCCTTGCTCCACGTCGTGGCCGAGCATCGGGCGATGCTGTCGACAATCCAGAACGAATTGTTCGATCTCGGCGCCGACCTCGCCACGCCGGGCGAGGATTTCACGCCGAGCGACATGGTCCTGCGCATCACTGTCGATCAGGTCGAGCGGCTCGAGCGCGAGATTGACGCCATGAATGCCGAACTGGAGCCGCTGCGCAGCTTCATCCTGCCCGGCGGCGAAGGCGGCGCGGCCTATCTCCATCTCGCCCGCGCCGCCGTCCGCCGCGCCGAGCGGGCCGTCGTCGCCGCATCATCCTTAGCAGCGCTCAACCCGCAGGCGCTCGCTTATATCAACCGGCTGTCCGATCACCTGTTCGTGCTCGCCCGTGTCGTCGCCAACCGCGCCGGCGGCGATATATTGTGGCGGCCGGGAGCGACTCGGAACGGCTGAGCGCGGCCGGCCGTTTCCCTACCGGCGAAGCGGGAGGGAGCGATGGCGACACAAGCAAGTCCGAAGCCGAAGGGACCGATCGACCGCTACCAGGCTGTGCGCGCGCTGAGCGAGGCGATCGCAGCGCCGCTATCCGACGCCGACGCCACCATCCAGCCGATGCCCGACGCCTCACCGGCAAAGTGGCACCTTGCCCATACCACGTGGTTCTTCGAGACCTTCGTGCTGCGCGACCATGTGGCAGGCTATCGCCTGCACGACGAACGCTGGTCGTTCCTGTTCAATTCTTATTACGAGGGCGAGGGTGCGCGCCATCAGCGGCCGCGGCGCGGCATGCTCAGCCGTCCCTCGCTGGAGGAGGTCCTGGCCTATCGACGTGCGGTGGATGCCGCCTTGGGCGAGGCCTTGCCGTCATTGCCGGCGTCGGCCGCGGCCCTCGTCGAGCTCGGCCTCCAGCACGAGCAGCAGCATCAGGAACTGATGCTGATGGACCTTACCGCCACCTTCGCCGAGAATCCGCTCGCGCCAGCCCTGTGGGAGCGCGCTTCCGGAGGTCCCGCAGCCGCCCCGACCGGGATGGGCTGGGTCGAGGGGCCTAGCGGCATCGCCCAGATCGGCCATGACGGCGGGAGTTTTGCCTTCGACTGTGAAGGGCCGCGCCATCAGGCGCTGTTGCAGCCGCACGCGCTCGCCGCACGGCTGGTCACCAATGGCGAGTGGCTGCGCTTCATGGACGACGGCGGCTACGCCGATCCCCGGTTGTGGCTGTCCGACGGCTGGGCCTGGGTTCGGGAGCAGGCGATCGAGGCGCCGCTTTACTGGCGTCGCGGCGCCGAGGGCTGGCAGCGCTTCGCCCTCGACGGCCTCCATGACGTCAGCCTCGCCGAGCCTGTTTGTCATATCTCTTATTATGAGGCCGACGCCTTCGCCCGCTGGGCCGGCGCGCGGCTGCCGACCGAAACGGAATGGGAGGTCGCGGCGGCAGCGCGCGACCCGTGCGAGGGCAACCAGCTCGACCATGCCGGCCCGGTCCGGCCGCGAGCGGGAGGCGAGGGCCTGTTCGGCGATGTCTGGCAATGGACGATGAGCGCTTTTCTGCCCCATCCCGGTTTCGCCCCCGCAGCCGGCACGGTCGGCGAGTATAATGGCAAGTTCATGTCCGGGCAGATGGTGCTGAAGGGCGCGAGTTGCGCCACGCCGCGCGGCCACAGTCGGGCCAGCTACCGCAATTTCTTCTATCCGCACCAGCGCTGGATGTTCTCCGGGCTGCGCCTGGCGAAGGATATCTGATGATGGCCTCCACTGCCGATCCGGCCTTCCGCGCGGACGTGCTGGCGGGTCTGGCCGCTCCCCATCGCGCCGTGCCCGCCCGCTGGCTTTACGATCGCCGCGGATCGGAGCTGTTCGAGGAGATTACCGACCTCCCCGAATATTATCCCACCCGCACCGAGCGAACCCTGCTCGAGCGCTATAGCGGCGAAGTCGCGGAGATTGCGGGCCAAGGCGACGCCGTGGTCGAGTTCGGCTCCGGCTCCTCGGCCAAGACGCCCATCCTGCTGCGCGCGGTCGAACCCGCCGCTTATGTGCCGATCGACATATCGGGCGATTTCCTGCGGGAGTCCGCCGAGGCGCTAAGCTACCGCTTCCCGGATCTGCCGATCTTTCCGGTCGAGGGTGACTTCACGAAGCCCATCGCCCTTCCGCCGGAAGTAGCCGGGATGACCAAGCTCGGCTTCTTTCCCGGCTCGACCATCGGCAATCTCGTGGCGCGGACGGCGGTCGATCTGCTGCGGGCGATGAAGGACACGCTCGGCGTCGGCGCCTATCTGCTGATCGGGATGGACCGGCTGAAGGACGAAGACGTGCTTGTTCGCGCGTACGACGATGCCGCGGGAGTGACCGCCGCCTTCAACCTCAACCTGCTCCACCGCATCAATGCCGAGTTGGACGGCACCATACCGATCGAGGCCTTCCGCCACCGCGCCATCTGGAACGACCGGATGAGCCGGATCGAGATGCACCTGGAGGCCTTGCGCGACGTCGCTTTCACCGTCGCCGGCCAGCCCTTCACGATGAAAGCGGGCGAGACCATCCACACCGAGAACAGCCATAAATACGGCCTGCGCGATTCCCGCCTGCTGCTGCGCGCCGCGGGCTGGGGCGTCTGCAAGGAATGGACGGATGCGGAGGATCAGTTCGCCCTGATCCTCGCGGAAGCGGAGGCGCCGAGGGCCGCGCCTTGACGTCATCCCGGCGCAGGCCGGGAATCTCAGAACGGACAAGCGCGATGTCGTCCTGAGGCCCGGGACTGCGCACGGGCGACGGTTATTGCCTCACGACCTCGCCGCCCTTGATCACGATGTCCACATCCTCGAGCTGGCGGATATCGGCGAGCGGATCGCCGTCGACGGCGATGATATCGCCGTAGCGGCCGACCGCGATCGCGCCGACGTCTTTCTCGCGGCCCAGCGCCTGCGCGGCGTTGCGGGTCGCCGCCTGGATCGCCTCCATCGGGCTCATTCCATATTCGGTCATCACCCGGAACTGCTTGCCGATCTCGCCGTGCGGCATCACTCCGGCGTCGGACCCGAACACCATCTTGGCGCCGGCCTTGTGGGCGGCGCGGAAGCCGTCGCGCTGGATCTGCGCGATCTCGCGGTCCTTGCGGAGATTGTCCTCAAGCACGCCGTTCTTCTTGCCTTCCGCCTGGGTATATTCGGTGTTGTAGATGTCCATCGACAGGAAGGTGCCGTGTTCCTTGGCGAGGCGGATGCCCTCGGCGTCGATCAGACTGGCATGCTCGATCGTGTCGATGCTGGCGCGGATCGCCGCCTTGATGCCGGCCGCACCATGGGCGTGGGCGGCGGTCTTCAGCCCCCACTGGTGCGCCTCGGCGGCGATCGCGCGCAATTCGTCCTCGGAAAGCTGCTGCTGCCCGGGCTCGGTGTTGCGGGAGAAGACGCCGCCGGTGGCGCAGACCTTGATCACTTCGGCGCCATATTTGCGCTGTTCGCGCACCCGCGTCCGCAACTCCTGGACGCCGTCGCCGACCGCCTTGCCCTTGGCCGCGAACGACGGCGGCAAATAGGTCTGGTCGCAATGGCCGCCGGTGGCAGACAAGGCATGGGCCGCGGGCACGATGCGCGGGCCCTGCATCAGCCCCTCGTCGATCGCCTGCTTGTAGGCGACATCGGCATAATTGTCGGAACCGAGATTGCGCACCGTGGTGAAGCCGGCGTCGAGCATCGCCTTGGCGTTGCCGACGCCCTGCACGGTCCAGAACTGATCGGTGAACTGGAGGCTGCTATAGCCGCCGTAGCGCGGATTGCTGTCGAGATGGACGTGCATGTCGATCAGTCCGGGCAGGATTGTCTTGCCCGGCAGGTCGATGCGCTTCGCTCCTTCCGGGATCATCGGCCGGCCGCCGCCTCGCCCCACGACCGAGGCAATACGTCCGTCGGTGATGACGATCACGGGCTCGTCGACGACCCGGCCGCCGAGCACGTCGATCATGCGATCGGCGGTGACGACCACGGTCTCGGCGGCGGCGGGCGCCGCGACCGAGGCCAGCAGCATGGTGAACAGCATCCTTCGCATGGAACCCCCTCTTTTTTCGCGAGCCTAGCCGCCCTGCGGGCACCAAGTCGAGCGGCTAGAATCACGGCCGAAAAGGCGGGATTCGGCCACGCCCTTACAATTGTCGGTCAAATGCGCCATAAGGAGCGTGCTACAGTCGCAAACTGATGGTCTCTGGCGCTTTGCGGCTCCTCTTTCCTTCGATTCGCCTCTTCTAGCAGGGAAGGGCCGACGGTCGGTCCTCCACCACCAGAAGGAAAGACATCCATGCCTATCGGCACCGTCAAATTTTTCAACGCGGACAAGGGTTACGGCTTCATCCAGCCGGAAGACGGCGGCAACGACGCCTTCGTACACATCAGCGCCGTCGAGCGCGCCGGCATGGCGACGCTCGATCGCGACCAGCGCGTCTCGTACGAGCTCGAGGAAGATCGCCGCGGTAAGACCAGCGCGGTCAACCTGCAGAGCGTCTGATCCCGTTCGGGCCCTGCCACGGCAGGGCACAAGGAAGGGCGGGCGCCTGAATGTGCCCGCCTTCTCCCCCCAAACAGGAGATCAGGCCATGTCCGTACAGCACGAATTCTATCTCGCCCGCGCCGCGGAGGCCCGCGCCGCCGCCGAAGCCGCGACGCTCGACAATGTACGCGATCGCTGCCTGCGCTCGGAAGCCGCCTGGTCGGGCATGGCCGCACGCGCCGCGCGCACCGAAGGCATGCGCGTTAAGGCCCAGGCCGCCAAGGACGCCGCCAACGCCTAGCCGCTAGGCCTCGGCGGAGCGGTCCGTCAGGTCCATGAAATTGCGCGCCGCATCCCGGTCCGCCGCATCTTCTAACGTCGCGTCGAGATCGGGCGCCGCGCCCAGCATGTGCAGCAGCGCCCACATCGCAAAGCGCCGCCCGCGATCCTGCTCAAGCCCCAGGTCGACCTGCATCCGCTCGATGCCTGCGGCCAGCGCCTCGGACGGCAAAGCCGCGAGATCGGTCGTACCGAAATAGCGGCGCAACTGGTCGTCGAAATCCATGAGCGCCGCCTCCGTGCGTCAGTAGTGCAGCGCCCGTCCGTAAGCGTCGAGGACGCTTTCGTGCATCATTTCGGACAGCGTCGGATGCGCGAACACGGTGTGCATCAGATCCTCTTCGGTAGTCTCGAGCTGGCGGGCGATGACATAGCCCTGGATCAGCTCGGTCACCTCGGCGCCGACCATGTGCGCACCGAGCAATTCGCCGGTCGCCTCGTCGAACACGGTCTTCACGAAGCCCTCGGCCTCGCCGAGCGCGATCGCCTTGCCGTTGCCGATGAACGGGAATTTGCCGACCTTGACCTTGCGGCCCGCTTCCTTGGCCTTGGCCTCGGTGAGGCCGACGCTGGCCACCTGCGGGCGCGAATAGGTGCAGCCCGGAATGTTGGACTTGTCCATCGGGTGGACGCCCTTGACGCCGGCGATCTTCTCGACGCAGACGACGCCTTCGTGGCTCGCCTTGTGGGCCAGCCAAGGCGCGCCGGTGACGTCGCCGATCGCGTAGATGCCGGGTACGTTGGTCGCGCCGTAGCCGTCGGTGACGATATGGCCGCGGTCCGTCTTCACGCCCAAAGCCTCGAGGCCGATATTCTCGGTATTGGGGACGATTCCGATCGCGACGATCGCGTGCGAGAAGTCGTCTTGCACGACTTTGCCGTCCTTGCCCTTGATCGAGGCTTTAACGCCGCCCTGGCCGGCTTCGAGCTTCTCGACGCCCGCGCCGGTGTGGATCGTCATGCCCTGCTTGGTGAGCGCCTTGTGCATGAAGCCCGAGACCTCTTCGTCCTCGACCGGCAGGATGCGGTCCAGCATCTCGACGATGGTGACGTCGGCGCCCATGTCCGAATAGAAGCTGGCGAACTCGACGCCGATCGCGCCCGATCCGATGACGAGCAGCTTCTTCGGCATCTCCTTGGGCACCATCGCGTGGCGATAGGTCCAGATCTTGTCGCCGTCGGCCTTGGCGAAAGGCAAATCGCGGGCGCGGGCGCCGGTCGCGACGATGATGTTTTTGGCCTGCAGCTCGGTCGTCTTGCCGTCCTTGGTGACCTTGAGCTTGCCCGGCGCGGTGATCGTGCCGTCGCCCTCGACGACCGTCACCTTGTTCTTCTTCATCAGGCCCTTGACGCCCATGTTCAACTGGCCGGCGACCTTGCGGCTGCGGTCGACGATCTTGGCGAGGTCGAAGCTGACCTTCTCCGCGCCGAGGCCGTAGCTGCCGGCATGGGTCATATAATGGTGGATCTCTGACGTGCGCAGCAAAGCCTTGGTCGGGATGCAGCCCCAGTTGAGGCAGATGCCGCCCAGTTTCTCGCGCTCGACGATCGCGACCTTCAGGCCGAGCTGGCTGGCGCGGATCGCCGCGACATAGCCGCCAGGCCCCGAGCCGAGGACAATGAGATCGTAAGTGTCAGCCATGATGTTCCTCAAGGGCAGGGATTGGCGCGCTCAGCGGCGGCACGCGGCGGGGTTGGCGGTGGTGGGCCCCCGCGGCGAGGGTTTGTCGGGGGGGGG
>JAFAEZ010000053.1 GCA_023423775.1 Pseudomonadota bacterium
AGCGGCTCGACCTTGCGCACGCCGCAGCAGGCGATCCGCGCTTCCTTCGAATGGTAGAAGCCGTTGAGGCCGGCGTCCGCCACCAGCGCCGCGACGGCCGGCGCGTCGGGATAGAAGGCGCGGATGCGGACGCCGTAGCGCTCCTCGGTTTCCTGCCAGAGGCTGTAGGTCGAGGGGAAAAGGCGGCCGGTATCGAGCGTCACCACCTCGATCGGCAGCTTCTCTGTGAAGATGTGATGGGCGATCAGCTGGTCTTCGATGCCGAAGCTGGTCGTGAAGACGAGCCTGCCGTCCACCGCCTCGCCAGCGGAGCGTAGCCGCGCGGCGATCGTGTCGCCGACGATGGGCGCGCGTTGCGAGAGAAGGCATGGATCGGTCATAGCGACAGTCTTGGCGGCTTTTTGGAATTATATTCTACGGCTGACCGGTCCGCTCGACTGCGTGTATCGCGCGTCCCGGCCAGCACTTCTCTAGGGAACGCCGAGATACGCGCTTGGAAGAGGGGGATCAATCGGCCCGGAACATTAACACCGTGCTTGCGCAGGCTGACGGCTTAGATGGAAGAATCTTCTCAATATGGGCTAAGAGGCGCATGCTCGCCCTCGCCACGATCGGAACGGCCCCTCGGGGCGCCTCGTTCTGCCTGAAAGGAGATCGACCATGGGCGACGACAAGCAGCCGCTCGAATCCGAGCAAATCCATCGCGACAAATGGCGCGGCGGCGAGACCTTGCTCCCGTCGTCGGACGCGCCCGGCCGTACGCTCCCGGAGAGCGAGCGCGACCGCGCCACCGACCACGACGAAGGCCGGAGCGGCCAAGCGGCACCCGGCATCATTCCCCCACCCGATTGATGAACGAGGCCGGTCCCTCCCGGCGCCGTATCAGCCCGGAATACGATAGACGATCGGCATTTGCTGGCCGCCGCAGCCGGCGCTCCCGTCCGGACGGAAGCTCGGCTCGTATTTCTGCCGGTTGGCAATGACCTCGGTCGATTTGCTGAACACGAAGGCCGGATAGGCGTTGATGATACGGACGTTGATCGGTTCGCCCTGAGCCGTGATGTCATATTCGGCCGTCGCCCAACCCTCGAAGTCCATGGCCAGGGCGTCGCTCGGATAGTCCAGGTGGGATGCGCGCGTACCTTTTCGCCGTGGCTGCGCGTCGAGCAGCGCGCATTGGCCGGGCGTGAGGCCCGAATTCTGGAAGGTGGTCTGCGCCGCGGCGGTGTCCCCGGCTGCGACGTAGAGCGAAGCGAGCCGGGAGAGCGCGGCCGCCCGTAACGTGTCGTTCGGGCTGAGGCCCGGCGTCTCGCCGATCGCCTTGAGTTGCGCGATGGCTTCCTTTTCCCGCCCGCGCGCCCTGTAAAGATAATCGGCGGCGGCGAGGCGCACGGCGGTTGCCGCGCGCGGATGGTTCATCACCGAAGCATCGCGGAGCAGCGCCGTGAAATCCGGCGTTTTTCCTTTCGGCGTATAGCCTTTGCGCACGAACGAAGTGGTCGCGGCCCGGATGCCCAAGGCGGCGACGACCGGTGGCGGCGCTCCAGCTGCGCGGGCAATGGCGAGGGCGCGTTCCGCCGCGTCGGCCGCCTGTTCGCGCGGCGTGATGACGTTACCCGCCACTTCCATGAGGGCCGGAATGAGCTGAGGCGAGCTGATGCCGTGCTTGCGCTCGCGCGCTGCAAGTTCGCCCAGGAGGGGCTTGGCCCGCACTGCGTCCGAGCCGTCCGGTAGAGTGACCGGAGCGACGCCGCTGGCGTCGAGCCAGGATGCCACATCGTCGTGCAGGATGCCGACGATCGACGGGCGCTCGGCCGTGGTGGTGCAGCGCATTTCCACCCGCGTGAGCATCCGGAACAGGGCCGGAATCTCCTTCACCTGCTCGGCCGACCAGGACCATGCCGAAGCGGCGCGCGCGAAGGCCAGCGCACTGTCGCCCTCGCGCGAGGAATATATAGGGGCGGCCGCTCCGACCGAGCCGTCGTCGCGGATCGAGAACTCCACCACCGCGACATCCTCGGGACGCAAATCGCCCTCCGCTCCGCACTGGGGAGACGGCATTTGCGAACTCTTCGCCATGGCGTCCATGACGCGGCCGGCACCGGTATAAGCGAGATATTTGCGCGCTTCTTCGGGACGCTTGTTCAGCAAGGCGGCAATGGCCAGGTCCGAGCGTGCGGCGATGTCGGCCGCGTCGACCTTCAAGGTGAGTCCACCAAGCGCGTCGGTCGCTCGCTTGAGCTCGGCCTGGGCCTCCCCGAAGCGACCCAAGTTCATCAGGATGCGTCCCCTCAAAATACGGAAGGGCGCCTGCAATCTCTGGGTGTCGCCCGGCTGGGCCGCCGTCAGCGCGATCGCGCGATCGGCGTCGGCGAGGGCCGTTTCGCCGTCGTAGAACATGCGGGTGCGGATCAGGCCGCGAAGGACGCGTGCTTCCATCCCCGACGGCGCTGCCAGCGGCTGCGCTTCGAGGAAGTGGCGGAGCGCTTCGCCATAATCGAGGGCGCGCTCGTTGATCTCGCCGAGGTTGATCAGCGCCATGAGGCGATCCTCGCGCAACGACGCATCCTGCTTCGGCAATGTGGCGAGGCCCGCCGTCAAGGCCGCTTCCGCTTCCTCCCGCCGACCCAGCCGGATCAGCGCCTCGCCTTTGCGCACACGCACCAGCGCCAGACTGCGGGGCGTGGCGCCGAGCCGGCGTTCGAGCGCCTCGAACGTGGCTAGGGCCTCGGCCCACTTCTCGGCCTGCAGCGCCTGCGAGGCGCTCTCGAACTGGGCCTGGATGCTCGGTTCCTGCGCCGAGGCCGATGCGGCGGCGAGCGCGGTGGCGGCAACGCCGATATAAAGTTTTCTGAACATGAATCCCCCCCGTGGCCGGCATAGCAGCCGATCCGCGGGCGGAATTCAATCCCTTAGGCGTTCACCCAGGAGGCGCTCAGCTCTTGCTTTTATGCTCGGGCTTGCCCTTGCGCTTGGTCGAGGCGAATTCCTCGAGCTGCTTTTCGGTCATCGATTCCTCCATCGATTTGGACGCACCCTTGAGCTTGCTCTTGGGCGTGTCGCCGCGCTTGGCCGACAGAGCGGCGCCGGCGGCCTTCTGCTGGGCCTGGGATTTGGCTGGCATTCTCTTCTCCATTCTCGACCTGCCAGTAACCCGCCGCCGCGGGGCCGGTTCCTGTCGCGCGGCCCTTGCCCTCGGAGCGGGAAGGGCTAGAGCGTGCGGCAAGACGAGGAGAGTTTCATGGACGAGATCGAATGGTGGGAGTTCGACACCCCCGCCGAGATGGCCGAGCAGGTCGCGGGCGACATCGGCTTCGTGATCGAGAGTGCGATCGAGGCGCATGGCAGCGCCCGCATCGCTGTGCCCGGCGGCAAGACCCCCGACGTGGTCTACAAGGCATTGCTCGCCAATAAGGGTCTCGACTGGTCCAAGATCACCCTGGTGCCGACCGACGACCGCCTCGTCGCCCTCGACGACGAGCTCAGCAATTACGCCAAGCTCGAATCCTTCTTCGGCGCGAAGGGCGCTAACGTCGTGCCCTTGGTCGATGAAGCGGCGCTCGGCGACTATCGCGAGGCCGGGCGGCTCGCCGACGAGCGGCTGAAGCTGATCGACTGGCCGCTTGACCTGGTCATGCTCGGCATGGGCGCCGACGGCCACACCGCCTCGATCTTCCGGGGGCCGGACCTCGACCGGGCCGTCGCCGGGCCGCGCGAGCGCCGCGCCGTCGGCGTCCGTCCCGATCCGCTACCCCCCGAAGCGCCGGTCGAGCGCGTGACGCTCACCGCCGCAGCTCTGTCATCGGCGCGGGCGGTGATGGTCGTGATCAGCGGGGCCGAGAAGCGCGAGGTGCTCGAAAAGGCGATCGAGGAGGGGCCGCTTTCGTCCAAGCCGATCGGCCGCGTGCTCGCCGAGATCGACGCCGCGGTCGATATCTTCTGGAGCGCCGAATAGGCGCCTAGAGCAGCTCGCTGAGATCGAGGGCATCGAGCAGGGCCGCACGCGCGCCCTCGATCTGAGCCCACAATTCCGGCCTGAGCAGGTCGTCCGGCGCGATCTGCTCGGGCCAATGCGCCTCGATCACAGCAGCGATGCGATCAAGCTTGGCCTCGTCGACCGTGAAGCGCGGATCGACGGTCAGCGGGTCGGCGACCACGCGTAGCCGCAGGCAGGCCGGCCCGCCGCCATTGGCCATCGACTGGCGCACGTCGACCACGCACAATTGCCGGATCGGGCCGTTGCCGGCGACCATGTCCTGCAGCCAGGCCCAGACCGAGGGCGTCTCGCGGGCTTCCTCCGGCAGGATCAGCGCCATCCCGCCTTCGGGTAGGGTGACGAGCTGAGCATTGAACAGATAGGACCGGATCGCGTCTTCCAGGCTGACCGCGCTGGCAGGAACCTCGATGATCTCGGCCTGCGGAAGCAGCCGCTTCAGCTCGGTGTAGAAGCCGGTGCGGTCCTCGAACGCTTGCTCGTGGCAGAGCAGGACGCCCTCGTTCGCCACCGCGACCACGTCATTGTGGAAGGCGCCCGCGGCGATCGCGTCCTCGGACTGGGCGACGAACAGGGTGCGCGCCTCGTCCAGCCGATGGTGGCGGGCGATGGCGCGGCACGCCTCGACATGCTGGCGCGCCGGAAAAGCGCCGCCGCGCTGGCCGTAGACGAAGATCTCGACGCCGGCCTCGCTATGGTTCGGGCCCATGCGCATGTGGTTGGCCGCGCCCTCGTCGCCGAACGTGCCGGGCACGGGGCCGTGGACCGCGAAATGCTCACCGTCGGCGAAGGCGAGTTCGAGCTGCGCCAAAGTCGCCGGCCATTCGTGGCTGCGATGCGCCATGGTGCGGAGATTGGCGACGGTGAAGTGACAGCGGCCGTCGGCGGTATCCGGGGCAGGGGAGACCGTCGCGGCATTGGCGGCCCACATCGCCGAGGCCGAGAAAGCGGCGGCGCGGAGCGTCGGCGGCACGTCCTCGACGCTGGTGCCGAGTTCGGCGAGCCAGGCGCGGTCGGGGCGAGGGTGCGGCAGCAGCACGCCCTGCGGCAGACCCAGGCGCAGATTGTGCCGCATCTTGGCGACGCCCTGGAGCGCCGCGGCGCGCGGGTGCGAGACCAGTCCCTTGTTGGTGGCGGAGGCAAGGTTGCCGAGGCTCAGGCCGGCATAATTGTGGCTCGGCCCGATGATCCCGTCGAAATTGATCTCGCGCAGCATCTAGCGGCCCATGGCGAGGAAGCGGTCGCCCTTGGCGATGCCCAGCAATTCCATGCTCTTCGGATCGAGGGTCGCGCTGCCGTCCTCGTTCACGCCGACATGGCCGTAGCAGGCCCGGAAATCGTGGAGCCTTCCGGCCGCCAGCATCAGCGGCTCGCCGTCCCAATCGTCGCTGACGCCGCTCGCCACCAGTTCGCGCGATTCCCGGACCGTGCGGATCTGGTCGGTCTCGGCGGACATGGTCGGGCCGCCGTCGAAGATGTCGATATAGCAATCGAACCGGAAGCCCTCGCGCTCCAGCATCTTCATCGCCGCGCGGCCGGAGGGATGCGGCACGCCCATCACGGCGCGGGCGCTCTCGGGCAGCATTGCGGTGTAGATCGGCGTCTTGGGCATCAGATCGGCGATGAACTGGTTGCCGTGGGTGGCGTTGAATTCGTCGGCTTCCTGGAAGCCCATGCCGAAGAAGCGGCCGGCGATCCCGTCCCAGAAAGGCGAGCCGCCGGCCTCGTCGATCACGCCGCGCAGCTCGGCGAGCACGCGGTTGCCGAACCGCGCCCGATGCTGCTTGATGAACAGATAGCGGCTGCGCGCGAGCAGCAGGCCGAGCCCGCCTGCGCGTTCGCCGGGGTGGAGGAAGAGGCCGCCCACTTCCGACGAGCCGTCGAAATCGGTGACCAGGGTCAGCATCTCGGCGCGGAACGTCTTGTTGAGCGCCTTGGAGGTCTGGGTGAGCGTGCTGATCCGGTAGCTGTAGAAGGGCCATTCGGTGCCGACCTGGCCGAAGATCTGGCAGGTGCCGCGGATCGCGCCGGTGTCGCTGTCCTCGAGCACCATCACGAACAGGTCGTCCGATTGCTCGTCGGTATCCCTGTCGAAGGCTCCCTGCGACCGCACCAGCTTAGCGACCAGCGAGCCCTTGTCAGGCGGGAGGTTGGTGAAGCCGCCGCCGGTCAATTTGGCCATTTCGTAGATGGCCTGGAAATCGTCGTTGGTGGCAGGACGGATTCGGAAGGTCACAAAGCGGCTCCGGAAGCGAGGCGAAGGATGGTGAGGGCGGAGAGCTGGGCGCGCTGCGCGAGGCTGTCGACGATCAGATATTCGTCGGATGAATGGATGGCGCCGCCGCGCACGCCCATCGTGTCGACCACAGGCACGCCGCAGGCGGCGATATTGTTGCCGTCGCAGACTCCGCCCGACGGCTGCCAGCCGAATATCTGGCCGAGATCGACGCCGGCCTGCTGGACCAAGGCGAACAGCCGTTCGGCCTTGGCGTCGAGCGGCTTGGGCGGGCGGCCGAAGCCGCCATGGACGTGGATCTTCACGTCATGCTCGGCCGCGACCATCGCCACGGCGGCGTCGAGCGCGGCGCGGGCGCGCTCTTGGTCCTCGGGCGTGAAGGGACGCATGTTGACGCGCAGCACGGCATGGTCGGGCACGACATTGTTGGGGCCGCCGCCCTCGATCCGGGCGGGATTGACCGACAGGCGCGGGCCCCTCGCCTTGGCGAGGCGCAGGGTGAGGTCCGCCGCGGCGACGATCGCGTTGCGCCCGTCCTCGGGATTGCGGCCGGCATGGGCGCTCCTGCCCTGGATGAGGATCGAGAAATTGCCGCTGCCCGGGCGCGCGCCGGCGAGCGTGCCGTCGGGCAAGGCCGCCGGCTCGTAGGTGAGCGCCGCCTTCTTGCCGCGCGCCGCCGCCGCGAGCAAAGCGGACGAGCCGGGGGAGCCCACTTCCTCGTCGCTGTTGATCACGATCTCATAGCCGAGATTGGCGGCGGCGGGCGCTGCCTCGACCGCTTGCAATGCGGCGAGCATGACCGCGATCCCGCCCTTCATGTCGGCGACGCCGGGGCCGTTCAGCACGCCCGGCTCGCGCCAGGCGAGCTGCTGGAAGGGGTGATCGAGCCCGAACACGGTGTCCATGTGGCCGGTAAACAGCAACTGGACCGGCGCCTCGGGGCGCACCGCCACGTGCAGGTTCCGCCCGTGCGCGAGCGCGCTCAGCGAGCCGTCCGCCGCCATCGCGTCGACCGGCGCCGGATCGCGCAGCGCGACCTCGCCCGGCAGCACGGCGAAGGCGTCGGCGCGCAAGCTCGCCATCGCCGCCAGCCCGTCGAGATTGCGCGAGCCGCTGTTGACCGCCGCCCACGCCTCGACCTGCGCCAGCATCGGCGCCCCCGCCGCGCGGTCCAGTGCCGCCCGCTCTTCGATCGTTACGCCCCGCATGCGCATCGCCTTAGCCGACCATCGCGCCGAGCGCCACACCGGCCGGCAGGGGAGAGCGCCCGTCCCGTACCGGACGTGCGAAAGGAGGGAGCCGCGCCGTGGAAGTTCACACCAAGGTCACACCCAGAACGCGCATTCGCATGCCCGAGCCGGGGGCGTGGCCGGGAGCGGGCGGCGCGGGACTCGGTGCGTGTACGGGGATGCTCCATGGAATATTATGAACCACAAAGGCCCGGCTGTAGGAAAGTTTAAAATGTGGGCAGGGCGAGGCGGTCGCCGAGGAAGCTAATCCGTTAGCGGCGCGGGGACCAGACAGCGTCGAGCACCTCAACCGCAGCCCGCTTCAACAGTGGCTCGTTGCGTGACTGGGCGGCAGGAGAAACGCGTTCCGCAAAACTGATGAAGGTAGATCGATCCTTCTGGCGGAGCGCGTTACAGGCCTGTTCAATCTCAGCGGAACTGAGGTTCGACCAGCTGCTTACGAGGTTTCGCTCCCACTCTGCTCCATGCCTTTCGACCGCTCTATCAATAGCTTCGGCAAGGTTGCGCGTAGCAGCCGAGCCATCCCGCTGCCGCGCCATTGCGATGGTCTGGGTACGCTCGGTCACTCCTTTTAGCATGGCCCGGAACTGTTCTTTGGACTCTAACGCCCTCACCAATCCTTGAGCGTCATGGCTCGAACATTGCGACGAGGAACCGGCGCAACCTGCAAGAACGAGGGTCATTATAAGGATGAAGTGCCGAGCCATTCGTGGGAGGATGCCAGGGACTCTGTAAACTTATTCTGATGACGCGCCCGGACTTCCAATACCCGGGCTTAGATGAGCCGCCTACCGACATTGCCAGTCGCTGTATTTGCGACGACAAGGCCGGGACAAAGGGGGACACATGCTGCTGATGATGACGATGTTCGCCGGCGTTGCGGCGCCCGTGCTGACCGGGGACTGGATCCAATATACCGACTACCCCACGAGCGCGTTGCAACGGGGCGAAGAGGGTGCGGTCGAGTATCGCGTGGTCGTTTCTCCCGAGGGCAAGCCTGAAAAATGTGAGATTCTGACGACGGTAGGGGAAGAGAAGTTCGGTCCCCTTACCTGCTCCTTGCTGATGCGCCGCGCCCGCTTCGCACCGGCGACGGACGAGGCGGGTCAGCCGGCTTACGGCGTCTTTCACAGCATCAACAATTTCTGGCTGCCGAAGGGCACGAAGTCCAAATATCCGATGCGCTTGACGCCGGATCTGAGCCTGGCCGTCAGCTCACTCCCGGCCAATACGCCGTCGCCCGCCCGGGTAGCGGTTCACGTTGCCGTGAACGAGGGCGGCGCGTTCAGGACATGCTCGGTCCCTTCGGTCGAGCCGCAGCAGAAGCTCGCATCCGTCGCCTGCACCCAGATCGCGCAGCTCTGGGAGGAGGCGCCGGTGAAGAATGCGGCCGGACGTCCCATTGCTTATGTGCGGGCGGTGACGGTGAGCTTCGAGATCGAGAAGAAGTGAGGTCTTTCAGGCAAGAGGATCACCCTGTCCGAATTGGGTAGAAAGCGGTCATTCAAGACCGTTCACAACGATGTCGGTCCCAATCATGAAAGTGATAAAAAGGACGTAAGCCACGAGAACAGCATAAATGGCGGAAACAGCCCAGAAAGCGAAGGGTGAGCCTTCACGTGACTCAGAGCTTCCATAAGGCATCGGTATCCGGCCAGTCTTAAGACCGACGAGCAGCAACCACCCGACTAGCTGCGGTATCATCAGAAATGCGGTGCCTCCAATGAAAGCGCCTGGTTTCGTCGGAAGCGAGCCGAGTAGTAGCCATGGTATGGCGGCGATGGCGACCATGGTCGCTAACAGCAGGAGCTTTTGCTTCCCGGTCCAATCCCACCAAAACATGCCACTCGGTAAGCCATGCATGCGAATGTCCGCAATGGGTCGAAAGCGGTCATTCGCGATCAGCATGAACGAACGGCTGCATTGGGTATCTCGCCGGAACAGCAAATTGTCGGAAGCGCGATTCATGAAAGTGCGCGAGGCAGATCAAGGCGACCTCGGTGCAATCGCGGCCGTCATTCAGGAGCTCGGCTTTGAGATCGGACCCGATTTGCTGGCAGCGAATCTCGGTGCGCTGGCTGAGCAGCGCCTCGGTCCC
This sequence comes from Pseudomonadota bacterium, assembly GCA_023423775.1. Lineage (GTDB taxonomy): Bacteria > Pseudomonadota > Alphaproteobacteria > Sphingomonadales > Sphingomonadaceae > Allosphingosinicella. Next base: position 9,579 of record JAFAEZ010000053.1, read on the forward strand.
TTGGTTGCGGATGCCGGCCGGGTGATCGGCTGTGTCACCTATTGCATCATGCCGGTCCTGCACCGCCCAACGCCGGTCGGGCGAATTTCGATGCTGGTGGTGACGCGCAGCTGGCGCGGGCGCGGCGTGGGTCGCGCGCTGGTCGAGGCCGCGATCGAACAACTCCGCGATCGGGGCTGTCGCCTCTGCGAGGTCACCAGCAATGCGGCTCTGGTCGATGCCCACTCTTTTTACGAGCGTCTGGGCTTTGAAAGGACCAGCATCCGGCTGGCCCGCTCAATCTGATCAGCCGGCACCCGCCACGGATGGGAGGCGGAAGCCCCGCTAGAGCCACTCCGCGAATGCCTTCAGCACGTCCTCGTAGAGCTTCTTCTTGAACGGGACGATCATCGCCGGGAGATCGGCGGGGTCGGCCCATTTCCAGGCGCGGAACTCGGGATGCTCGGTCTCGATGTCGATGTCCTCGTCGCGGCCGACGAAGCGGTAGAGGAACCAGGCCTGGCGCTGGCCGCGGTAGCGGCCCTTCCACATCTTGCCGACGAGGTCGTCGGGCAGGTCGTAGAAGAGCTCGACCGGGCAGCGCGCGATCAGCTCCACCTGGTCGGCGCGGATGCCGGTCTCCTCCTCCAGCTCGCGCAGCGCGCCGGCCTCTTCGTCCTCGCCCTCGTCGAGCCCGCCCTGCGGCATCTGCCACGCCTCGAGCGTGCTATCGAGCCGCTGCGCGACGAACACCTTGCCGTCGCGGTTGAGCAGCATCACGCCGGCGGCGGGGCGGTAGGGGAGGGTCGTCGGGTCGGTCACTTCATTCCTCTCATGGTTTCGAGCACGCCGTTCGCCCTGAGCTTGTCGAAGGGCTTGCTTTCTCCCTGGGTCCCCAAGGAGGGGCTTCGACAGGCTCAGCCCGAACGGATCGCGTCCGCCTCGGTGAGCAGCAAATGAAGCGCCACCGCGCAGCCCCTGATATCCTCCTCGGTGGAGGGGATGGCTTTGCGCAGGTTGATGAAGCCGTGGATATTGCCCTCGGCCTCGCGGAAGATGGTCGGGACTCCGGCCTGGATGCAGGCGGCGGCATAAGCGCGGCCCTGATCGCGGATCGGATCGAGGCTGGCGGTGACGACCAGGGTCGGCGGCATGCCGGCCTGGCTCTTCACCAGCGGCGAATAGCGCCAGTCGGCGGCGTCGGGCCGATAGCATTGGTCGAACCAGTGCATGCCCTCGCGGGTCAGCAGATAGCCTTCGGCGAAATCGGTGAAGCTCGGATAGCCCTTGGCGGGATCGGCGGCCGGATAGATCGGCCATTGCGCGAGCACCGGCACCGCCGCGGGTTCGTCGCGCAAGGCGAGGCTGGCGACGATCGCGAGATTGCCGCCGGCGCTGTCGCCGGCCAGGGCCAAGCCGGTCACCTGCCGGCCGAGCGCCTCGGGGCTGCCGGCGATCCAGCGCGCGGCGGCGATCGCATCCTCGGGCCCGGCGGGCCAGGGATGTTCGGGGGCAAGACGGTAATCGACGGCGATGACGGGAAGGTCGAGCAGCCGCGCCATCTCGGCGCAGAAGGGTTCGTGCGTGTCGAGGTCGCCCAAAACGAAGCCGCCGCCATGGTAGAAGACCATCACCGGCCCGGGATCGCGCGTCTCGCGGGCGTCGTAGCGGCGGAGCGGGATGTCGCCGGCCGGACCGGGCGCGGCGAGGTTCTCGATCACGGCGAGCTCGCCGACCGGCGCGTCGGCGACGTGGCGGGAGGCGTGCATCATCGCGCGTGCCTCGACCGCGCCGACCTGATGGCTCCTCGGGCCCGGCAGAGCGTTGAGGAAATCGAGGAACTTGCGGACATCGGGACGGACGAAGGGATCGGGCATGCAATCTCCGTTGAGAAGCGAATCGCGCGCACTATCTAGGGGCCAGGTCCTCGAACGCGCTACTGTTGTAGCCGGGCCCATCGCTCGTTAGGCTCGGCGCATATAGCGAACGGAGGAGTGATGGCGACCGCCACGCATCTGGTGACTCCCGACGAAGCCCGCGCGGATCATCCGCTCGAGGCGGTGGTGGTGCGCTTCGCCGGCGACAGCGGCGACGGCATGCAACTCACCGGCGGTCAGTTCACGCTCTCCACCGCATTGGCCGGCAACGACCTCGCCACCTTCCCCGATTTCCCCGCTGAAATCCGCGCCCCGCAAGGCACGACGTTCGGCGTCTCCGCCTTCCAGATCAATTTCGGTTCCTCGGCGATCGAGACCGCGGGCGACGCGCCCGACGTGCTGATCGCGATGAATCCGGCCGCGCTCAAGGTGAATGTCGAGGCGCTGAAGCCGGGCGGACTGGTCATCGCCGACGAAGGCGAGTTCGGCGCGCGCAATCTCGCCAAGGCCGGCTACGAGTCCAACCCTCTCGAGGACGGTTCGCTCGCCCGCTGGCAGCTCATCCGGTTCAACATCTCGCAGCTTACCCTCGACGCCGTGAAGCCGTTCGGCCTCGGCAACAAGGAGGCGCTGCGCTGCAAGAATATGTGGACGCTGGGGCTCGCGCTGTGGATGTTCGACCGCGATCGCAAGCCGATCGAAGACTGGCTCAAGACCAAGTTCGCCAAGGCCCCGCTGCTCGCCGAGGCCAATATCGCGGCGCTGAACGCAGGCCACGCTTACGGGGAAACCGCCGAGATCGGCGGGCCGATGAAGCAGCACCATATCGATCCGGCGCCGGCCGAGCCGGGCCTCTACCGCACCGTCACTGGCGCCGAGGCGATCTCGCTCGGCCTCGTCGCCGGAGCGCAACTGGCGGGCCTCAAGATGTTCTTCGGCGGCTATCCGATCACGCCGGCCTCCGCGATCCTCCATCATCTCTCGCGGCTCAAGGAATATGGAGTCACCACCTTCCAGGCCGAGGACGAGATCGCCGCGATATCGAGCGCGATCGGTGCCAGCTTCGCCGGATCGCTCGGAGTCACCTCCTCGTCGGGGCCTGGCATCGCGCTGAAGGGCGAGGCGATGGGCCTTGCGATCATGACCGAGCTGCCGCTGGTCATCATCAACTCGCAGCGCGGCGGGCCTTCGACCGGCCTTCCCACCAAGACCGAGCAATCGGACCTGTACCAGGCGGTTTACGGCCGCAACGGCGACGCGCCGATGCCGGTGATCGCCGCCCGCTCGCCCGCCGATGCGTTCGATTGCGCGATCGAGGCGTGCCGGATCGCGGTCCAATATATGACGCCGGTGATGCTGCTCACCGACGGCTATATCGCCAATGCGGCCGAGCCGTGGAAAGTACCGGACATGGGCGGCTACGCGCCTTTTCCGGTGCACTTCCATGCCGATCCGCCCGCCGAAGGGGAGGGCGTCAACCCATACGCCCGCGACGCCAAGCTCGCCCGCGTCTGGATCAGGCCGGGCACGCCGGGGCTAACCCACCGCATCGGCGGCATCGAGAAGAATGTCGGCACCGGCCATATCGACTACGCGCCGGCCAACCACCAGGCGATGACCGAATTGCGCGCCGCCAAGGTGCTCGGCGTGGCCGATTCCGTGCCCGAGCAGGAGGTCTGCCTCGGCGAGCCCGGCAGCCGCCTCGCCGTGGTCGGCTGGGGCTCGACCTTCGGGCCGATCCACCAGGCGGTGCGCCGCGCCCGCGCTCGCGGCCTCGACGTGGCCCACGTCCACATCCGCCACATCTGGCCGCTGCCGAAAAATCTTGGAGATCTGCTCAGGACTTACGGCCGGATCATCGTTCCGGAGATGAACACCGGCCAGTTGAAGACCCTGCTCCGCGACCAGTACCTCGTTGACGCCAGGCCGCTGAACAAGGTTTCCGGCCAGCCCTTCAAGATCGCCGAGATCGAAGCCGCCATCGCGGAGGCGCTGGCATGACGCCCCGTCCGCTTCCGCTGATCGCGATGCTTATCGCCGTTTTGCTGCTGATCGCTTTCCTCTGGGGCTGGATCTGAACGATGAACGAGCTTGCCAAGCTGACGCCCAAGGATTTCGCGACCGACCAGGAGGTGCGCTGGTGCCCAGGCTGCGGCGACTACGCCGTGCTGAAGGCGGTGCAGCGCACCATGCCGGAGCTCGGCGTGCGGCCGGAGAATATCGTCTTCGTCTCCGGCATCGGCTGCTCGTCGCGCTTCCCTTATTATATGGAGACCTACGGCTTCCATACGATCCACGGCCGCGCCCCGGCGTTCGCGACGGGGATCAAGCTCGCCAATCCCGAGCTCGACGTCTGGATCATCACCGGCGACGGCGACGCCCTGTCGATCGGCGGCAACCACACGATGCACGTGCTGCGCCGCAACCTCGATTGCCAGATACTGCTGTTCAACAACGAGATTTACGGCCTCACCAAGGGCCAATATTCGCCCACCTCGCGGGTCGGCACGCGCTCGCCCTCGACCCCGTTCGGCTCGGTCGACCGCCCGGCCAATCCGTGTGCCTTCGCGCTCGGTTCGGGCGCGCGCTTCGTCGCGCGCGGCATCGACGTGAACAAATATCTGCCCGACGTGCTGAAGGCCGCGCACGCTCACAAGGGCGCTGCCTTCGTCGAGATCTTCCAGAATTGCATCGTCTACAATGACGATGTGTTCGCGCCGTTCACGGCCAAGGAATTCGCCGCCGACCGGCAGCTCTGGCTGGAGGCGGGCAAGCCGATGCTGTTCGCCGGCGGCACGCGCGGTCTCAGCCTCGATCGCGAGGCGCTGACGCTGAAGGTCGTGGAGGTCGCCGACGGAGGCTGGGAAGCGGCCGGAGTCATCGTCCACGACCCCGCCAACAAGGCGGTCGCCCACATGCTGGTCGACATGCCGTTCGGCGCCTTCCCGATGGCGCTCGGCGTGATCTACGAAAATCCGGCACCGACCTTCGAGAGCGCGGTTCTCGAGCAGAATCGCGAAGCCGCGGCCGGCAAGACGCCCAATTTGCAGGCGTTGGTCGGCAAGGGCCAGAGCTGGATGGTGGAGAAGGAGCCGCACGCGATCTGAGGCCGTTGCGCTTCGGACCGCCTCTTGCCATGGCGCCGCGATGAACCAGGAACAACGTGGCCGTCACCTCGTCTCCGCCGACCGCGCCTTTGCGACCGGCGGCGGGCCGCTGCTCCATCCGTTCGGCTGGAGCTTCCACAAGATACTCGACCGGATCGACGCCGGCCTGCTTGAAGGCGGCATCGACGCGACCCTGCCGGACGGCACGCACCGCATCCTCGGCGGCCGCGCTCCGGGGCCATTCCCGGTCGTCCATGTCCATCACTGGCGCGCACTCGTCCGCCTCGTCACCTCCGGTTCGGTCGGCTGGTACAAGGCCTGGGCGCTGGGCGAATGGACGAGCCCGGACCCGGTCCCGTTGTTCGACCTGTTCATGCGCAACGGCGAGAGCCTCGGCGCGGTCGCCCGCGCCAAGGGCGTGTGGCGCTTCGTCAACCGCTTCGCCCATCTGTTCCGGCGCAACAGCAAGGCGAATGCGCGGAAGAACATCGCCTTCCACTACGATCTCGGCAACGATTTCTACCGCGAGTGGCTCGATCCGAGCATGACCTATTCGAGCGCGATGTTCGCCGAGGGCGACACGCTCGAGGCAGCGCAGCAGCGCAAGATCCATGCGCTTCTCGACCGGCTCGATCTGAAGCCTGGCCAGCGCCTGCTCGAGATTGGCTGCGGCTGGGGGGCGCTCGCAGTGACCGCGGCACGCGATTACGGCGTCGAGGTGGTCGGCCTCACCTTGTCGACCGAGCAGAAGGCTTGGGCCGAGGCTGCCGCAGAGCGCGCCGGCCTGTCCGACCGGATCGAGATCCGCCTCCAGGATTATCGCGACGTTGTGGGCACGTTCGACGCGGTCGCCAGCGTCGAGATGGTCGAGGCGGTCGGCCAGGATTATTGGCCCTCCTATCTGGAGGCGATCGCGCGGGCGCTGAAGCCCGGCGGCCGCGCCGCTCTGCAGCTCATCTCGATCCGCGAACCCTTGTTCGACGCCTATGCCGCCAGCGCCGACTTCATCCAGACCTACGTCTTCCCCGGCGGAATGCTGATCAGCGAGCCGCGATTCCGCGCCCTCGCCGAGCGCGCCGGCCTGGAATGGCGCGACCGCACCGGCTTCGGCCTCGATTATGCCGAGACGCTGCGCCTGTGGCGGGAACGCTACGACGCAGCCGTCGCGCAAGGCCGTCTGCCCGGCTTCGACGACGCCTTCCACGGCCTCTGGCGCTATTACCTCATGTACTGCGAAGGCGGCTTCCGCGGCCGCGGCATCGACGTCGCCCAGGTGACCCTGGTCAGGGGCTGAGCCCACCGCGAAGGGAGGGCTTCGACAGGCTCAGCCCGAACGGATGCGCGGAAGGAGCGCTGCTGAGTTGCTCCGCATCGGCCCTAATCCCCCTTCGGGCTGAGCTTGTCGAAGCCCCTCTTTTCTCTACCTTTGGGGGATGGGCTTCTGGGCCTACATGCTCCACTGCGCCGACCGCAGCTTCTATGTCGGCCACACCGACGATCTGGAGCGGCGGATCGGCGAGCATATGCAGGGCGTCATCAAGGGCTACACGTCCACGCGGCTGCCCGTGGTGCTGGTCTGGTGCGACGAATTCCTGTCCCGGTACGAGGCTCTGGCGGCCGAGCGGCAGATCAAGGGCTGGGGGCGGGCGAAGAAACTGGCGCTCATCCGCGGCGACTGGCCATCGATCAGTGCGCTGGCGCGGAACAGGCAGGAGAGGGCTTCGACAGGCTCAGCCCGAACGGATCGGGGCCGGAGGTGACTGTCTGAGACTGTGCTTGCCCCAAACCCGTTCGGGCTGAGCCTGTCCAAGCCCACCCCTTGCGGCCGTCTGCCTCAGCGGACCTCGAGGCGGTGGCCGGTTTCGAAGGCGCTGTTGACCAGGGCGACGATGGCGTCGGCGACGGCGGCGGGCTGCTTGATCGTCGCGGGGTCCTCGCCGGGGAAGGCGCGGGTGCGCATCACGGTGGCGGTTGCGCCGGGATCGACGATGGCGGTGCGGATCGGGCTCACGTTGCGAACCTCCTCGCCATAAGCGAGCACCAAAGTCTCGAGCGCGGCCTTGGACGCGCCGTAAGCGCCCCAGAAGGCGCGCGGGCTGCGGCCGACGCTGGAGGTGACGGCGAGCAGACGACCATTGTCGCTCTTGCGGAGCATCGGATCGAACGCGGCGATCAGCGCCTGCTGGGCGGTGACGTTCAACGTCAGCAGCTTGGCGAATTCCTTGCCGTCGATGCTGGGGACGGGCGTCAGCGTGCCGAGCATGGCGGCGTTGAGCACGAGCAGGTCGAGCGCGTCCCAGCGCCCCGCCACGGCGGCGGCGAGGCGGGCGATGCTGTCGCTCGCGGTGAGGTCCATCGGCGCGATCGTCGCGCTGCCGCCGGCGGCGTGGATGCGCTCCTCGACCTCTTCCAGTCCGGCCGCGGTGCGCGCGGTCAGGACGACATGCGCGCCTTCTTTGGCCAGTGCCTCGGCCGTGGCCGCGCCGATGCCCCGGCTGGCGCCCGTAACCAGCGCCAGCTTCCCCGTCAGTGTCGTCATTATGCGTAGCGTTCCGATAGCAGAGCCAGCTGGTCGGCCGGCTGCGTTTCCTCATGGTCGGTCAGGCGGGTCGGATAGTCGCCGGTGAAGCAGGCGTCGCAATGCTGCGGCTGGGCTTCGTCGCGCATATCCTCGCCCAAGGCGCGGTACAGGCCCTCGATCGACAGGAAAGAGAGGCTGTCGGCGTTGATGTAATCGGCCATCTCGGCGACGTTCATCTGCGCGGCGAGCAACTTGGCGCGCTCGGGCGTGTCGACGCCGTAGAAGCAGCTGTGCCGCGTCGGCGGCGAGGCGATTCGCATATGGACCTCGCGCGCGCCGGCATCGCGCAGCATCTGCACGATCTTGAGGCTGGTCGTACCGCGCACGATCGAATCGTCGATCAGGACCAGCTTCTTGCCCTGGATGAGGGCGCTGTTGGCATTGTGCTTCAGCTTCACGCCGAGGTGGCGGACCTGGTCGCCGGGCTGGATGAAGGTGCGGCCGACATAATGCGAGCGGATGATGCCGAGCTCGAACGGAATGCCCGATTGCTGGGCATAGCCGATCGCCGCCGGCACGCCCGAATCGGGCACCGGCACGACATAATCGGCATCGACCGGATTCTCGCGCGCAAGTTCGGCGCCGATCTGCTTGCGGACCGTGTAGACCGAAGCGCCGTCGACGATCGAATCGGGCCGGGCAAAGTAAACATGCTCGAAGATGCACGGCCGCGGGCGAACCGACGCGAACGGGCGATGCGACTGGATGCCGCGCTCGGAAATGACGACCAGCTCGCCCGGCTCGATCGAGCGGATATAGGTCGCGCCGACCACGTCGAGCGCCACCGTTTCGGACGCAAAGATATAGGCGTCGCCGAGGCGGCCCATGACGAGCGGGCGGATGCCGAGCGGATCGCGGCAGGCGATCATGCCCTCGGCCGTCAGGCAGACGAGCGAATAGGCGCCCTCGACCTGCTTCAGTGCATCGATGAAGCGGTCCATCAGCGAACGGTAGCTGGAGGTCGCGACGAGGTGGATGATGACCTCGGTGTCGGAGGTCGACTGGAAGATCGAGCCGCGCTGGTTGAGCTCGCGGCGCAGCTTCATCGCATTGGAGATGTTGCCGTTATGGGCGATTGCGAAGCCGCCCGAAGCGAGCTCGGCGAAGAGCGGCTGGACGTTGCGCAGCGCGGTGTCGCCGGTCGTGGCGTAGCGGACGTGGCCGATCGCCTGGCGCCCGGCGAGGCTGCGGATGATCTCGTCCTTGTCGAAATTGCCGGCGACATGGCCCTGGGCGCGGTGGCTGCGGAAGCTCTTGCCGTCAAAGCTGGTGATGCCGGCGGCTTCCTGGCCGCGATGCTGGAGCGCGTGCAGGCCCAGCGCCACGACGGCCGAGGCCGTCTCGGCGCCCCAGATGCCGAACACGCCGCATTCCTCGCGGAGCTTGTCGTCGTCGAAAGGATGGGTGGTCAGCATCGCCTAGCTCATGTCGCCCCGGTTGGCCGCGCATATAGGCACGAAGATCGGCTTTGTCGCCCCATTGTCACAACTCTGGTCCCGTTACGGTAATTGCCCTAATCCTCGCACGGTCGATCTGAACCTTGGCTGAGGCCCGCGCATTGGAGCGGATATGAGATATTGCCTGCCTGTTCTTCTCTGTCTCGCCGCCGGCTGCTCCGGAGGCGGGGAGGCCGATAACGCCGCCGCTCCGGCGCCTCCCGAGGAGGTCGCCGCGCCGTCCCGATCCGCGCCTGCAAGCGGCGAGCTTTCGACGCTGATCGGCCTTTACGAAGGCGGCAAGGCCGGCCAGCCCGACCAGATGTGCATCGTCGAGCGCGACGGAGCCCAGCATTTCGGCCTCGTCGTGTGGGGCGGCAACATGCACAGCTGCTCGGGCAGCGGCACCGCGACGCGCGAGGGCGGGACATTGCGGCTGGCCATGGCGGGCGACCGCACTTGTACGATCGATGCGCGGATCGACGGCACGAGCGTCACGTTCCCGGCCACGTTGCCGGAGGGCTGCGCTTATTATTGCGGGGCGCGCGCCAGCCTCGCCAACGCAAGCCTGACGCAGAAGGGCACTACGGCGGCCGACGCCGCCAAGGCGAAGGACCTGGTCGGGGAGCCGCTCTGCGGGAGCTAGTGCGCGCCCGGCCGGCTTGACGTTGACGTGAACGTCAAGTACCTCTCCGGCCATGCCACAGTCCGCCTTGCACTCCGATTTCCGGCACGCCGAAACGAGCACGCAGACCTATACGATCACCGATCTCTGCGAGGAGTTCGGCGTGACCGCGCGGGCGCTGCGCTTCTACGAGGATGAGGGGCTGATCGCGCCCGAGCGGCAGGGTCTCACCCGCGTCTATTCGTGGCGCGACCGCGCCCGGCTGGCCTGGATCCTGCGCGGCAAGCGCGTCGGCTTCAGCCTCGCCGACATCCGCGAAATGATCGACCTCTACGACCTCGGCGACGGCCGCGAATCCCAGCGCCGTGTCACGATCGAGAAATGCGCGGCCCGGGTCGAACTGCTCAAGAAGCAGCGGGTCGATATCGACGCCGCGATCACGGAGCTCGAAGGCTTTATCGAAATGGTCGCCGGCGCGGAGCAGAAGGCCGGCAAGACCCAATGGAAGGGCGCCGGCGCCACCGCCTGACCCGGCCCGCCGCCCGCCCCCGGATTTCCTCAGGAGCTTTTCTCAATGCCGAGCTATACCGCCCCCGTCCGCGACACCCGCTACATTTTCGACCATCTGCTCGGGCTCGACAAATATTCGAACCTGCCCGGCTTCGAGAATGCGACACCCGACATGATCGAGGCGATCCTGACCGAGGGCGCGCGCTTCGCCGAGGAGGTGCTGGCGCCGTTGAACAAGGTCGGCGACGAGCATGGCTGCGTCCGTCACGAGGACGGGTCGGTCACCACGCCGCCGGGCTTCAAGGAAGCGTATGACCAGTTCCGCGAAGCCGGCTGGACGACGCTGTCCAACCCGGTCGAATACGGCGGGCAGGGGCTGCCGCACGTCGTCGCCACCGCGCTCAACGAATATCTCGTCTCGGCCAACCAGGCGTTCGAAATGTATCACGGCCTCACCCAGGGCGCGATCGCATCGATCCTGACCAAGGGCAGCGACGAGCAGAAGGCCAAGTACATCCCCAAGATGGTGTCGGGCGAGTGGGGCGGCACGATGAACCTCACCGAGCCGCATTGCGGCACCGACCTCGGCCTGCTGCGCACCAAGGCCGAGGAGCAGCCCGACGGCAGCTACAAGATCAGCGGCACCAAGATCTTCATCTCCTCGGGCGAGCACGACCTTACCGAGAACATCATCCACCTCGTCCTCGCCAAGCGCACCGGCGCGCCGGACAATGTGAAGGGCATCTCGCTCTTCATCGTGCCGAAATTCCTGGTGAACGAGGACGGATCGCTGGGCGAGCGCAACGGCGTCGTCTGCGGGTCGATCGAGGAGAAGATGGGCATCCACGGCAATTCGACCTGCCTGCTCAATTATGACAATGCGACCGGCTATCTGGTCGGCGAGCCCGAAAAGGGCCTCCAGGCGATGTTCATCATGATGAACGCGGCGCGGCTCGGCGTCGGCCTGCAGGGCCTCGCCCAGGGCGAGGTCGCACGCCAGAATGCGGTGCAATATGCCAAGGACCGCCGCCAGGGCCGCTCGCTGACCGGCGCCAAGGAGCCGGAAGAGAAGGCGGATCCGTTGTTCGTCCACCCGGACATCCGGCGCATGCTGATGGAGGGCAAGGCCTATAACGAGGCGGCGCGCGCATTGCTGCTGTGGGGCGCGCTCCAGGTCGATCTCACCCGCAAGGCGCAGACCGAGGAGGAGCGCGAGGCGGCCAACGACATCATCTCGCTGATCACCCCGGTCATCAAGGGCTTCCTTACCGACAAGGGCTTCGAGGTCGCGGTCAATTCGCAGCAGGTCTATGGCGGCCACGGCTACATCCGCGAATGGGGGATGGAGCAGTTCGTCCGCGATGCCCGCATCAACATGATCTACGAGGGCGCCAACGGCATCCAGGCGCTCGATCTCGTCGGCCGGAAGCTCGGCCAGAATGGCGGGCGCGCGATCCAGGGCTATTTCAAGCTGCTCGGCGAGGAGATCGGTGCCGCCAAAAGCGAGGAGGCGACTGCACAGATCGCCGGTGCGCTCGAAAAAGCGGTCGGCGACCTCCAGGCCGCGACCATGTGGCTGATGCAGAATGGCATGGCCAATCCCGACAATGCCGGAGCGGCATCCTACAGCTACATGAATCTCATGGGCCTGGTGACGCTCGGCCTGATGTGGCTGCGCATGGCCAAGGCGAGCGCGGCCGCGCTGGCCGACGGCGGCGAGGACCGCGCCTTTCACGAGGCCAAGCTGGTGACGGCGCGCTTCTATGCCGAGCGCATCCTGCCGCAGGCGGGGGCCGAGCGCCGCAAGCTTGAGGCGGGTGCCGAGACGCTGATGGCCCTTCCGGTCGAGGCGTTCTGACGCGACTGCGCGTGATGGGTGATTGACCGAGCGCCGCAACAAGGAGTCGCCGGTCTTGGGTCCGTATCGGTGCTTTGCGTCCGTCTTATCGGTTGCCCTTTGCGCCGCAGGCGGCGACAAGGGGCAAGCTTTTGTTAACCATCCAGGGTTAGCAAGTGCCTCCCATCACCTAGGTTCGATTGCCCCATGCCGGCCGCCAGTGCACGCCCTTCCGTAGCCGGAGCCTCGTCGGGCTCGCTGCGGCCGGCCGTCCTGCTGATTGCGTCCTTCAGCCTGGCATTGATCGCGGTGACTTGGTGGGCGGTGTTCGCGCAGGCGCGGTTCGAGCGGAGCGAGGCGATCACTGCCGCCGTGCGCCAGAACGCCAACCGCGCGATCGCGCTCGAGGAGTTTGTCGCCCGGACCCTGCAGACGGCGGATTCGGCGATGCTCCACATTGCCGGACAGTTTCACCACGTGAATGGTACGGCCGCTCGTCCGCAACTGCTCACGGACGACATCGTCCGCAACCGGCTCTTCACGGCAGTCAGCGTCGCCAATGCAAAGGGCGACATCATCGCGACCTCGTTCGATCCACCGCCGAGCAATGTGAACGTCGCCAATGCAGAGACGTTTGCCGTCCATGTAAAGCGCGATACGGGCAAGCTTTATTTCGGAACGCCGCGCTACTCGGCACGCCTCGGCCAAGCCGTGGTGGCGGTGTCGCGGCGGATCAATAATCCGGACGGCAGCTTTGCCGGCGTCGTCAACATCCAGATGCCACATGAGCGTTTTACCGATTTCCACGCCCATGCCGACGTCAAGCCGACCGACCTGCTGGGGGTGGTCGGGCTCGACGGCATCGTTCGCGCCCGTCGCACCGGCAACGATTCGAGCTACGGCCAGGATCTCAGCAAGGCGGTTGCCACGCAGATGCAGCGCCGGGGCCGCGACGGCACCTATGAAGGCGGGGCGACGATCGACGGCATCAGGCGCTTCATCGCCCACCGCCGGGTCGGCGGTCACCAGATCTTCGTCACCTCCGGTGTCGGCCGCGAAGACGTGCTCGCGCCGCTGCGCAAGCGGCACCGCGCCTATTTTGCGGGCGCCGCTTTGCTCACGCTCGGCACCCTCGCCTTCGCGGCGCTGCTGATCGCGACTCTCTATCGCCGCCAGAAGGCGGCGAGCGAAATTGCCGAGGCCAACGAGCGGCTGCACGAGGCGCAGCGGATCGGCCAGATCGGCGATTGGGTCTACGACATGGAAAAGGGTTTCACCCACTGGTCGGACCAGCTCTACGCGATGAACCGGCGCGATCCGTCGCGGGGACCACCAAGCTATGCGGAAATGGTCGCCCATCTCGACGAGCCGAGTCGCCGCACCATCGAGCGAGCCATCGCCCTCGCCATCCGTACGGGCGAGAAGCAGGAATATCAGATGACGGTCCGCTTCCCCAACGGCGACGTTTCGCACCGCCAGACGGTGGCGGTGCCGACCCGCGACAGCACCGGGCGCGTCGTCCGGCTGCACGGCACCGATCAGGACATCAGTGCGCGCAAGCTGCTCGAGACTCTGCAGGCCGAGGTCGCCCATCTGTCGCGCACCGAAGCGATGAACACGATGGCGGCGACGCTCGCCCACGAGATCAACCAGCCGCTCGCCGCCGCCAGCAACTATCTGATCGGCGTGCGCCGGCTGCTCGGCCGGTCCGGCCAGGAGGCGAACGTGCATGAGGGGGTCGACGCGGCCGCGCAGCAGATCCGCCTCGCCGGCGACATCATCCGCCGCATCCGCGATATGGTCTCCAACAAGGAGAGCTGGCACGAAAGCGCCGCGTTGAGCGAGATCGTCGAGGATTCAGTCTCGCTGATCGCGATGGCGAACCGCTATCCCGACATCGACTTGCAGGTCGATATCCACCCGGCGGCGGCGGTGATCACGGGCGACCGGGTTCAGATCCAGCAGGTGCTGATCAATCTGGTGCGCAACGCCTGCGATGCGGTGAGCGACGTCGAGCAGCCGCAGATCGCGATCTGCGGCGACCGTCTCGGCCACGACATCCGCATCTGCGTCAGCGACAACGGACCGGGCATTTCCGATTCCTGCGACCTGTTCGCGCCTTTCTCGACCTCGAAGGAAAGCGGCCTGGGGCTCGGCCTGTTGATCTCGCGCACGATCGTGGAGGCGCATGGCGGTCGGATATGGGCCGAGCCTCGCGCCGGCGGCGGAACCAGCCTGTGCTTCACCATTCCGGTCGTGGCCGCGGCGCTCGCGCTGGAAGGAGGCGAACTGGACGAGGCCGAGCAGGAGCTGCAGGCGCAGAGCGGCTGAGGTCAGGCGCTGGTCTCCAATTGGGTGAAGCGCACCTGCATCACCTCGCGCCGCTCGATCTGGCCCTCGGAGCCCTTTTCGATCACCGTCAGCATCTGCACGTCCTTCCCGCCGAGCGGCATGACCAGCAGTCCGCCGCGGGCGAGCTGGTCGAGCAACGGCTCGGGCACTTCCGGCGCGGCGGCGGTGACGAGGATCCGGTCGAACGGCGCGTGTTCGGGCCAGCCGCGCGATCCGGCGCCGACCCGGACCGCGACGCCGGTATGGCCGAGGGCGAGCAGGCGGAGCCCAGCCTCGCCGGCAAATTCCTCGACCACCTCGACGCTCCACACGCGCGCGCCCATTTCGGCCATGAGCGCCGCCTGGTAGCCGAGGCCGGTGCCCACTTCGAGCACGCGTAAGCCCGGTTTCAGATCCAGCAGATCGAGCATCAGCGCGCAGATGAAGGGCTGCGAGACGGTCTTGTCGAAGCCGAGCGGAAGCGGCGTATCATGATAGGCCAGAGCTGCCAGCTGGGCGGGGACGAACAGGTGGCGCGGCACCTCCATCATCGCCCGCGACAGGCCGGGCTCCATCCTGTCCTTGCCGATCTCCTCGCTGGCCAGATCGAAATGGATGTCGATCACTTCCACCATGTGCCGGCGAAGGATCGCCAGATGGTGCTCGTTCATCGGCTTCATCGCCCTGCTCCGCCCGATTGCCCTCGCACCCCCAACGCGCGCCGCCCGAACATTCTCCACCAGCCCGCTTGTCTGACCGGCGGGCGGCCCTATCGTCGGCGCGGACGAAAAGGGGGCCTGAATGGACGCACTCGAACGCGGCCAATTGACGGTGATGCGCATCCACGGCGGGGGGGGGGGGCGCCGCGGACGGATTGCTGTCGGTTCAGCTCGGCACGCCGCTCGGGATCGTGGCCGGGCCGGTGCTGCCAATCGCATTCTATATCGCCTTCCTCGCGCCGGGGCGGCGCTATCGCGCCTGGAGCTATGCAATCGACGAGGACAATCTCCGCATCGCCCGCGGGGTCTGGAAGCGAGTGGAGACGATCGTACCGCTCGTCCGCGTCCAGCATATCGACATTTCGCAGGGGCCGATCGAGCGCGCCTCCGGCGTCTGCCGGCTCGTCCTGCACACTGCCGGCACGATGCACAGCCGCGTCGTCCTGCCCGGGCTGGAGCGGACCCGGGCGGAAAAGATGCGGACCGCGATCCGCGCCAGGATCGGCACAGGTCCGCTGTGAGCGAAACCGTCGCCGACCAGCATGTCCATCCTGCGACCATCCCGCTGCGCTTCCTGAAGGAAGTGCCCTCGAACCTGATCGGCCTGCCGGCGATCTTCGCGGTGGTGTCGGATGTGGGCCTCGGCACGGTGTTGTTGGTTGCGGCCGCCACCGGCGTTGCGACCTTCGTCGTCAACTGGCTGAAATGGCGGAGCTTTCGCTACGGCGTCGGCGAGACCGACCTGGTCATCGAAAGCGGACTCCTGCAGCGCACGCGCCGATCGATCCCGTTCCACCGCATCCAGGACATCGATATCGAGCAAAGGCTCGGCCAACGCCTGTTCGGGCTCGCCAAAGTCCGCATCGAAACCGGCGGATCGGGCAAGGACGAAGGGGTGCTCGACAGCGTCAGCCTGGCCGAGGCCGACCATCTGCGCAGCGTCTTGAAGCAGGGGCGGGGAGGGATTGCTCCGGCCACGGAGGCTCCTGACGCGCTCCCCATCATTGCAATGCCGCTGGGCCGCGTGCTGTTGTCGGGCCTGTTCAACTTCTCCTTGCTCTACATCGCCGGCCTGTTCGCGATCCTGCAGAGCTTCGAGCCGTGGCTGCCGTTCGACATTTACGATCCGGGTCGCTGGGTGGGCCTGATCGGTGCGGACGTGACCGGACGGTTCTCGTTCGTGGCGATCGCCTCCGTGCTCGTGCTGGCGGCCGCGCTCGGCGTCCTCACGGGCGTGCTCCGGATTCTCGCCCGGGATTACGGCTTCCGCCTGACCCTGGAGGAGGAGAGCCGCTTTCGCCGGGTCCGGGGCCTGTTCACGCGCAGCGAGAGCGTGATTGCGCGGGATCGAATCCAGCTCGCGCTGGTAACCGACGGGCCGGTGCGGCGGCTGTTCGACGGGGCCGACCTTTCTTTCCAGACGCTCAGCGCCGGCGCCGAGGAATCCGGTCGGCAGAGCGTCGCGCCTTTCTCGACCACGACCGAGGTGGCGCAGATACTCTCCCTCGCGGGCACCTATCGCCTGCCGCACGCGGGCGAGTTGCACATGGTGTCGCGCCGCCACGTCCTGCGGGTGGTCCTTGCCGAACTGCTGGTGCCGCTGCCGCTGCTGCTGGTCGCCTCTTTGTTCTGGCCGGCGGCGTTGCTGCTGCTACCCTTGCTGGGGCTTGGTGCGGTCGGGGCGGTCGTCAGCCGCCGTTTTCACCTGCATGGCTTCGACGGTGGATTGCTATTCGTGCGGAAGGGCTTCTGGCGACGGCGCCTCTGGATCGTGCCGGCGACGAACGTGCAGGGCCTGGCGGTGACCCGCACCTGGCTCCAGCGTCGGCTCGGTCTCGCTACCCTGCACGTGGATACGGCGGGCGCGAGCGTGTTCGATTATCCGCGCATCGTCGACATACGGCACGCCGAAGCGGTGGCGCTGGCCACGGCGTTGGTCGAGCGCTAGAGGGGACGGGCCATCAGCAGGTCGCGCTGGAGATCGCTGCCGAGCTGGAAGCCGCGCTCGCCGACCACCTCGAAGCCGAAGCGGCGATAGAAGGCCAGAGCGCGGCCATTATGCTCCCAGACGCTGAGCCAGATCGCATCACCCAGCGGCGCGGCGGCGGCGAGCGTGCGCTCCATCAGCGCAGCGGCGATGCCGCGGCCGTGCTGCTCCCTGTCGACATAGAAGCGGCTGATCTCGAACGGCCGCTCCGCCGTGACGCAATCGGGGGCGGGGCCCACACGGAAATAGGAGTAGCCGACGATCGCGCCGTTCACCTCGGCGAGCAGCACTTCGGCGCCCGTCTCGGCTATTTCCTCGCGCTGCAGCTCCGGCGAATAGGTGGTTCGGAGATAGTCGGCCATGTCCTCGGCCGTGTTTTCGGGGCCGAACGTCTGCTCGAAGACATGGGCCGCGAACCGGGCGAGCGCCGCGGCATCGGCGGTCGTCGCGCTGCGCAGCGTGAACTCGCTCATGCGATGGCGGCTTGGACGGCGGCGGCGAAGGCTGCGCCCTCGTCCGGATCGTAGCCGAGGTAGAGATCGGGCTCGACCAGCTCGAGCTCCATCAAGGCGGGCCTGCCGTCCAGGCCGCGGACCAGGTCGACGCGGGCGTAGAGCAGAGGCTCGTCAACCGCGGCGAGCACGGCGTCGGCGGCTGCGCGCTCGTCGGACGCGGGATCGTAGCGCGCGATGATGCCGTCATATTCGGGCTGGACGCGGAAGTCGCCGGGCTGCGGGCGCTTCGAGATGGCGTGGCTGAAGCGGCCGTTGAAATAGAGCAAGGAGACCTCGCCCTCGGTCTCGATCGAGCGCAGATAGGGCTGGATCATGGCGGCGCCCGACGGCCCGTCGTCGAGCGGCGTCCCGGGCGACCAGCGGATGGTCTGCCAGGCGCCGGCCGAGACCTGCGGCTTGGCGACCAGCCGGTCGGTGCCGAAGCGGTCCGACGCCTCGCGCAACGCCTCCAGGGTCAGGCGCTCGACATAGAGGGTCAGCACGATCGGCGCGCCTTTGGCCTCGAGCCGGGCGAGATAGGTCTTGTCGGAATTCCAGCGCAGCACCGAGGGCGGGTTGCGCAGCGCGAGGCCGTCCGCTTCCCAGCCCGCGACGCGCTCGGCCCAATGCCCGTTGCCGTGATGATAGCCCCAGGCGAGCAGCGGCAGGACGAGGTCGAACCCGGCGAGGTCCGGCCCAGTCCAGCTCCGCCCTTCCACCTCGAGCCCAGCGGCGCGCAAGGGTGCCGCCAGCCGCGCCAGCACGTCCGGCCAGCGCGCCGAATAATTCTCACTCTCGGGATCGGGAGTGAGGATTGCGATCCTCGGTGCCGCCATCGCTCAGGCTTCGGGCAGGAAGTCCGGGACCGACAGATAGCGCTCGCCGGTATCGTAGTTGAAGCCGAGCACGCGGCTGCCTTCGGGCAGTTCCTTCAGCTTCTGCGAGATGGCGGCCAGGGTGGCGCCGGAGCTGACGCCGACCAGCATGCCTTCCTCGCGGGCCGAGCGCCGCGCCCATTCCCGGGCGTCCTCCGCCTCGACCTGGATCGTTCCATCGAGCAATTGGGTATGGAGGTTCTTCGGCACGAAGCCGGCGCCGATGCCCTGGATCGGGTGCGGCCCCGGCTGGCCGCCGGAGATGACCGGCGAGAGGGTCGGCTCGACCGCGAACACCTTGAGGTTCGGCCACGCCTTCTTCAGCACCTGGGCGCAGCCGGTGATGTGGCCGCCGGTGCCGACGCCGGTGATCAGGACGTCGATCGGGCTGTCGCGGAAATCGTCCAATATTTCCTGCGCGGTGGTGCGGACGTGGACTTCGACATTGGCCTCGTTCTCGAACTGCTGCGGCATCCAGCTGCCCGGCGTCTGACCGATCAGCTCATGCGCCCGCTCGATCGCGCCCTTCATGCCCTTTTCCTTGGGCGTGAGATCGAAGGTCGCGCCATAAGCCAGCATCAGCCGGCGGCGCTCGAGGCTCATGCTCTCGGGCATGACGAGGATCAGTTTGTAGCCCTTGACCGCGGCGACCATGGCGAGGCCGATGCCGGTGTTGCCCGAGGTCGGCTCGATGATCGTGCCGCCGGGTTTCAGCGCGCCGCTCCGCTCGGCGTCCTCCACCATGGCGAGGGCGATGCGATCCTTGATCGAGCCGCCCGGATTGGAGCGCTCCGACTTGATCCAGACTTCGGCCGAACCGAAGAGGCGGCTCACCCGGATATGCGGCGTGTTGCCGATCGTCTCGAGGATGTTTGCGGCTTTCATGGCTGTCCTTTCTCGGCTCTGGGATCGAGGCCCGCGACCATTGCGGGGACTTCTACGTCCGGAACGTCCTTTCCGGAAGCTTCGGCAAGAATTTGCGGGTCCGGCGCGACGAAGCGATCCGCGCGGCGCAGCCCGGGGAAGACGAGGGCGCAGATGCCGGTCGCCGCCACGGCCAGCGCGCCGCCGCCGACCACCGCCATCACCGGGCCGACCGCCGAGCCGGCAAGCCCGGCGCGGAATTCGCCAAGCTCGTTGGACGCGGAGATGAACAGGCCCGAGACCGCCGAGACGCGGCCCCGCATCGCGTCGGGCGTGTGGAGCTGGATCAGCGAGGAGCGGACATAGACGCTGATCATGTCGGCGGCACCGAGCACGAACAGGCTCGCAAGCGAGAGCCACATCACGCGCGACTCGCCGAACACGATCGTCGCGACGCCGAACAAGGCGACGCAGCCGAACATCTTGGCGCCGACATGGCGCTTGAGCGGCCGCCGGGCGAGGACCAGCGCGGTGAGCGCGGCGCCAACCGCCGGAGCGGCGCGGAGGGCGCCGAGGCCTTCGGAGCCGACATGGAGAATGTCGCGCGCATAGACCGGCAGCATCGCTGTCGCGCCGCCGAGCAGGACCGCGAACAGATCGAGCGTGATCGCGCCGAGCACGATCTTGTTGTCGCGGACGTAGCGCAGCCCTTCGATGACGGCGCGCAGCGGGTGCGAATCGCCGGCATTGCCGAGCGGGATCGGACGGATGATCAGCATCGCGCCGAGCGCCACGCCGAACAATATGGCCGACGCCTCGTA
Organism: Pseudomonadota bacterium; assembly: GCA_023423775.1. Classification (GTDB taxonomy): domain Bacteria; phylum Pseudomonadota; class Alphaproteobacteria; order Sphingomonadales; family Sphingomonadaceae; genus Allosphingosinicella. Next base: position 29,622 of record JAFAEZ010000053.1, read on the forward strand.
GGGGAGGGCGGTGCTGAGCGCATAGGCGCCGCCGCCGATCAGCGGGCCGGCGACGCTGCCCGCCTGCCAGGCGATCGAATTGAGCGCGATCGCATTGGGAAGCAAAGCCGGCGGCACGAGATTGGGGGCGAAGGAGGCCAAAGCCGGGCCGGCGAAGGCGCGGCCGATGCCCAGCACCACCGCGACCGCGAACAAAGGGATCAGCGACATCGCGTCGAACCAGACGAGGGCCGCCAGGGCCGCCGAGCAGAGCAGTTCGAGCGCCAGGCTGGCGCGCACGATCCAGCGCCGGTCGATCCGGTCGGCGACGTAGCCCGCGACCAGGGTGAGCGCGAACAAAGGGAGGAATTGCGCCAGGCCGACCATGCCGAGCCAGAAGCTCGCCCGCTCGATGCTCATCGTCTCGCGGGCGAGGTCATAGACGTGAATGCCGATCACGACGACCAGCATCGTGCTCGCCATGGTGCTTGCCAGTCGCGCCGCCCAGAAGGCGCGATAGTCGCGATAATGGAAGGGGGAGGTCGCCGGCATGTCTGGCTGGGCACTAGGACGGTCGTGGGAGCGCATCAACACCCGTGACGCCGAAAGCGGCTATTTCGCGCGGACGCGCGGCGGCGGGCAAGATTTGGCTCGTTCCGGCGCCGCCGAGAGCGCAATGTTGCCTCGGAGGCAGGGCTGGGGTCGAAAGCTTCTGGGCATCCGCCCGGGTCGCAAGCAGAGCCTCAGCCGGTCACGGCCTTTATGTCGGTCCTCGCGAAATCGTCGCCGACGAAGAGGAGCGGGCAGTCGTGCTCCTTCGCCAAAGCGTAAGCGAAACAGTCGCCGAAATTCAGGCCGGCCGGGTGGAAGCCTTTGCCCCAGTGCCGATAGGCGCGAACCGCGGCATAAGCGAGCGGCTCAGTCAGCGACATGACGATCAGCTCCAAATCGTCGATCAGCTGAGTCATGTCGTCGTGCAGTTGCCTATGAGCTGCAACGATCAGCGCCTCAGTCAAATTCGGGGCCGCAATCAGCATCTGGTCCTGCTTCGCAATGGCTGACCGACAGTCGCTCGCCCCCGGCTCATCCTGAAGGATGGCCATCAGGGCCGACGTATCGATGACGATCACGCCGGCATGCCGTCATCGCCGTAGAGAAAGTCCTGGCTTCGGGCTGCGCTGGGTCCGCTATCGGGGCCGCGTGCGCGCGCGGCGGCAACGGCACGGTCAATCGCCGCCAGTCGGCGCGCGCGCAGATCTTCGGGAGAACGCTTGGGATTGACCGGCGTCAGCCGTACGGCGGGCTGGCCGTGACGGGTGAGGATCACCTCGTCCCCAGCTTCGGCGCGGCGGACGAGATCGGTCAGCTTGCCTTTGGCGTCGGTCACGGAAATGTGCATCGCACGCTCCTTCTGGACCATTAGATGGTCCAGATCGGGGTATTCGTCAATGAACGGTCCGGGGCCTAGCCGCTCAGGCCAAGCTCACGAAGCTGTCGAGGACGCGCTTACGACCGGCATGTTCGAAGTCGATCTCGAGCTTGTTGCCTTCGATCTCGGCGACCGTTCCGTAGCCGAATTTGGAGTGGAAGACGCGCTGGCCGAGGCTGATGTCGCTGCGGCCGGGATTGCCGAGGCTGACGGCGCTGGCGCGCGCCTCGACGATGCGCGGCGGGGTACGTTCGAAGCCGCCGCCGCTGGCAGCGCGCTGCCAGCCGGGGCCGCGCCCGGTGCCGCGCTGCAGGTTCGAGAACGGGTCGGCACGCTCCGACCAGTTGGCGCGCCACAGGCTCTCGCCGCCGCTCATCGTCGTCTCGTGCTCGACATAATCGTCGGGCAATTCGGCGACGAAGCGCGACGGGATCGACGAGGTCCACTGGCCGTAGATGCGGCGGTTGGCGGCGTGGATGATGAAGCATTTGTGCCGCGCGCGGGTGATCGCGACATAAGCCAGGCGCCGTTCCTCCTCGAGCGCGGCGTTGCCGCCTTCGTCGAGCGCGCGCTGCGACGGGAACACGCCTTCCTCCCAGCCGGCGAGGAAGACGGTGCCGAATTCCAGGCCCTTGGCGGCGTGGATGGTCATGATCGTGACCTTCTCCTCGTCGCGCGCGGCGTCATTCTCCATCACCAGGCTGACATGCTCGAGGAACGCCCCGAGCGTCTCATATTCCTCCATCGCGCGGGTGAGCTCGTTCAAGTTCTCGAGCCGGCCGGCGCTCTCGGCCGAACGGTCGGCCTGGAGCATCGCCGTGTAGCCGCTCTCGTCGAGCACGAGGCGGGCGAGCTCGGGATGCGGCAGTTCGTCCAGCCGCGCGCGCCACCGCGCGAAATCGCCGACCAGATTGCCCAGCGCGCGCTGCGCCTGGGGAGTGAGTTCGTCGGTGTCGAGCATCTGCGCCGCGGCCGACAGCAAAGGCGCACCGGCCGCGCGGGCGAAGGCGTGGACCTTGGCCACCGCCTTGTCGCCGAGGCCGCGCTTGGGCGTGTTGACGATCCGCTCGAAGGCGAGATCGTCGGCCGGCTGGGCGATGACGCGAAGGTAAGCGAGGGCGTCGCGGATCTCGGCGCGCTCGTAGAAGCGGAAACCGCCGACGATCCGATAGGGGAGGCCGATCGCGATGAAGCGGTCCTCGAGCTCGCGGGTCTGGAACTGGGCGCGGACGAGGATGGCGGTATCGTCGAGATGACCGCCGCGGCGCTGGATCGATTCGATCTCCTCGCCGACGCGGCGCGCCTCCTCGGGGCCGTCCCAGACGCCGATCACGCTCACCTTCTCGCCGCCGTCCTTGTCGGTCCAGAGCGTCTTGCCGAGGCGGCCGCCATTGTGGGCGATCACTCCCGAAGCGGCGGCGAGGATGTGCGAGGTCGAGCGGTAATTCTGCTCGAGCCGGACGATCTTGGCGCCGGGGAAATCCTGCTCGAAGCGGAGGATGTTGGCGACCTCGGCGCCGCGCCAGGAATAGATCGACTGGTCGTCGTCGCCGACGCAGCAGATGTTCTTCCGCTCCTGGGCGAGCAGCCGAAGCCAGAGATACTGGCTCTGGTTGGTGTCCTGATATTCGTCGACGAGGATATATTTGAAGCGCTGCTGATAATGTTCGAGCACGTCGCGGTGGGTGCGCAGGATCACCAGCATGTGCAGCAAAAGGTCGCCGAAATCGCAGGCGTTGAGCGCCTTCAGCCGTTCCTGATAGGCGGCGTAGAGCTCGGCGCCCTTGCCGTTGGCATAGGCTTCGCTCTCGCCGGCGTCGATCTGCGCCGGGGTCCAGCCGCGATTCTTCCAGCGGTCGATCAGGCCGGCGAGCTGGCGCGCCGGCCAGCGTTTCTCGTCGATGTCGGCAGCGGCGATCAACTGCTTCAGCAGGCGCAGCTGGTCATCGGTGTCGAGGATCGTGAAATTGGATTGGAGGCCGACCAGTTCGGCGTGGCGGCGCAGCATCTTCGCGCCGACCGCGTGGAAGGTGCCGAGCCAGGGCATGCCCTCCACGGCGTCGCCGACGATGCGGCCGACGCGCTCCTTCATTTCCCGCGCCGCCTTGTTGGTGAAGGTGACGGCGAGGATCTCCGAGGGCCAGGCACGGCGCGTGGCGATCAGATGGGCGAGGCGCGCGGTCAGCGCAGCCGTCTTGCCCGTGCCCGCGCCGGCCAGCACCAGCACCGGCCCCTCCGTAGTCAGCACGGCCTCTCGCTGGGGCGGGTTGAGGTCGCTGATATAAGGCGGCTCGGCGGCGGGGGAGAGGGCTTGGGTCACGGCGAACAGTTAGGGAACGTGGCGGCGCAGGGCAAGCTTAGTCGCGCCTGCACGGGCCCTTACCTCTCGCGCCGGAACAGGGTCAGGTGCGCCTTGCCGAAACGGCGTTCGGCGGCGACGGCAAAGCCCTCCGCCAGCGGCAGCTTTTCACCCGCCGTCTCGACGCTGACCCAGCCGCCGGGCGCCACCCAGCCTGCATTGCAGACGCGCTCCGTCGCCATCTCGGCGAGGCCGGTGGCGTAGGGCGGATCGAGAAAGACGATGTCGCAGGGCACGGCCGGCGGCACGGCATATTCCACCGCCTGGCTGCGAATGTCGCCCCGCGCAGCCGCGCCAAATGTGTCGAGGTTGCGTTTGATCGCGGCGGCTGCATTACGGTCGCTGTCGACGAAGGTGCAATGCGCCGCGCCGCGGGACAGCGCCTCGAGACCGAGCGCGCCGGTCCCGGCGAAGAGGTCGGCGACGCGCAGCCCCTCAAAGCTGCCGAGCCGGCTGGCGAGCATCGAGAACAGCCCTTCGCGGGCGCGGTCGCTGGTCGGGCGGGTGGCTTGTCCTTCGGGCGCGATGAGGGGCCGCCCGCGCCATTCCCCGGCAATGATCCTCACAGGCTCTTCCTGAATTCCACCAATTCGTGCTGCCGCACTTCGCCGATTTCGCCCATCGGCAGATCGGCGAGGACGAACGGCCCGTAGGCGACGCGGATCAGACGCGACACCTGCAGGCCGAGATGCTCGAGCACGCGCCGGACCTCGCGGTTCTTGCCTTCCTTGAGGCGCATCTCGACCCAGCCGTTGCGGCCGGTGCGGCGCTCGAGATTGGCGTCGATGGCGCCGTAGCGGATGCCCTCGATCTCGATGCCGTGGATCAGCTCCTCGAGCTGCTCCTGACTGACGTCGCCGAATACGCGGGCGCGATAGGTGCGCTCTACGCCGGTCGAAGGGAGCTCGAGCTTGCGCTTGAACTCGCCGTCATTGGTGAGGAGCAGGAGCCCCTCGGTGTTGAGATCGAGGCGGCCGACCGGCATCAGACGCGGCAGGCCTTCGGGCAATTTGTCGTAGATGGTCGGGCGGCCGGCCGGATCGCGCTCGGCGGTGATCAGTCCGGTCGGCTTGTGGTAGAGGAACAGGCGGGTGGCGGCGGGCGGCCGCACCGGCTTGCCGTCGACGGTGACGCCCTGCAGCGAAGTGACGATCGTCGCCGGCGTCTCCAGCGGGACGTTGTTGATGGCGATGCGGCGCTCTTCGATCATCCGCTCGATCTCGCGGCGCGAGGCGATGCCGGCGCGGGCCAGCAATTTGGCGATGCGCTGCGGCTCGCGCGGGCCGAACTGACGCTCGACCCGATCGGGAGCGAAGGCCGGCTTGGGCGCTGGCGCGGGGCGCTCGGCAGCGGCGGGCGTCCGAACGTGGCGGGGCGGTGGCCCGGCGCGGGGACGGGCCGGTCTTTCGCCGCGCGGTGCGGCGG
>JAFAEZ010000056.1 GCA_023423775.1 Pseudomonadota bacterium
CATGGCGCGCGCACGTTTGCGATGCGGCCGCGGACGCCTTCGCCACCGGCGGCGCCCGATCGGGCGACCCCGAATTGATGGCGGCGGGCCATTATTGGGCGGCGCGGGCCGACACGCGCTGCGCCAAGCCCGAGCGGGTCCAGGCACGGCTGCGCAGCGCCGCCGCGCTCAAGGAGACTTTCTACGGTCTGCTCGCGGCGGAAGCGCTCGGTATCAAGACGCGCAATTATACCGGCCTGCACGATTTCGGCGATGCGGAATGGCGCGGCATCGCGGCCAAGCCCAACGTCAAGGCAGCAATGGCGCTGGTCGAGATTGGCGAGACCGCCCTCGCCGAAGAATATATCCGCCACCAGGCGCGGATTGCACCCGGCGACCATGCCGCTTTGGTCCATCTCGCCGCCGACCTCGATCTCGCCTCGGCGCAATTCTGGCTGGCGCACAATGTGCCCAAGGGCACGCGCGTGAACCTCGCGGCGCGCTATCCGGCGCCCGATTGGAAGCCGACGCGCGGCTGGCGGGTCGACCCGGCGCTGGCCTACGCCCACGCCCTCCAGGAGTCGAATTTCCGTAGCACGGTCGTGAGCCCGGCGGGCGCGGTCGGCCTGATGCAGGTCCGCCCGGGCACGGCCGGCGACATCGCCCGTACGCGCGGCGAGGCGTTCGACCGCGCCCAACTCGACCAGCCCAGCGCCAACCTCGAATATGGCCAGTCCTATATCGAATATCTGCGCAGCCATTACGGCACCGGCGGCCTGCTGCCCAAGGTGATCGCGGCCTATAATGCCGGGCCGGCACCGATCGCCGAATGGAACAGTCGCGGCTTCGATCGCGGCGATCCGCTGCTCTACATCGAGTCGCTGCCTTATTGGGAAACGCGCGGCTACGTGCCGATCATCCTGCGTAATTACTGGATCTATCAGCAGCAGGCCGGGCGCGAATCGACCAGTCGCAAGGCGCTCGCCCAAGGCCTGTGGCCGCGTTTCCCCGGCCTTCCCGGCGCCACCGCAGTCCGCCTCGACGAGGGATCACGCGCCGGAGCTGCGGGCAGCAACTAACGTTCTTGCTTTGTTCTACCTGTCGGCGTAGAACAAGGCATGCCCCGTCCCGATGTCCGCGCCGGCCGCGGCGCACCCGAGAACAAGGTCCCGACCCGCTTCGGCCTCGCCGTCCGCGAGGCGGACGGAGACTGGCTCGACGCGCGCGAAACGCTGGATGGCGTCATGCCGCCACTGCGCACGACGGTGACGATCGAGAAGCCCAGGACGATCATCACCCGCAACCAATCGCCCGACATCGGGTTCGACCGCTCGATCAATCCCTATCGCGGCTGCGAGCATGGCTGCATCTATTGCTTCGCGCGGCCCACCCACGCCTTTCACGACCTCTCGCCTGGCCTGGATTTCGAATCTAAGTTGTTCGCCAAGCCCGACGCCGCCGCTTTGCTCCGTGCCGAACTCGCCAAGCCCGGCTACCAGGTGCGGTCGATGGCGATCGGCACCAATACCGATCCCTATCAGCCGATCGAGGGCAAGTGGCGGATCATGCGCCAGATCGTCGAAGTGCTGGCCGAGACGAAACATCCGCTGATGATCACCACCAAGTCCGACCGGGTGGTGCGCGACATCGACTTGCTCGGGCCGATGGCGGCGCAGGGGCTGGCCGGGGTGGCGCTGTCGGTGACGTCGCTGACGCCCGAGATCGCACGCACGCTCGAGCCGCGGGCGCCGGCGCCGCGCAAGCGGCTCGCCGCGGTGAAGGCGCTGAGCGAGGCCGGCATCCCCACCTATGTCGCGATCGCGCCGGTCGTTCCGGCGGTCACCGACCATGAGATCGAGCATATTTTGGAGGCTGCGGCGGAGGCGGGCGCGCGCGGCGCCTTCTACATTCCCGTCCGCCTGCCCCACGAGGTGGCGCCCTTGTTCCGCGCGTGGCTCGACGAGCATTTCCCGGACCGCGCCGGCAAGGTGATGGCGATCATCCAGTCGCTGCGCGGCGGCCGTGACAACGACCCCGATTGGTTCACGCGCATGCGCGGCTCGGGACCATGGGCGGAGCTGCTCAAGACCCGCTTCACGATCGCGACGCGCAAATATGGGCTCAACAAGGAGAAACTGGCGCTGCGCACCGATCTGTTCGAACCGCCGCAGGGGCCGCAATTGCGGCTGTTCTGAGCCAGCCGTTCCGGGGAACACAGAAGGGCTAGGCCGCAGTCGCCAGCTTGTAGTCCTTATATTGCTCGCGCAGGGCGGTCTTGAGGAGCTTGCCAGTGGCGGTGTGGGGCAGGCTGTCGACGAACAATATCTCGTCGGGCAGCCACCATTTGGCGACGTGATCGGCAAGGTGCGCAAGGATCGCCTGGGGCGTCACGTCCATGCCCTCCCTTCGCACGACCAGCAGCAGCGGGCGCTCGTCCCATTTGGGATGGTAGACGCCAACCGCTGCGGCCTCGGCGACGCCGGGACAGCCCACCGCGGCGTTTTCGAGCTCGATCGAGCTGATCCATTCGCCGCCGGACTTGATAACGTCCTTCGAGCGGTCGGTGATCTGCATGACCCCGTCGGGATGGAGAATGGCGACGTCGCCAGTGTCGAACCAATTCTCAGCGTCGATCGCCGGCTCTTCGGCCTTGAAATAGGAGGCGACGATCCATGGCCCCCGCGCCTGCAGCCGGCCCGAAGCCTTGCCGTCGCGCGGGAGAACGGCGCCCTCGTCGTCGACAATCCGGAGCTCGACGCCGAACGGCGGGCGGCCCTGCCGGCAGAGCAGGTCGAGCTGCTCGCCTTCGCTCATCTCGCCCCAATGCGCCGGGCGGCCCCCGATCGTTCCGATCGGCGACATCTCGGTCATGCCCCAGGCGTGACCGACCTCGATCCCGCGCCGCAGGAACCACTCGATCATCGCCCGCGGCGCCGCCGAGCCGCCGATCGTCACCAACTGCAGCGGGCCGAGATCGGCGCCGGTCGATTCGACGTGGCTGATCAAGGCAAGCCAGACGGTCGGCACGCCGGCGGTGTGTGTCACGCCCTCGGCATTCATGAGATCGCACATCACCTGCGGCGTGTAATCGGCTGAGAATACTAGCTTTGCGCCCGCAATCGGCGCAGCGAAGGGCAGGCCCCAGGCGGCGGCGTGGAACATCGGGACGATCGGCAGCGCGACCGCGCGGTTCGACAGGTTGAACACGTCGGGCATCACCTCGACGAGCGCGTGAAGCACGGTCGAGCGGTGCTCGTAGAGCACGCCCTTCGGATTGCCGGTGGTGCCGCTGGTGTAGCAGAGCATCGCCGGCTCGCGCTCGTCGCCCTCGACCCACTCGTAGCGGTCGCTCTCGCCGGCGATCAGGTCCTCGAAGCCATCGCCCTCGGTCGGATCGAAGCAGACATAATGCTCGATCGTGCGGAACTGGGGTTTCAGCCGCTCGACGGTGGCGGTGAAGGCGGCGTCGTAGAAGAGGATCCGGTCTTCGGCGTGGTTGGCGATGTAGACGAGCTGGTCGTCGAACAGGCGCGGGTTGATGGTGTGGAGGACGCCGCCCATGCCGATCGCGCCGTACCAGGCAACCAGGTGGCGGCCGTGGTTCATGGAGAGGGTGGCGATACGGTCGCCGCGCTTCAGGCCGAGCCGCTCGAGCGCGTTGGCAAGGCGGCGGGCGTCGCGCGCGATGCCGGCCCAATCCGAGCGGACGGTCTCGCCCGAGGCGTAGCGCGAGACGATCTCGCGCGTGCCATGCTCACGCTCGGCATGATCCAAGAGCCGCATGATCCGGAGCGGCCAATCCTGCATTCCACCGAGCATGCGTCCTCTCCTTTGTAGAGAGGCAGCTTATCCCACTAGGAGACGAGGGCAAGCCTGCCGGAATCGGCGGCGGACAGACGGACCGAGACGACGCCCTCGATCCGTTCGACCCGGGCGGCGAGCTCCGCGTCGAGCCGGTAATCGCGTCCAAGCACGAGGTCGACTTCGCCCTGCCCATGATGCGCGCGCAGGCAGAGGATGCCATTGCCGCCTTTCTCCGCGGCCAACGCGTTGGCGAGACGCTGCAGGGCCTCGGGGCTCGCAACCTGCACCTCCATCTGAAGGCGGACCATCTTCGACAAAGTATCGAACGAGCGCACGCTCTTGACGGTGACGCGTGGCGCCTCTTCGCCGGGGCGGCGGTCCAGCTCGACGTTGAGCAAGAGGCAGTCGCCGGCCTTGGCCGCGTCTTCGAGCTGGGCCGCAACCGGATCCTCGAAGCAAGTGGCGATGAACTGGCCCGAGGAGTCGGACAGGGTCGCCATCAGATAACGGCGGCCCCGCGCCGAGGTGCGGTAGCGCGCTTCCTCGACCAGGCCGGCCATGACCGCGTTGGAGCGGCCGCCGTCCGCCGGCGCGGGCATGGCGGCGAGCTCGCCGAAGCTGCGCGCGCCGTTGGCGCTGGCGAGATGCTTGAAGCGGTCGATCGGGTGGGCCGAGAAATAGAAGCCGAAGCTCTCCTTCTCCTGGGCCATCGCCTCGATCATCGTCCAGGCGGGCACGTCGGGGATCCGGATCGGCGCCACCTCGACTTCGCCGCCGAACAGCCCGCCCTGGCCGCTGGTGCGCGCCTCGGCGGCGCTGGCGGCATGGGCGAGGATGGTCTCGGCGCCCGCGACCACCGCGGCGCGGCGCGGCCAGACCGAATCGAACGCGCCGCCGGCTGCCATACTCTCGATCTGGCGGCGGTTAAGCAGGCGCGGGTCGACGCGGTCGGCGAAATCGTCGAGCGACTTGAACGGGCCGTTGGCGCGGCGCTCGTCGACGAGCTGCTCCATCGCCTTCTCGCCGACGCCCTTCAGCGCGCCGAGGGCGTAGCGGACGGCGCGGCCGCCCGCGATGTCCTCAACCGAGAATTCGGCCTCGCTGGCGTTGATGCAGGGCGGCAAGCAGGCGACGTCCATGCGCCGCATATCCTCGATGAAGATAGCGAGCTTGTCGGTCTGGTGCATGTCGTAGCACATCGAGGCGGCGTAGAATTCGACCGGATAATGCGCCTTCATCCAGGCCGTCTGGTAGGCGACCAACGCGTAAGCGGCGGCGTGGCTCTTATTGAAGCCGTAGCCGGCGAACTTGTCGATCAAGTCGAACAGCTCGTTCGCCTTCTCCTTCGAGATGGCGTGCGCCGCGCAGCCGGAGACGAAGCGCTCGCGCTGTGCGTCCATCTCGGCCTGGATCTTCTTGCCCATCGCGCGGCGGAGCAGGTCGGCCTCGCCGAGGCTGTAGCCGGCGAGCACCTGCGCCGCCTGCATCACCTGCTCCTGATAGACGAAGATGCCGTAGGTTTCCTTCAGCACGCCTTCGAGCATCGGATGCGGATATTCGATCGGCTCGCGGCCATTCTTGCGCGCGCCGAACATCGGGATGTTGTCCATCGGGCCCGGGCGGTAGAGCGAGACGAGCGCGATGATGTCTTCGAAGCCGGTCGGCTTCACCGCCGCCAGCGTGCGCCGCATGCCTTCGGATTCGAGCTGGAACACGCCCACCGTCTCGCCGCGCTGGAGCAGTTCGTAGACCTTGGGATCGTCCCAGGCGAGCGCCGCCAGATCGACCTGGATGCCGCGCTTGGCGAGCATCTGCACGCCCTTCTGCAGCACCGAAAGCGTCTTCAGGCCGAGGAAGTCGAACTTCACCAGGCCTGCGCCCTCGACATATTTCATGTCGAACTGGGTGACCGGCATGTCCGAGCGCGGATCGCGATAAAGAGGGACGAGCTTGTCGAGGCGGCGGTCGCCGATGACCACGCCGGCGGCGTGGGTCGAGCTGTGGCGCGGCAGGCCTTCGAGCTTCATCGCCAGATCGAACAGGCGGCGGACCTGGATGTCGTCCTTATATTCGGCTGCGAGCTCCGAGACGCCGTTCAGGGCGCGGTCGAGCGTCCACGGATCGGTCGGGTGGTTGGGGATGAGCTTGGCGAGCCGGTCGACATGGCCGTAGCTCATCTGGAGCACGCGGCCAGTATCCTTCAGCACGGCGCGGGCCTTAAGCTTTCCGAAGGTGATGATCTGCGCCACCTGGGTCGTGCCGTATTTCTGCTGGACGTAGCGAATGACCTCGCCGCGCCGCGTTTCGCAGAAGTCGATGTCGAAGTCGGGCATCGACACGCGTTCCGGGTTGAGGAAGCGCTCGAACAGAAGGTTGAGCTTGATCGGATCGAGATCGGTGATCGTCAAAGCCCAGGCGACGGCGGAGCCGGCGCCCGATCCGCGGCCGGGACCGACTGGAATGTCGTGGTCCTTGGCCCACTTGATGAAGTCGGCGACGATCAGGAAGTATCCCGGGAAGCCCATGCGGACGATGACGTCGATCTCGAAGTCGAGCCGATCGAAATAGGTCTTCCGCATCTCGTCGGAGAGATCGTTGTAGCTGGCGAGGCGCGCCTCCAGGCCGGCATGAGCGTCGCGGCGGAGCTGGTCGGCCTCGCCTTCCAGATCGCCGGCGAGGCTGGGCAGGATCGGCTTGCGCTTGGGCGCGCCGATGCCGCAGCGGCGGGCGACCACCGACGTATTGTCGATCGCCTCCGGCAGATCCTCGAACAGGCGCCGCATCTCGGCCGCGGGCTTGATCCACGCCTCGGGCGAGGATTTGACGCGGTCGTCACGGTCGACCTGGCTCGACTGGGCGATGCACAGCATCGCATCGTGCGCCTTGTGGAAATCGGCCTCGGTGAAGCAGGCCGGATTGGTCGCCACCAGCGGCAAGTCCCGCGCGTAAGCGAGGTCGATCAACGCCTCTTCCGCCTTCTGTTCGACCTCCATGCCGCGGCGGCACAATTCGATATAGAGCCGGCCCGGAAACAGGCGTTCCAGCTTGTCGAGATAGACCGAGGCGGCGTCGGCCTGCTCCTCGGCGAGCAAGCGGGCGAGCGCGCCCTCCCCGCCCGCGGTCAGCGCGATCAGACCCTGGGTGCGGCCTTCCAGTGCGGCGAAGGCGACATGGGCGTCCTGCTCGACCGGACGGTCGAGATGCGCGGCCGAAACCAGCGCGCAGAGATTGTCGTAGCCGGTCTCGTCCTGGGCATAGAGCGCCAACCAGTCGAGGATCGGCGGCTTGTTGTCCGGGGTGCCGGGCCGGGCGACGCCGAGCATCGCGCCGATCACCGGCTGCACGCCCTCGCCCTTGCAGGCATCGGTGAAGGCCATGGCCGCATAGAGGCCGTTGCGGTCGGTCAACGCCGCGGCCGGGAACTCCAATTTCTTCGCCTGCTTGGCGATCGCCTTCGGCTCGATCGCGCCGTCCAGCATCGTGTAGCAGGAGAAGATACGGAGCGGGACATAGGGCGCTGGCATCCCGCCGTTATGGGGACTTATCCGCGCCAAGCAAAGGAAAGTCGGTCAGTTTTCCACAGTTATCGAGGCGCTCAGCGGCTGTCGGCCATGATGTCGCGGATTTCCTCGGTCCGTCCCTCATAGGCGTCGGCGATGCACGCCTCGCTGCCGCAGCGCTCGCGATAAGCGAGGAAGCGGTCGCGCGTGCGGCGAAGGATGGTCCGCGTCGCCGGATCGGCCGCCTCCATCGCCCGGTTGTAGACCGAAGCCATCGATCGGTCGCGCGCGGCCAGCGCCTCGCTCGAACAGACCATGCGTTCGCTGCGGGTGCGGGCCGAGGCGCAATTGAAGCTCGGCCGGGATGCGGTGCGCGGCGGCCGCGGATTCTCGACCGGTGCCGGTTCCGGACCGGTAATCGGCTCGGGCGCCGGACGCGGCTGCTGCGGCTGCGGCTGCGGTTGCTGCTGCTGCTGCGGCTGTTGCGGACCGACCGGCGCGGGGGCTAGCGGGCCGCCGGCCTCGTTCACCGTGCCATCGCCAGGCGCGGGAGCGACGGTCGCGAGACGCGTGCGCCCCATGTCGAAGGTAGCGAGGCGGTAGATGATCGGCTCGGCTCCGGTCATCTGATAGACCAGGCCGCTGCCGTCGGCCGCGGCCTGGGCGGCATATTCGATCTCGGCGACGAGGCGGCGCTCGCCGTCGAACGCATTTTCTGCACCAGGCGGGAGTTCGAGGATCAGCCGGCCGGTGCAGACCGTGACGTTGAGCGCCTCATCGCGGCTCTTGAGCAGGGGCTGCTCCATCCGAATGACCGAACTCGCGGCCAGCGTCTCGAGATTGTGGGTACTGTCCTTGCGGACCCGCGCCGCTTCGGCGAACAATTGATCCTTCAAGCGCGCATAAGTGGTGCCGGTGGCGCAGGCATCGCGAATGCGTTCCTTGCGCTCGGCCGGCGTCAGATCGGCCTCGGCCTTGTTTTCGTCGGCGCCACCCCCCAGCCAATTGCAGGCCGCGAGCGTCAGCAAAGCCGCCAGCGCGGCATTGGTCCGGAAAGTCTTTGTTGCCATCATCATAGCTCTCTCGCGCGGCGCCTGTGCGCAGCCTGAACGCGGCTACTCCAGCACGCCCTCATGCAAACGTACGACACGATCCATCTTTGCGGCGAGCCGTTCATTATGGGTCGCCACCAGCGCCGCGCTGCCTTCCCCGCGCACCAAACGCAGGAATTCGGCAAGGACCACATCGGCAGTCGCTTCGTCGAGATTGCCGGTAGGCTCGTCGGCGAGAACCAGGGCCGGCCGGTTGGCAAGCGCGCGGGCGACCGCGACGCGCTGCTGCTCGCCGCCCGAAAGCTGGCTCGGACGATGGCTGAGGCGATGACCGAGGCCGAGCGAAGTGAGCAAAGACTCGGCGCGGGTCCGCGCTTGGTCCGTCTCGGCGCCGTGGATCAACTGCGGCAGGATGACGTTCTCGGCCGCGTTGAAATCGGGCAGCAGGTGATGGAATTGGTAGACGAAGCCGAGAGCGTCGCGGCGCAGGCGCGTGCGGCCGTCATTGTCGAGCCGCGCGGCCTCCTCACCCTTGATTCGGATCGAGCCTTCGAAGCCGCCCTCGAGCAATCCGACCGCCTGCAGCATGGTCGACTTGCCCGAGCCCGAGGGGCCGAGCAAGGCGACGATCTCACCATTGGCTACGTCGAGGTCGACGCCGCGCAGGACGTGGATGGTCTCGCCGCCCTGCTGGAAGGCGCGGCGGAGGTCGCGGACCTGGAGAATGTCACTCATAACGCAGCACCTGCACGGGATCGGTGCTCGCCGCCTTGTAGGCCGGGTAAAGCGTCGCGAGGAAGCTGAACCCCAGCGCCATGATCGTCACCGCCATGACTTCGAACGGATCGGTCTTCGACGGCAGTTCGGTGAGGAAGCGGATCGACGGATCCCACAGATTCTGGCCGGTGATGATCTGCACGAAATTGACCACCGGCTGGCGGAAATAGAGCGCGATCGCGCCGAGCAGAAGGCCGGCGATGGTGCCGAGTCCGCCGATCGTCGTGCCGACCGTCATGAAGATGCGCAGCAGGCTGCTGCGCGACGCGCCCATCGTGCGCAGAATGGCGATGTCGCGCGTCTTGGCGCGGACCAGCATGATCAGCGACGACAGGATGTTGAACACCGCGACGAGGATGATCAGCGAGAGGATCACGAACATCGCGACGCGCTCGACGGAGAGCGCCTCGAAGATCGCCGAGTTCATGCTGCGCCAGTCGGCGACTACTGCGCGGCCGGCGACCTTGGCCGCGAGCGGCGCAAGGATCTCGCCGACCTTGTCGGCGTCGACCGTCTCGACCTCGACCATCCCGACCGCGTCGCCGAGCATGAGGAGCGTCTGGGCGTCCTCGATCGGCATCATCACGAAGACCTTGTCGTAATCATAGACCCCGACCTCGAAGATGGCCGCGACATTGTAGGAGACGATGCGCGGCACCGTGCCGAACGGAGTGGTGCGGCCCTGCGGGCTGATCAGGCTGATCTGGCCGCCCACGGTGGCCCCGAGCGATTCCGCGAGCCGGGCGCCGATCGCGACATTGTCCGAGCCCGGACGAAGCGCCGCGAGCGAGCCAGACAAGACCTTGCCCTGAAGTACCGGATTCTGGACGATGTCCTGGCGCTGCATGCCGCGGACGAGGACGCCTTCGACCCGGCCTTCGTAGCTCGCCATCAAGGGCTGCTCGATCAGCGGCACGGCCTGGGTCACGCCGGGCGTGCGCTTGGCTTCCTCGACGATCTCGCGCCAGTCGGGCAGCCGGCCGCCATAGCCCTGGACGACGGCATGGCCGTTCAGGCCGACGACCTTGTCGAACAATTCGGCGCGGAAGCCGTTCATCACGCTCATCACGATGATCAGCGCGGCGACGCCGAGCATCACCGCGACGAGGCTGATCGAAGCGACCAGGAAGATGAACCCCTCGCCCTTGCCCGGCAGCAGATAGCGCCGGGCGATCATGCGCTCGTAGCGGTTGAGGATCATGCGGCGGAGAGCCTCGCCAGCGCGCTTTCGAGCGAGAGTTCCTCGCGCTCGCCGGTGGCGCGGCTCTTCAGTTCGACGACCCCCTTCTCGAGCCCCTTGGGACCGACGACCAGCTGCCAGGGCAGCCCGATCACGTCCATGGTGGCGAATTTGGCGCCGCCGCGTTCGTCGCGGTCGTCGTAGAGCGTCTCCACGCCAGCATCCCGCAGCTGTCCATAAATGCGGTCGGCGGCTTCGGTGCAGGCGGCATCATCGGCGCGCATGTTGACCAGACCGACGCGGAAAGGAGCGACGCTTTCCGGCCAGATGATGCCGTTGTCGTCGTGGCTCGCCTCGATGATCGCGCCGATCAGGCGGGAAACGCCAATACCGTAGCTGCCCATTTGCGGGTGGACCTGGCCGCCGTCCTTGGTCTGGACGGAGAGGCCCATCGACGCGCTATATTTGGTGCCGAACGAGAAGATGTGGCCGACCTCGATGCCGCGGCGGGTGCGCAGCCGATCGGCCGGGACCGGGCAGTCGGCGACTTTGGCGTGCTCTTCCTCCTCCATGGCGTAGAGGCCGGTGAGCTTCGCGATCGTCGACGTATCGGCCGAAAGCAGCTCCTCGCGCGAAACGTCCTCGATCGCGGCGTCGTAGAAGAGCGCGCTCTCGCCGGTATCAGCGAGGATGTGGAATTCGTGGCTGAGTTCGCCGCCGATCGGACCGGTGGGCGCGCGGACGGGGACGGCCTGCAGGCCTAGCCGGGCGAAGGTACGTAGGTAAGCGACGAACATCGCGTCGTAGCTCGCCCGTGCGCCGGCTTCGTCGAGATCGAAGCTGTAGGCGTCCTTCATCAGGAATTCGCGGCCGCGCATCACGCCGAAGCGGGGGCGGGTCTCGTCGCGAAACTTCCACTGGATGTGGTAGAGCGTGCGCGGCAGGTCGCGATAGCTCCTGGCGCCGTCCTTGAAGAGCAGAGTGATCATCTCTTCGTTGGTCGGACCGTAGAGCATCTCGCGATCGTGGCGATCCTTGATGCGCAGCATTTCCGGACCATAGGCGTCGTAGCGGCCCGACTGGCGCCAGAGATCGGCCGACTGGATGGTCGGCATCAACAACTCGATCGCCCCTGCGCGGTCCTGCTCCTCGCGGACGATGTCGGCGATCTTGTCGAGCACGCGCAGCCCGAGCGGCAACCAGGCATAGATCCCGGCGGCGGTCTGGCGGATCAGGCCCGCGCGCAGCATCAGCTTGTGACTGACGATCTGGGCGTCCGACGGCGTTTCCTTGGTGACGGGCAGGAAATAGCGGGAAAGGCGCATAGGGCGAGGCTGATCCGGCAATGGAATGAATGTGCCCTCCGCCTCTAGGGGCGCGCCGGGGCCAAGGCAACCGACCTCTGGCGGCCCCCGTCCGCACCCGCCCCCCCGTGGTAGGCGCGCCTGTTGCACGACCGACACACGCCCCGCCAAATTGGCCGGCCTACCGTAAATTCCCGGTGACAATCGAGCGAGGCTTCCCTAGCGTCCAGACCACGAACGATCGGCCATGGCCTGGGTTCGGGGAAGCTTAGGCCCCGCTTGCTCTGCGAGGTGAGTGAAGCGTGCGGGCCCAAGCAATCTCAAGGGGGTAGGCGGGAAACCGCCATACGGGTGCCCGGATCGAAAGGTCCGGGCACTTGTCGTTTTGGGCCGCGCGCGGCCGCTGTGCAGGACCCA
>JAFAEZ010000066.1 GCA_023423775.1 Pseudomonadota bacterium
GCCCGTGGTTGCCACCGGCGAGCGCGCGAGCGCCGAGCCCGGCAAGCCCGACGCATCGAGCGCGCCGGCCGCTCTCGCCTCGATCCGCCAGGCGGTCACCGATGTCCGCGAGGGGCGCGCCGGCGCCGTGGTCACCAATCCGATCGCCAAGAGCGTGCTCTACCGCGCGGGCTTCCGTCATCCCGGCCACACCGAATATCTCGCCGAGCTCGCCGCGACCGACGGCCGCGTGCCGCAGCCGGTGATGATGCTCTGGTCACCGCGGCTCGCCGTCGTGCCCGTGACCATCCACGTCTCGCTGCGCGAGGCCCTGGCCCAGCTCACGAGCGAGCTGATCGTCTCGACCGTTCGCATCGTGGCTGCCGAGCTCAAATCCCGCTTCGGCATCACCCGGCCGCGCATCGCGGTCTCCGGCCTCAATCCGCACGCCGGCGAGGAGGGCTCGCTCGGGCACGAGGAGCAGACCATCATCGCGCCCGCGCTGAAAGTGCTGCGCAACGACGGCATCGAGGCCAGGGGCCCGCTGCCCGCCGACACCATGTTCCACGAGGCCGCACGCGCTATGTACGACTGCGCGATCTGCATGTATCACGACCAGGCGCTGATCCCGATCAAGACGGTCGCCTTCGACGATGCGGTCAACGTCACGCTCGGCCTGCCCTTCATCCGCACCTCGCCCGATCACGGCACCGCCTTCGACATCGCCGGCACGGGCAAGGCCAATCCGGCCAGCCTGATCGCGGCGCTCCGGCTGGCGAGCCGCATGGCGGCAGCGCAACTCTGATGAGCGCGATCGACGACCTCCCGCCGCTGCGCGAGGTCATCCGCCAGCACGCGCTGTCGGCGCGAAAATCGCTGGGACAGAACTTCCTGCTCGACCTTAACTTGACCGCGCGCATCGCGCGCGCCGCCGCGCCGCTCGAGGACTCCACCATCGTCGAGATCGGCCCCGGCCCGGGCGGGCTGACGCGGGCCTTGCTCGCGCTCGGCGCAAGGCGCGTCATCGCCATCGAGCATGACGAGCGCGCGATCCCGGCCCTGCAGGATATCTCCGCGCGCTATCCCGGCCGCCTCGAGATCGTGCATGGCGACGCCATGACCTTCGACCCGCGACCGCTGCTCGACGGCGGCAAGGCCAAGATCGTCGCCAACCTGCCCTACAACATCGCGACCCAGCTCCTGATCAACTGGCTCACGATCGAGCCGTGGCCCCCCTGGTACGAGATGATGGTCCTGATGTTCCAGCGCGAGGTCGGCGAGCGCATCGTCGCGCGCGAGGACGAGGAGGCCTATGGCCGTCTCGGCGTGCTCGCCAACTGGCGCTGCGAGACCAAGATCCTGTTCGACATTTCGCCGTCCGCCTTCGTGCCGCCGCCGAAGGTCACCTCCTCGGTCGTGCGCCTCAAGCCGCGCGCAGATCCACTTGCCTGTGATCGGCGGATGCTCGAGCAGGTCGCAGCCGCGGCCTTCGGACAGCGCCGCAAGATGCTGCGGCAAAGCCTGAAATCGCTGGGCGTCGATCCCGCGCGGCTCGCGCAGGCGGCTGGCGTCGATGCGACGCGGCGCGCCGAGACCATTCCGATTGCGGGCTTTGTTGCCATGGCCCGTGAATTGGCCGATATACGAAAAGAAGCTGAATAACGGGAATTCCGGAGGAAAGAATATGGCGCTGATGCGCAGGCAGTCCCTGGTCAAGTTCGACGCGCCCTTGTGCGAGACCATCGTCGACACGCCCAAGCCGCAAGGCCGCGAAGTTCTGGTGCGCATCGAGCGCTGCGGCCTCTGCCACTCCGATCTCCACATCCAGGACGGCTACGCCGATCTCGGCGGCGGCAAGAAGCTCGACACCACGCGCGGCATGACGCTGCCCTTCACGCTCGGTCACGAGATCGCCGGCGTCGTCGACGAAGTCGGTCCGGACGTCGCGGCCGGTCTCGTCGGCACCAAGAAGGCGGTGTTTCCGTGGATCGGCTGCGGGCAGTGCCGCGACTGCCAGAACGGCGACGAGAATCTCTGCGTCAAGCAGCGCTTCCTCGGCGTCTCCATCGACGGCGGCTTTGCCACCCACGTGCTGGTGCCCGACGCCAAATATTTGCTCGACTACGATCCCCTGCCCGTCAACCAGGCCGCGACCTTGATGTGCTCGGGCGTGACCGCCTATGGCGCGCTCAAGCGCCTGGCCGACCGTCCGCGCCAGCGCAACCTGCTGCTGATCGGGCTCGGCGGCGTCGGCATGATGGGCCTGTCGTTCGCACAGGCGATGTTCAAGCAGCCGATCACGGTCGCCGACCTCTCGCCGGCCGCGCGTGACACCGCGTTGAAGAACGGCGCCGCCGGCGCCTACGATCCGGCCGAGCCGGACGTCATCAAGCGCATCCTCAAGGAGACCGAGGGCGGCTTCGACGAGATCGTCGATTTCGCCGGCAACGAGAAGTCGATGGCCTTTGCCGTCGCAGTCGCCGCGCGCGGCGGAAAGATCGTGGTCTCCGGCCTGATGGGCGGCCAGTTCACGCTGCCGATGGTGCAATGGGTCTACAAGCGCATGACCATCGAGGGCTTCATGGTCGGCACGCTCGCCGAAGCTCACGAGCTGATGGCGCTGGCCCGCGCCGGCAAGATCAAGCCGACGCCGATGCGCGAGGAGCCGATGGGCGACGTCCAGAAATGGATCGACGAATTGCGCGCCGGCAAGGTCGTCGGCCGCATCGTCTTGAAGAACTGACCGAAGCGCGGCGGGGCGGGCGCC
>JAFAEZ010000106.1 GCA_023423775.1 Pseudomonadota bacterium
ATCGGGCGCTGGTTCCTCGGCGGGATCCGTCGCGCGCCGGCCGACGCGCCTAGCGAGGTCTGAGCAGCGTCAGGAAGCGGTAGCCGGCCTCGAAGTCGCGGCGGCGGTTCTCCAGGGCCGCCGCGGCTTCGGCATCCTCGCCCCATTGTTCGGTCTGAAAGGCTTCGTCGACCGTCGCCGCCTCCCACGCCCGGTTGAGATCGACCGCATCCTCGGCCAACGCCAGCGCGATCACCAGCGAGCCGCTGATCGTCACCAACGGCGCAAGGCCGGCGAGCTCGAACGGGTCGAGCACGGAGACAGCCTGGCGCAGCTGCTTCAGCGTCATTTCGTGCTGCGCCTTATGGATGATCCCGCAGACGATCTCGAAATCGACGTCGAACCGACGCCGCGCCCAGGCCAGGATCGGGTCCCAATGCTCGACCTGGCGTTCGACCAGCGCATTGGGGTGATCGGCGCGATAACAAAGCAAATCGCTTTCGCCATAGGAAGAGAGGCCGCGCGCGAATGCCTCCCGGTCGGTCGCCACGCGGTCGATCGCCGCGTTGGCGAGGCCGGTCAGCGGCATCGAGCGCGGATCGACCTTCTCGCCCTGCGCGTCCCATTCGGCCGCGATCGCGCCGGCCACCGCCTCGCTCGGCACGACCAGCGGATGGCGCGCCGGCGTCTTTACTGCGCGGTCGTCGAGGAGAATCTCCCACCCGCCCTCGATCGGGCGGGCCGAGGCCTGCTTGTAGAAGCGCTTCATGGCTCAGGCGTCCGCCATTTGCGCGCCAGATATTTCGGCGCGCCGAAGCTGGCGAAGAGGCCGATCAGCGCCATCGGAATGCCGATCTCGGGCGCCCCGCCTTCGCGAGCCATGTCGGTCTGCCAGATGAGCAGGCCGATCAGCACCACGACCGTAGCGGCGATCCGCACCACGTTCATCATGATGAAGCGGCTGCGCCACATCGCCTGTTCCTGTTGGGGAGTCATGCCTTCGCCTTTGCGAGTTCGAGGATGTCCAGAGGGTGGGCGACGATATGGTCCGCCCCCGCCGCCAGCAGTTCTTCGGAGCCGTGATAGCCCCAGGTGACGCCGATCGCGGTCACGCCCGCGGCGCGCGCCATCGCCATGTCGAAACTGGTGTCGCCGATCATCAGGGTCGTCGCCGGCCCCGCGCCGGCCTCGGCCATTGCCTGCTCCACCATCGAAGGGTGCGGCTTGGACGGGTGGCGGTCCGCCGTCTGCAGCGTGACGAAGCGCGGCTTAAGGCCATGATGTTCGAGACATATCCGCAGGCCGCGATCGGACTTGCCGGTGGCGACGCCGAGCAGCCAGCCATCCTGGTCGAGCTGCTCGATCAAAGCAGCAATGCCCTCGTAGAGCGGCTCGTCCACCATGCCCTTGCCACGCAGGCGGTGGAAGGCGAGCTTGTAATCTTCGGCCAGCCGGACGTGGAATTCGGGCTCATGCTCGGGCAGCATCGCCTGCATCGCCTCGACCAGGCTGAGCCCGACGACGCGACGGGTCCGATCGCGCTCCGGCGCCTCAAGCCCGGCGCGGGCGAAGCAATCCTCCATCGCCAGGCAGATGTTGATCTGGCTGTCGACCAAGGTCCCGTCGCAGTCGAAAATGGCAAGCCTGTTCACGCGCGACCACGTCCCCGGCGCTCGCCCTTGCGCTCCTTGCGGCGCGCCTTGGCCGCAGCCGACATCGCCTTGCGCTTGCCCTCCGCGGTCTCGGAGAATTTGACTTCGTCGAGCGGCAGGTCGCCCTGCTCGATCTCGAAGCCGAGGGAGGCTAGGCTCTCAGCGAAATGTGCCGGCAGCTCGGCGGTCACGTCGATCTGACCGCCATCGGGGTGATCGATGCGGATGCGGCGCGCATGGAGATGGAGCTTGCGGCTGATCGCGCCGGTCAGGAAAGCGTCCTGGCCGCCATATTTACCGTCGCCGACGATCGGGTGGCCGATCGCCGCCATGTGGACGCGAAGCTGGTGGGTGCGGCCGGTGTGCGGCTGCAGCTCGACCCAGGCCGCACGATTGCCGGCGCGTTCGATCACCCGATAGCGGGTGCGCGAGGGCAGGCCCTCTTCCTCGTCTACATGCATCTTCTCGCCGCCAGTGCCGGGCTGCTTGGCGAGCGGCAGGTCGATGAAGCCGTCGCGGATCTCGGGAACGCCCACGACCAGGGCCCAATAGACCTTGCGCGCGGTGCGGCTCGAAAAGCTCTTCGAGAAAGCGGCTGCCGCGCGGGCGCCGCGCGCCAGCAGAAGCGCGCCGGACGTGTCCTTGTCGAGCCGGTGGACCAGCTTAGGACGCTCGCCGCGCTCGTCGGCAAGGCCATCGAGCAGGCCATCGAGATGGGTGTTGGTCTTGGTGCCGCCCTGTGTCGCGAGGCCCGGCGGCTTGTTGACGACGAAGGCGGCCTTGTCGCGGTGGATGACCATCTCGTTGACGTAGGCGATCTCGTCGTCGCTCAGCGTGCGGCGCTGCACGATCGGCTTGGCCTTGTCGGGCGCGGGCGCCTCGGCCGGCGGGACGCGGATGATCTGCCCAGCCTCTATCCGGTCGCCCGGCGCGGCGCGCTTGCCATCGACGCGGAGCTGGCCCGTCCGCGACCAGCGCGACACGATGTTGAAGGTCGCATCGGGCAGGTTGCGCTTGAACCAGCGGTCGAGCCGGATGCCGTCATCTTCGGCGGCGACGGTGAACTGGCGGACCTGATCGGAGGCGGCGGTCTTGTCGGTCTTGGTCATGCGGGGGCCTTGGCGAGCCAGAGGCCCAAAATGAGGAGCATCACCGAACCGGCGACGGAGGAAACGGCATAAGCGGCGGCGAGCACGGCCTCGCCGCGCTGGAGCATCTGCACCATCTCCAGGCTGAAGCCGGAGAAAGTGGTGAAACCGCCGAGCAGGCCGACGCCGGCAAACAGCAAAAGCGGCTCGTCCGGCGCGCCCTGGCGCAGGACGATTCCGGCGAGCAGGCCCATCAGCAGGCTGCCGCCAAGATTGATGATCCACGTGCCCCAGGGGAAGGCCGGACCGAGCATATGCAGCGCCAGCCTGCTGACGTGATAGCGCAGGCCGGCGCCGAGCGCGCCGCCGAGCATGATGAGAAGCAGGTTGGGCATGGCCGGCGATGTAGCGAGGCCGAACCCGATCCGCCAGTGCCCAGGCCGCGGGGGCGGGCGTCAGCCGCTATTTGCGATCAGCGCGACGTCGGTGCCGCCGTCTTTGAGCGGCGTCAGGATCAGGAAATAGGCGGCGCCGGCCGCATCGGTGCCCGCAAGCACGAGATCGGCGCCGCGCTGCTGCTGTTCGGACGAATAGCCGGCGTCGATCGCGCGGGCCCGATACCAGTCGCGCAGCCGCGCCGGCGCCTCGCGCGTGGTGAAGGTCACGACGCGCAGCCGGCAGTCGGCCGCATCCTTGCCCGCGGCCTCGGTTACGCGCCCGCCCGGATAGACAGCAAAGGCGGCGGGCAAGCGGCGGACCCAGGCCGCATCATGGTCAAGCCCGTCTTCGCCGCAGCGCGTCGCTTCTGCGGCAAGGCCCGCACCCGGCTGGCCAGCGCTCGCCGGCGCAGGCGCGGACCGGCCGGCACTCTCCGCACCGACGGGATATTGGGCCTGGACCGGCGTCTCGGGCGGACGGACCGCATTGCGATTGGATTGCTGGACGAGATCGCGGTCGACCATGATCTGGTCTTCGAGCGCGCTGGTCAGCGCGGGATCGGTGTCGTTGGCCGCGATCGTGTTGTCGAGATTGGCGAGCTCGGCCTCGTCGGAATTGCGGCCGCAGGCTGCGAGCATCACCAATGCCGCGAAAGTGGCAAAATGGACGAGCGGGGTGAGGCGCCTGATCATGGCCTATCCTATGCCATGATTCGCCCGGTCGATGGGTGATCGGACGTAGTTAATCTGGGGGTCTTAGTGGCTCTGTCCTATTATCGGACTTTCCAATATTCAAAGGTTTCCGCCTGGACCGAGGCAATGAAACGCTCGGCTTCGGGCCCTTCCCATGGGCCTTCATAGCCGCGACTGCGCGCTCCGCCCGCAACCCACCAGCCCTGGCCGGGAATGCCGTCGCTCTGGCGGACGACCAGCACCGCCAATTCGGGCTCGCCCCGCGCCTCGGCCTCTTGGTCGACCGTGCCGAGCAC
The DNA here is from genome assembly GCA_023423775.1 of Pseudomonadota bacterium. Classification (GTDB taxonomy): domain Bacteria; phylum Pseudomonadota; class Alphaproteobacteria; order Sphingomonadales; family Sphingomonadaceae; genus Allosphingosinicella. Next base: position 4,146 of record JAFAEZ010000106.1, read on the forward strand.
CGCGCAGAGCTGGCGCATCTTGGGCCGCGAGAAATGATAGCCGAGTTGCTCCAGCATCTCCGAATAAGTGAGGGCATGGCCGGCGCGCGCGGCGGCGACGAGATGGGCGCGCACCTCCTCCGGATCGGCCAGCGCCATGCTCAGCGACGGTCGCGGAAGACCAGCCGCCCATCGGTTCCGGTGCCGCGCGGCGCGATCTTGACGGTGAACGGGTCGCCATCGTCCTTCTGCGTCGCCTCGATGCGGTAGCCCGCGCCTTCACGGGCGGCGGAAGAGACGGCGAAGGCGTCGGCGCGGGCCGGGTCGCGATACCAGGCCGCGACCTTGTCGGGCGCATCGGTCGTGGCGAAGGCCAGTTCGACCCCGCCGCCGCTGCGATCGCCCTCGATATGCAGGCCGCTCACCTTGGCGCCCGGATAGAAGATGTCACTGTCCCTGTCGGTATCGGCATTGATTGCGTCGGGAATGTCGAGCTTGAGGTCGAAGCCCGGCGCCTTGATCGACAATTGCCCTTCCTCGGCCTTGCCCTCGGGCGACGCTTCGCCACTCGAATTGGCGTCCGCGGCGGCATCCTCCTTGCCGACGCGCGCCTCGCAGGCGGTCAGCAAGGCAAGCGTCGTGATCAAGGCGAAAGGCGTCTTCATGGCCGTCTCCCCGGCAGATGGAGATTCATATTTAGCCTATTGGACGGCGGGGACCAGTTCGAACACTTCGATCACAGCGCCCACACGCGGCCACGGCATCACCAGCCGCCAGCGGAACGGACCGACCCGTTCGACCACGCCGGCGAGGTCGCGCTTCTCATCATCGCCATAAGCGAGCGGAGCGGTCTCGTCGCCGAGCGCCATCGAGCCGAGGAAGATGTGGCGATCGTCGCGTTCGGGATAGATGAAGCCGGCGGGGCGCTGCGACCCGGTCTGCTTGACGATTGTAAGCGTGTCGCCGTCGACGTCGACATAGCAGAAGAAGGGCTTGTACGCCGCGAATGCCGGGCCGCGGCCACCCTGCCGGCCGAGCTTGACGACCCGGCAATGATAGGAGCCGGGCGGGGGCGCCGCCCGCGGCAAGGCGGCGTCCGGATCGAGCAAGGCGCCTTCGCTGTCGACGGCACGGCGGAAGCCGCCGCTGCGCGCCTGCTGCAGCCCTTCGCGCCAGGCCTGATCGAGGCGGTGGATACGGTCGATATCGGCCGGTGCGGCGGCGGCCATCCACTCCGGCTGGTGCTCTTCGACGATCTGGACGGCGGCGGGCGGTGTCGCCAGCGTCGTGCAGGCCGCGCTGGGCAGCAGGGCCGCGAGCGCCAGTAAACGAAATCGTGTCATCGTGCCGCCTTCCCCACGAAGGCCCCCCAGAGCCCAAGAGGTGGACGTTCAAGGTTAATTTTAAGTTAAAATGCGGCGGGCGGAAGCGAAAGCGCGGCTGCGGCTGGCCCTCGCTTGTTTACGGCCCTGCCCTCCTTTAGGGGCCCGCCATGACCAACGATCATGCCCGCAGTCGCGCCGGACTCTTCCTGGGTCTTGGCGCCTATTTCCTGTGGGGCTTCCTGCCGCTCTACTTCAAGCTGCTCGCCGGCCTGTTGCCGACCGAGATCGTCGCCCATCGCATTCTGTGGTCGTTGGTCTTCCTCGCCGTACTGGCGACGGCCTGGAAGCGCTGGGGCTCAATCCGCGAGGCGCTGCGCACGCCGCGCGTGATGCCGATGCTGCTCGCCACATCGGTGCTGATCGCGGCCAACTGGCTGGTCTATATCTGGGCGGTGCTGAACGGCCACGTGCTGGAGGGCAGCCTCGGTTATTATCTCAATCCCCTGGTCAACGTCCTGCTCGGCGTCGTGCTGCTCAAGGAGAAATTGAGCCGCGCCCAGATTTTCGCCGTCGGTTTGGCCTCGGCCGGCGTTGCGGTCCTCGCCTTCGGCGCCGGCGGCGGATTGTGGATCAGCCTCACTTTGGCCTGCACCTTCGCCGTCTACGGCTTCATCCGGAAGGTCGCGCCGGTCGAATCGCTGGAGGGGCTTTCGATCGAGACGGCCTTGCTCGCGCCGGTCGCCCTCGTCTGGCTGTTCTGGCTCGAGCAGGAAGGCAGCGGCGCGATGCCGATGGACCTCGTCACTACCTTGCTGGTGATCGGCGCCGGCCTCGTCACGGCGGTGCCGCTGCTGCTGTTCGCGGCCGCGGCCAAGCGCCTGCCTTATTCGACGCTCGGCTTTCTCCAATATGTCGCGCCCTCGATCCAGTTCCTGCTCGCCGTCCTCTTGTTCGGCGAGAAACTGACCACCGCGCACATGATCTGCTTCGCCGCGATCTGGAGCGCGCTCGTCATCTTCGCCGTCGACGGCATCCGCGCCGGACGGCGGGCCTCGCGGGCGCGGCGGGCGGAGGCGGACAAGGCCGCGGCTTGCGTCGAGCCCTGCTCCGTCCCATGATCAAGCGATGCTGAACCTCGTCTCGCTCGTCATCGGCGCGATCGCCCTGATCCTCACCGCGGTCGCCTTCCTCCCCCTGCTCGGCTGGATGAACTGGTTCTTCCTGCCGATCGCGGTCGTCGGCCTCGCCGTCGGCGCGATCGCGGACGGCAAGAGCGGGCGCAACCTCAACCTGGTCGTGCTGGTGATCGGGATCCTCCGCCTGATGCTCGGCGGCGGCATCTTCTAAGTCCTGACGTCGCCCAAGGCGGCGAACCATTCGCGCTTGCAGACTTCGCCGTCATCGGCGGTGAGGAAGGCTTCGCCGCCCATCGCCTCGGCGCGGGCGCGGGCCTCGGCCCAGGCTTCCTGCGGGGTGGCGTGGGTGCTGGCCTGACCGGGCAGTCCCTCCTCGCGGACGATCCAGCTCTCGCCGCTCTTCATCGCCCAGAAATTGCGTCCCGTCATCGATCCGCTCTCCCCCAGTTATTTTTGAGGGAGCGTAACCGATGTTATTGGACGCGTCACGCCATCCGCGCCGACATCGCCTCATCGAGCGCCGTGGCGATCGTTTCCAGCCGGTAGGGCTTGTAGACGACCGGCAATCCGCCGGTGCCCGAGGTCGCGATCCGGTCGCTGAAGCCGGTGGTGAGCACGATCGGCAGATCGGGGCGCCGGGCGCGCAACTGATCGGCGAGCTCGAGCCCGCTCATGCCCGGCATCACCACGTCGGTGAAGACAGCGTCCAGCTCGTGCTCGCCGGCAAGGATCAGCGCCTCCTCGCCCGAATGGGCACGCAGCACTTTGTGGCCGAGTTCGCCGAGCAGCGCTTCGGCAAAGGCGCCGACTTCCTCATTGTCGTCGACCACGAGGATACGGCCGGTAATGCCCGACGCCTGGACCCGGCCCACGGCGGTGGCCGGAACCGCGACCGCATCCTCGCTGCACGGCAGGATCAGCGTGACCGTGGTGCCTTCGCCGACCACGCTGTCGATCGTGACGTCCCCGCCCGATTGCGCGGCAAAACCGTACACCTGGCTGAGGCCGAGACCCGTGCCCTTGCCGACATCCTTGGTCGTGAAGAAAGGCTCGAAGACCCGTGCCAACGTCTCGGCATCGATGCCCGCGCCGGTGTCACTGATAGCGAGTCCTGCTCGCGGTCCGTCTGCTTCGGTCGCGGGGATATCGAGCGTGCGGATGGTGAGCGTGCCGGCCTCGTCCATCGCGTCGCGCGCATTGACGGCGATGTTGAGAACGGCCGCTTCGAGCTGGGTCGGATCGACCTTCACGGCGCAAAGATCGGGCGCCAGCTCGATCTGCACATTCATCCGTTCGCCGAGGGTGCGGTCGAGCAGCTCCGCCATGCCCAGAATATGGCCATTGAGATCCAGGACTTCCGGCTTCAGCGGCTGACGCCGGGCGAAGGCCAGGAGCTGGCTGGTCAAGGAGGCGGCACGCCGCGCCGTCTGCGCGATCGCGTCGGCGAAGCGAACGCGCTTTTCCTCGCTGAGGTTTGGCCGCTGAAGGATGTCTGCGGAGCCTTGAATCACGGTCAGCAGATTGTTGAAGTCATGGGCGATGCCGCCGGTGAGCTGCCCCAAAGCCTGCATCTTCTGCGCCTGGCGGAGCTGCTCCTCAGCCCTGGCGCGCTCCTCGATCTGGATCTGGAGCTCGCGATTGGCTTCGGCCAGGGCGCCGGCGCGAAGCTCGAGCTCGCGATTGACTCGCCGCAGGACATTCTGGGCGAGGCCGAGAATGATCGCGATCACCGCGGCCATCAGGATGAACAAGGAGACCAACGCATAGCGCGTCACCCGACGGCCCAGGCCTTCGCGGGCGATGGCGAGATGAACCGAGCCGATTCGCTCGCCGTCGCGCAGCACGGGGACCGTCGCGGCGATGTCGCGCTCGCTGGGCGCCGAAATCGCGTCGGCCGATGGCGGCACGATCTTACCATTGCGCTCGAAACCCGCGACCAATCGGCCGGACTGGTTGTAGACAGCCGCGAACTGAACCTGCGGATTGGCCCGCAATGCGTTGACCGACTCCTGCGCCGCCGCCGCATCGCCGAAATCAAGCGCGGCCGTCACGCTTGCCGCCAGGATTTCGGCCTGAACCGTGGTTTCGCTCAGCTTTTGGCGCTGATGGGAGGCCTCGTTCTGGAAGATGACGCCAAGGCCAGCCAGCAGCAACAGCGCGGCCAGCAGGATCGCGGCGGCCGGCATGTTCCTCCCCCGGAGCTGAAGGCGCGGCGACCGGATCATACCCGCCGCTGCTTCACGCTCAGCGCCACACCCAGCAGGCGGGAGCTGATATCGAGCCGGCTGCGCGCCGCCAGCGCGTCGTTGACGTGGAAGCTGACGCGACCTTTCTCCACCGCGAAATGGATCATGCCGCGAACCCCGCCATTGCGAGAATCGGTGATGGTGAGGACCGGCTTGTTGGCCAAGGCCGCCAGGATCTGACCGGTGGATTGATCGGGAGTTCCGCGCACGAAGGCCAGATGACAGCCATCGGCATCGGCTGCCGTCCGCATCCGCCGGAGCGCCACCGGATTCTGCTCGACACGCTGGCCCGCGACGGCTTCGTCGAGCAGTTTGCCGAACGGATCGCTGCCGATGACGCAGATCTGCAAGGGCTTGCCGGCCGGGGGCTGCGCCTGCGGTGGCCAATTCACGTAGCGCGCGAACTTCGGCAGGAATGCCGCTTTGACCGAATATTCCGTGGGCTGCTGCGCCGCTGCCGGCTGCGCGAAGCCGATCAGCAGCAGCATGGCCAGACAGCGGTCGCGTAGCGTGTGGGGCCGCGCCATCAGAAACGCAGCCTCGTGCCGGCGTGGACACTGCGCTCGATGCGCTGGGCGCGGGCGGGGTCGCCGTTCTCCTCATGGGTCGCGCGGAGCAGATTGTTCCCGGCAACGAACAGTTCGACCGCAGGAGTGACCCGCCAGCCGAGGCGCGCCTGCGCCTCCACGTAGGAATCGACCTCGGGCCGTTCGAGATCGTCGATGACGCGGACGCCAAGGTCGAGATCGACGTTCGACGCCAGGTTCATCTGCGAGCGAACCGTCAGCTTGAAATCGGGATCGTTGCCCGCCGAGGCGCCGTCCGCGATGTCGGTGTGGCCGCGGTCGACCGAGAACGACTTGCCGAGCGTCGAGAGCCCGAGGCGCAGGCGCCACCAGGAGGTGAGCTGCTGCGTCGCCCACGCCTCCACGCCCCAGGTTTCGCCGCGAAGGCCGTTGGCGAGCCGGATCGGCAGGCCGCCACCGGGCGCGAACTCGGTCGTGCGCAGATCGTCATAGAGATTGTAGAAAATCGAGACGGAGAGCGTCGTGCTGTCCGTCGGCCGCCCGCGGTAACCGGCCTCGATCGCTGTCACCTTCTCGGAAGCGAAATCGTCAGCCTGGGCCAGGATCGGCAGGAAATTGAGGTCGCGGTCGATCCGCGAGGGCGTGCGCACCGCCCGCGACACCGCCGACCAAAGCATCGTACGGTCGCTGGGCTGCCAGGCGAGCCGCAGGTTCGGCAGAATCTCCCATCCGCTGAACGACGAACGCTCGAACTTGACGCCGGCGGTCAGCGAGAGCCGATCGCTAAGCGCATAGCGATCCTGCACGAACATGTTCAGCGTCCACAGCCGCTCGCTCTCCGGATCGAGCACGAACGGGTTGAGATCGTTGTCGAACAGGTCCTTGGTGGTGCGCACCCCGGCCCCGAGGACGATGTCGTGCCGGCCGATCGTGCTGTTGAACTGCCCGTCTATGTCGAACGTCTCGAGCGAGTCGCGCACCAGCAGGAACTGGCGCTCGAACTGGTCGTAATAAGCCTGGATCTGGACCGCGCTGTCCTCGCCGACCCGACCGTGCCAGCGCGCGAGAATATTGTGGCCTTTCTCGCCGTCGGAAGCGCCGGTTTCGACTTCGGTGTCGAACAGGTCGCCCTGCAGCGTGAAACTGCTATCGTCGGAGCCGATATCCATCCGGAAGCCGGCCTGGTAGCCGCGATAACGGTCGTCGATGTCGCCGGCGGGGCCGGCGGGCTGATCCGCCCGGTCGAAATAATTGCCGTAGACACGCACCGCACCGGTTTCGCCGATCGGAATCCCATAACGCAGCGCCGCCGTCCGCTCGTTGGCCGCCACGGTAGCGCGCGCCAAGCCGCCTAGCGTATCGCGCGCATCCTTGGTGCTGACGTTGATGACGCCGTTTACCGCATTTGGGCCATAGAGAGTGCCGCCCGGGCCACTGACCACCTCGATCTGCTGGACATCCTCCAGGACAGGCGCGTGCAATTCCCAGAATATCGCCGAGAAAAGTGGCGTATAGATGCTGCGGCCGTCGATCAGCGCCAGCATCTTGTTGGCCGTTTCATAGCCATTGAAGCCGCGCGCGCTGATTGCATATTGCCGTGCGTCGATGCGCTGGGCCTGCAGATTAGGGGCGAGCCGGAGTGCCTCGGGCAACGAGGTCGCGGCTGCGCGCATCAGATCCTCGTTGCTGATCACGTAGATCGCGGCCGGCGCGGCGCCGAGCGGCTCCGCCCGCTTGGAAACCGAGGTCACCTGGACCTGCGCCAGTTCCTCGATCGACAGGTCGCCAAGTTCGGCCGGCGATTGCGCATACGCGGCCGCGGGCTGCAGCGCGAACAGGGCTCCGGCCAGTCCGAGCGGCGACACGCCCCGCTTCGCGACAGAATAGACCGAAACCATCAACGCCCCCCGCAACACATGCCACGGGCCATGCACTCCCGGTCGGCGCAGGCGCAACATAAAATGCCTAAACCGTTGCTATTACGGTAATATAGAAGGCCGCAACCGGCGCGCCTGTGGTCGCTTGTGCCTGCGGCGTGGCAACGACATTATTCCTCCTTGCAAGGGAGAGGGACATGCCGCGCGACGAACGTATCGACAGCTATATCGACCGCCAGGCCGACTTTGCCAAACCGATCCTGCGCCATTTGCGCGAGGCCGTGCACAGCGCCTGCCCGGAGGCTGAGGAAACGCTCAAGTGGAGCATGCCAACCTTCATGTACAAAGGCGAGCAGCTCGCCGGCATGGCGGCCTTCAAGGGACATGCAAGCTTCGGCTTCTGGCGCGGCAGCCTGGTTGTGGGCGAGGAGAGCAAGCCGGACGAAGGCATGGGGCAGTTCGGTCGTCTCACCTCGATCGAGGATCTGCCGGACGCCGACGCGCTGGCCGCCCTGATCCGCAAGGCGATGGCATTGACCGACGCCGGCGTGAAGCCGGTGCGCAACAAGACGACCAAGGCGCCGCTGCCGATGCCCGACGATTTACGGGCTGCGCTCGACGCGGAGCCGGCCGCGGCCCGGACGTTCGACGCGTTCAGCCCCAGCAGCCAGCGCGAATATGTGGAATGGGTAACGACCGCCAAGCAGGACGCCACCCGCGAAAAGCGAATAAAGCAGACCGTCGAATGGGTCGCCGAGGGCAAGAAGCGCAACTGGAAGTACGAGAATTGCTGAAGGGCGGACCTGCGGGCGATCACACTTGATCCAAGTGGGGCGCGGGGCCAAATGGGAACCATGCTGATCCAGACCGAAACCACGCCCAATCCGGCGACGCTCAAGTTCCTGCCCGGCGAGACCGTGATGCCGAGCGGCACGCGCGATTTCGCGACTCCGGAGGAAGCGGAGGCTTCGCCGCTCGCCGAAGCGATCTTCTCGACCGGCGACGTCGAAGGCGTGTTCTTCGGCCGCGATTTCATCTCCGTCACTGCTGCACCCGGCGTCGAGTGGGTGCATTTGAAGCCCGAAATCCTCACCGTATTGCTCGATCATTTCTCGAGCGGGGCGCCGCTCTTCAAGCCCGGCAGCGCGGCCGGCATCGCCGTGCCGACCCAGGCGATCGACGAGGACCCCGCCGACGCCGACATCGTCGCCCAGATCAAGGAACTGATCGAGACGCGCGTCCGACCGGCGGTGGCCCAGGACGGCGGCGACATCGTCTATCGCGGCTTCCAGAAGGGCACGGTCTATCTCGCCCTGCACGGCGCCTGCTCCGGCTGCCCGTCGTCGACGATGACGCTCAAGAACGGGATCGAGGGCCTGCTCAAACATTATGTCCCCGAGGTCGAGACGGTCGAGGCCGTCTGACGCCGCTCCCGGGACATCGCTGACATGCTGCTGGTTATCGACAGCGCGACCGCCGCCTGCTCGGTCGCCTTGATCGAGGGCGATCGCCTGCTCGACGAGCGCCACGAGGTGGTGGGCCGCGGCCACGCCGAGCGCCTCGTGCCGATGATCGCCGAGATATTGGGCGGGCATCGGCCGAGCGCGATCCTCGTCGATTGCGGGCCGGGCAGTTTCACCGGGGTGCGGGTCGGCCTCGCCGCCGCACACGGGCTCGCGATCGGCTGGGGCGTGCCGCTCTCCGGTTACTCTTCGACGGCTTCGATCGCCGCGGCCGCGCCAGGGAACGAAATCGCGGTCGCGTTGATTGGCGGTCATGGACAGATTTTCGTGCAACGCTACGGAGGCGATCCCCTGCTGCCCCTCGACCCGCTCCGTTCGCTGGTTCCCGAAGAGGCCGCGACCCTGATCGCAACGGCGGACGTCTATGGCAACGGCGCCGAACTGCTGGTTGCAGCCCGCGGTCACGGCACCGCCCATGACGCGCTGCCCCGCGCCGCCGATGCGCGGCGGCTTCCCCCGGCCCTCCGCTCGCTGCCGCCCCGCCCGATCTATGGGCGCGCGCCCGATGCGAAGCCGATGTCCTTATGAGCGGCATCGCCGTCAGCGAGGGAAGCGTTCTCGACCTCGCCGCCGTGATGGATGTGATGGAAAGGGCCTTCGATCCGGCGTTCGGCGAGGCGTGGACCGCGCCACAATGCGCGGGCCTCCTGCCGATGCCCGGCGTATGGCTGAGCCTGGCCCGCGAAGGCGACGACGTACTCGGCTTCGCGCTCGGACGAGTCGTGCTGCGCGAAGCTGAACTCATGCTGCTGGCAGTGAAACCCGAAGGTCGCGGTCGCGGCATCGGCCAGTTACTGCTCGACCGTTTCATCCATGTTGCAGCAACGCGAGGTGCGCTAGACCTCCATTTGGAGGTTCGGGAAGGAAACAGCGCGATAAACCTCTACGCGAAAACGGGCTTTTCCGAAGTTGGACGTCGTCGTAACTATTATACCGGCCGCGACGGCCAGGTTTACGACGCACTAACGCTCGCGAAGAGCATTACCGTGCAAACCCCGTAAAGAAGTTTTGGCCGAAAATCTCTTGTAAATTACGGCTTGCGGGACCATTTGCCGCGCAGGACCAGGTCCCTCCCTTTTATTCGAGAGAGCTTAAGCCTCCCATGGAAAACGTCGACAATTTGAATGAAGCCCTGATCACGCTCACCGCCGACATCGTGTCCGCGCATGTCAGCAACAACAGCGTTGCTGTTAACGATCTTCCGCTGCTCATCGAGAACGTTCACAGCGCGCTGACCGGCCTTGGCACTGGCCAGGCGGAGCCCGAAGTGAAGCAGGAGCCGGCCGTTTCGATCCGCTCGTCGGTCAAGCCCGACTTCATCGTCTGCCTCGAAGACGGCAAGAAGCTGAAGATGCTGAAGCGCCACCTGATGACGCACTACAACATGACCCCGGACGAATATCGTCAGAAGTGGGGCCTCAACGCCGACTATCCGATGGTCGCGCCGAACTACGCCGAACAGCGCCGCACGCTGGCCAAGAAGATCGGCCTCGGCACCAAGCGCCGCCGCACGGCCGCCCCGAAGAAGTGACGAAGACCGGCCGGGACGCCACGTCCCGGCCACTTTGGGCTTCCGGGTCCCTTTGCCCCGGCTGCGTTATTGGCTAAGGCTGGACGGGCAATGACACGTAAGATCGACATCGAAACGCTGTGCGCGGAAAAGGGCCTGCGCATCACCGAGCAAAGGCGGGTGATCGCCCGCGTCCTTTCCGAGGCCGACGACCATCCCGACGTGGAGGCGCTGCACGCGCGCGCATCGGCGGTCGACCCCGGCATCTCGATCGCCACGGTCTACCGCACTTTGCGCCTGTTCGAGGAAGCGGGCATCCTCGAGCGCCACGATTTCGGCGACGGCCGCGCCCGCTACGAAGCGGCGAGCGAAGCGCATCACGACCATCTGATCGACGTCGAGACCGGCCAGGTGCTCGAGTTCGTCGACGACGAACTGGAAGCGCTGCAGCGCCGAATCGCCGAGAAGCTCGGCTTCCGTCTCGTCGACCACCGGATGGAATTGTACGGCGTCGCCCTCAACCGCAAATAGACGATGCGGCTGACGCTGCGCATTGCGGGCATCGCTGCGAGCCTGATCCTCTATGTGCCGCTCCATTATCTGTGGAAGCTGCTCGGCCGCCGCTCGCCTTGGCCGCGTCATTTCCTGGCCTGGGCCGCCCGCGCCTCGGGGATGCGGGTGCGCGTCGCCGGCAGACCGCTGCCCGGCAACGTGCTGTTCGTCTCGAACCATCTAAGCTGGCTCGACATATTGATCGTCGCCGGCGCGACCGGCGCGGCGTTCGTCTCGCGCGACGACATCGCCCGCTGGCCGGTGATCGGCTGGCTCGCGCGGCTCAACAACACCATCTTCGTTGCGCGCAGCCAGCGCGGCGCGGTCCGCGACCAGGCCGACGCGCTGCGCGAGGCACTGGCCGGCGGGCAGCCGGTCGCACTGTTCCCCGAAGGGACGACCGAAGGCGGCCATGAGGTGCTGCCGTTCCGCGCGAGCCTGTTCTCCTCGCTCTTCCCGCCGCTCCCCGGCGTGAGGGTGCAGCCGATCGCGATCGACTACGGCGAAGCGGCCGAGGAGATTGCCTGGGTCGGCAAGGAGCCCGCCGGTGCCAATGTGAAGCGCGTCCTGTCGCGGCGCGGCAGCACGAGGGTCACGCTCCATTTCCTCGAGCCGGTGGACCCGGCCGCGGTCGGCGACCGCAAGGTGCTGGCCGAGATCAGCCGGGCCGAAGTCGTCGACGCGCTCTTCCCTTCCGCCGCCGCCCGCCTTCCACTATAGGCGCTGCGATGAACGAGCGGAATCCAAAGACTTTTCACGTCAAGTCCTTCGGCTGTCAGATGAATGTCTATGACGGCGCCCGGATGGCCGAGCTGCTAGAGTCGCAGGGGCTGACCGCCGCCGCGGACAGCGGCGAGGCCGACCTCGTCGTGCTCAATACCTGCCATATCCGCGAGAAGGCGGCGGAAAAGGTCTATTCCGACATCGGCCGGCTGAAGCGCGAGGACGGATCGCGGCCGATGATCGCGGTCGCCGGCTGCGTCGCCCAGGCCGAGGGGGCGGAGATTCCGCGCCGCGCGCCCGCCGTCGACATCGTCGTCGGACCGCAGGCCTATCACCGCCTGCCCGAACTGCTCGAACAGGCGAAGGGCGGCCGCCGCGCCCTCGACACCGACATGCCGGTGGAGTCCAAGTTCGGCGCCCTCCCCGCCCGTCGCAAGCAGGGCCCGACTGCCTTCCTGACCGTCCAGGAAGGCTGCGACAAATTCTGCACCTATTGCGTCGTGCCCTACACGCGCGGCGCCGAAGTCTCGCGGAGCTGGGCCGCCATCGTCGACGAGGCCAAGGCCCTGGTCGATCGCGGTGCGCGCGAGATCACCTTGCTCGGCCAGAACGTCAACGCCTGGACCGGCGAGGACGACAAGGGCCGCATGCAGGGCCTGGACGGGCTCGCGCGGGCGCTCGACGCGCTGCCGGGGCTTGAGCGGATCCGCTACACGACCAGCCATCCCAATGACATGACCGAGGGGCTGATACGCGCCCATGCCGAGGTGGAGAAGCTGATGCCCTTCCTCCATCTGCCGGTCCAGTCGGGCAGCGACCGCGTGCTGAAGGCGATGAATCGCAATCACACGACGTCGAGCTATCTCGCCATCATCGATCGCGTCCGCGCCGCGCGGCCGGACATCGCGCTCTCGGGTGACTTCATCGTCGGCTTCCCCGGCGAAACCGATGCCGAATTTGAGGACACGCTGAAAATCGTCGAGGCCGTGAACTACGCGCAGGCTTACTCGTTCAAATATTCGCCGCGGCCGGGAACCCCCGCCGCCACGATGGAAGGTCAGGTGCCGGCGCAGGTGATGGACGAAAGACTGCAGAGGCTGCAGGCGCTGATCAATGTTCAGCAGGCCGCGTTCAACGAGGCGACGGTCGGCCGCCGGACATCGGTGCTGCTCGAGCGGCGCGGCAAGAAGCCGGGCCAGCTGATCGGCAAGTCGCCATGGCTGCAATCTGTGCATTTGGAAACCAGCGCCGAACTGGGTGATCTGATCGAGGTCGAAATCGTCTCGGCCGGGCCGAACAGCCTGGCGGGCGCCCAATTGATGAGGAATGCGGCCTGATGGCGCAAAAGAAGGCCACCGAATCCACTGCGCCGCGTGCCCGCGTCGAGATCGAATTTGCCGAGCCCCATCTGCTCGGCCCGCTGTTCGGTGAGTTCGACCGCAATCTCGTCGCGATCGAGGACCGGCTCGGAGTCTATATCGCCGCGCGCGGCGCCAAGGTGCAGATCGAGGGCGAGCCCGAGGACGCGGCCCGCGCCCGCGACGTTCTGAACGGGCTCTACAACCGCCTCGACGAGGGCCAGGACATCGACGCGGGCATGGTCGACGCCGTGATCGCCATGACGGGCCAGCCGACGCTGGAAGGGATCATTGCTCCGGATGCGGCCGAGCCACCCAAGGTGATGATCCGGACCCGCAAGAAGACGATCGTGCCGCGCTCCAAGACCCAGGCGGTCTACATGGAAGCGCTGAACCGCGACGACATGATCTTTGCGCTCGGGCCGGCAGGCACCGGCAAGACCTATCTCGCGGTCGCCCAGGCGGTCCAGCAACTGATCGGCGGCTCGGTCGACCGGCTCATCCTGTCGCGCCCGGCGGTCGAGGCGGGTGAGCGGCTGGGCTTCCTGCCCGGCGATATGAAGGAGAAGGTCGATCCCTATCTCCGCCCGCTCTACGACGCCCTTTACGACATGCTGCCCACCGAGCAGGTCGAGCGCCGGATCGCTAGCGGCGAGATCGAGATCGCGCCGATCGCCTTCATGCGCGGCCGCACCCTTTCCGACGCCTTTATCATCCTCGACGAGGCGCAGAACACCACGCCTGCGCAGATGAAGATGTTCCTGACCCGCTTCGGCATGCGCAGCCGCATGGTCATCTGCGGCGACCCGAAGCAGGTCGACCTGCCCAATCCCGGCCAGTCGGGCCTCGCCGACGCGGTGTCCAAGCTCGAAGGGATTCCCAAGATCGCGACCGTCCGCTTCGGCGCCGGCGACGTCGTCCGCCATCCGCTCGTCGGCAAGATCGTCGATGCCTATGAAGGGCCGCTCGAATGATCCTCGTCGAAGCCGATGCCGGGGAGGAATGGGACAGTCGTATCGACTGGGAAGAGCTTGCCGAGCGCGCGGTCCTCACCGCGGTTTCGAGCAGCAGCCACGCGCGGCTGATCAACAGCGACCTTTCGGTCGAGGTCTCGATCAAGTTCACCAACGACGATGAGGTGCAGGCCCTCAATGCGGCCTACCGCGCCAAAGACAAACCGACCAACGTCCTCTCATTCCCGATGATCGAGGGCGATTTGCTCGATTCGATCGCGACGGCCGATGCCGGCGAGGTGCTGCTCGGCGACATCGTGCTGGCCCATGGCGTCTGCACGCGCGAGGCGTCCGAGAAGGGCATCGCGACCGAGACCCATGCAACCCATCTGGTCGTGCACGGCATGCTCCACCTGCTCGGTTACGACCATGAGACAAGCGATGAAGATGCCGAGGCGATGGAAGCGGTCGAGCGCCACGCCCTCGCCGCCATCGGCATATCCGATCCCTACGCAGTGACAGAGGTGCAAGCCCAACTCGATGCCTGACGACGACAGCAGTAGCAGCGCCCAGCAGAACGGGCGCACATTCTGGCAGGGTCTTCGGACCATGATCTTCGGCGAGGAGGGAGAGGCGACTCTCCGCGATCAGATCGAGGAGGCGATCGAGAATCACGAGGGCGAGGTGCCCCGCGTCGGCGACCTTTCGAACGTCGAGCGGCAGATGCTGCGCAACCTCCTCCATTTCGGCGAGAGCACGGTCGGCGACATCGCCGTCACACGCGGCGACATGATCGCCGTTCCGGACACGGTGAGCTTCGACGAGCTGGTCGCCGCCTTCGCCGAGGCCGGCCACAGCCGCCTGCCTGTCTATCGCGAGAGCCTGGATAGCGTCGTGGGCATGGTCCACATCAAGGACGTGTTCACGGTCCATGTCGCGACCGGGGAGCCGCCGGCCACGATCGCGGGCCTGATCCGCACGCCTCTGTTCGTGCCGGAATCGATGGGCGTGCTCGACCTGCTGGCGCGGATGCGCGCCCAACGGGTGCACCTTGCCATCGTCGTCGATGAATTCGGCGGGACCGAGGGTCTCGTCACCATCGAGGACGTCGTCGAGGAGATCGTCGGCGAGATCGAGGACGAGCATGACGAAGAAGTGCCTGGCATGCTGATCCCGCTCGAGGACGGGCTTTGGGACGCCGACGCCCGCGCCGAACTGGAGGACGTGGCCGAGATGATCGACGCGCGCCTTGCCCAGGTAGAGGAAGATGTCGACACGTTGGGCGGCCTTGCCTCGGTGCTCGCCGGGCACGTGCCGCAGCTCGGCGAGATCGTGCAGCATCCGAGCGGCTGGCGGCTCGAAGTGACCGACAGCGACAGCCGCCGCGTCAATCGCCTGCGCCTCCACGCGCCGCAGGAAAGCGCGCTCGCGGAGTAAGCAGCGCCGGCTAGCCGAAGCTGTACGGCACTACCGCCCGGTAATTGGGGTCGACCCGGATCGCCCTTCCCGCCGGCGGGAAGGCGCGCTGGTCGCAATTCTCGCGCGGACAGATGCGGCAGGAGACTCCGATCGGGGTCGCGCTGGTTGCGCCGCGGAGATCCAGCTGGTCGCTGTAGATGAAGTCGGCGGCGTGGGTGACCTCGCAGCCTAGCGCGACGGCGTAGCGACGGCTCGGCCGCGCGTAGCTGCCCGACGGCTTCACCAGCCCCTTCGCCATCGAGACGTAGCGCACCCCGTCCGGCGTCTCGGCGAGCTGGACCAGGATCCGGTCGGGAATCGCGACCGCCTCATGCACCATCCACAGAGGGCAGGCGCCGCCGAAGCGGGCGAACTGGAGCCGGGTCGCCGAATGGCGCTTGGTGATGTTCCCCGCCATGTCGACGCGGCAGAAATAGAAGGGGATGCCGGCCGCACCGGGTCGCTGGAGCGTCGAGAGGCGGTGACAGGCCTGCTCGAAGCTGACGCCGAAGCGCTGGCGTAGGGCGTCGATATCGTGCCGCGTCCGCCGCGCCTCGGCCCGGAAGGCGGCATAGGGCATCAGGAAGGCGCCGGCCGCATAATTGGCGAGCCCCACCGATAGCAATTGGAACGCCTCCTCGGACCGCAGCGGCGCCGCCTGCACCACCGCCGCGATGGTATCGGCAAGCTCCAGCCGCATGAACTGGTGGGCGAGCAGGAAAGCGTCGCTCTCCGGCGGCAAGGAGCGATCGATGTCGAGCACGCGCAGGTCCGGATCGAAGCGGCGCAGGGCCGACCCCCACCCTTCGGCGGAGCGCCGGATGGTGACGCCGTGCCGCTCGCGCAACAGCTTCTCTATACCGGTGCCAAGTGGTCCCGACTCCTTATCCATCCCAGCGGCGGCAATCTCCGCCGCCCGGTCGATCGTATCGACATAATTGCCCTCGTTGTGAAACCAGTCGCGCACCTCGTCCCAGGGCAGCGGGACGCCACCGGAGGGACCGCGCTCGAAGGCGTCGTCGAGGGTCCGCAACTGGTTCTGCGACCGCCGGTAGGCGGCATGGACCGCGACCAGCCGCTCGGCCAGCAGGGGCTGGCGCTTGACCGCCCGGCGCAACGCCTCCTCGGGGAGCGGCGGCGCGCCGACCGTCGGATCGAGCGCCGCCTCCGTGGCCTGGGCCAGCAAAGCGATATCCTCATCGGCATGGATCTCCGCCCAATCGGCGGGAAAGGCGCGGGCAAAGGCCATCAGCACCGCTTCGGTCATCGGCCGGTCGTCGCTCTCGAGCTGGGACAGATAGCTGACCGATATTCCGACCCGCGCGGCCATCGCCGCCTGGCTCAGCCCGAGCCGCACGCGCAGCGCGCGGGCGCGGGTTCCGACGAAGATGCGGCGGGCGGTTGCGTCCGTCATGAGCGACTCCTTTGCAAAGTCCCTATACACATTTTCGCAAGTTTACATTTGCGCTCGCGCGGCAAGGCTGGAAGGGCACAATCTGCGAAACTGTCTTGAGGCGAGCATGTCGGCCAATCTGGAAACACTCGAAGCACGCCGCGCCCAGGCGCGGCTCGGCGGCGGCGAGAAGCGCATCGAGGCGCAGCACGCCAAGGGGCGGCTGACCGCGCGCGAGCGGCTCGACGTGCTGCTCGATGAAGGCAGCTTCGAAGAATATGACATGTTCGTCGAGCACAATTGCGCCGACTTCGGCATGGAGAGCCAGAAATTCCCCGGCGACGGCGTCGTCACCGGCTCGGGCACGATCAACGGCCGCCTGGTCTATGTCTTCGCGCAGGATTTCACCGTGTTCGGCGGCTCACTGTCGGAGCGCCACGCGCAGAAGATCTGCAAGGTGATGGACATGGCGATGAAGGTCGGCGCGCCCGTCATTGGGCTCAACGACAGCGGCGGCGCCCGCATCCAGGAAGGCGTCGCGTCCCTGGGCGGCTATGCCGAGGTGTTCCAGCGCAACGTGCTGGCCTCGGGCGTGGTCCCGCAGCTGAGCCTGATCATGGGCCCGTGCGCGGGCGGCGCAGTCTACAGCCCGGCGATGACCGACTTCATCTTCATGGTGAAGGATTCGAGCTACATGTTCGTCACCGGCCCCGACGTTGTGAAGACTGTCACCAACGAGGTCGTGACCCAGGAGGAACTGGGCGGCGCCGTCACCCACACGACCAAATCGGGCGTGGCCGACGTCGCGTTCGACAACGACATCGAAGCCCTGCTCGCGACCCGCGACTTCTTCGACTTCCTGCCGCTGTCCAACCGCCATCCGCTGCCGCAGCGGCCGACGACCGATCCCTGGGACCGGATCGAGGACAGCCTCGACACCTTGATCCCCGACAGCGCCAACAAGCCGTACGACATGCACGAGCTCATCCGGAAGACGCTCGACGAAGGCGACTTCTTCGAGGTGCAGCCGACCCACGCCGGCAACATCATCACCGGATTCGGCCGCATCGAGGGGCGCACCGTCGGCGTCGTCGCCAACCAGCCGATGGTGCTGGCCGGCGTGCTCGACATCAAATCGTCGAAGAAGGCGGCCCGCTTCGTCCGCTTCTGCGACGCCTTCGACATCCCGATCATCACATTCGTCGACGTGCCCGGCTTCCTGCCCGGCGTCGCCCAGGAGCATGACGGCATCATCAAGCATGGCGCCAAATTGCTGTTCGCCTACGCCGAGGCCACCGTTCCCAAGATCACCGTCATCACGCGCAAGGCCTATGGCGGCGCCTATGACGTGATGGCGAGCAAGCATCTGCGCGGCGACCTCAACTACGCCTGGCCCTCGGCCGAGATTGCGGTGATGGGCGCCAAGGGCGCGGTCGAGATCATCTTCCGCAAGGATATCGGCGATCCCGAAAAGATCGCGGCCCGCACCAAGGAATATGAAGAGCGTTTCGCAAACCCGTTCGTGGCCGCGTCCAAGGGCTTCATCGACGAGGTGATCATGCCCCACTCGACGCGCCGCCGCATCGCGCTCGGCCTCCGCAAGCTGCGCGACAAGCAGCTCGAAAATCCGTGGAAGAAGCATGACAATATTCCGCTCTAAAGCCGGCGAGGTGAGAGCATGAAACTCGGCCGCCTCAATCATGTCGGCGTCGCCACCCCGTCGATCGAGAAGAGCATCGCTTTCTATCGCGACGTGATGGGTGCGACCAAGGTCCACGCGCCGTTCGACCTGCCCGCGCAAGGCGTGAAGGTGTGCTTCGTCGACACGCCCAACACCCAGATCGAGCTGATCGAGCCGCTGGGCGAGACCTCGCCCATCCACGGCTTCCTCGCCAAGAACCCGGCCGGCGGGCAGCACCATCTGTGCTACGAGGTGCCTGACATCATGGAAGCCAAGGCCTGGTTCGAGGCCAAGGGCGCCAAGGTACTCGGCGAGCCGCGCATCGGCGCCCACGGCACCTTGATCTTCTTCGTCCACCCCAAGGACATGGGCGGCGTGCTGACCGAGATTATGGAGACACCCAAGGGTGACCACTGAGCCGAAACTGACCCGCGCCGAATGGGAAGCGCTTGCCGCCAAGGAGGTGAAGGGCCGCGACCTGACGTGGCACACGCCCGAAGGCATCGCCGTCAAGCCGCTCTACACGGCGGAGGATGTCGAGGGCATCGACCCGGGCCTTCCCGGCTTCGCCCCGTTCACGCGCGGCGTGCGCGCATCGATGTATGCCGGGCGTCCCTGGACGATCCGCCAATATGCCGGATTCTCGACCGCCGAGGCGTCCAACGCCTTCTACCGGCGCAACCTCGCCGCCGGGCAGAAGGGCCTTTCGGTCGCCTTCGACCTGGCGACGCACCGCGGCTATGACTCGGACCACCCCCGCGTCACTGGCGACGTCGGCAAGGCGGGGGTGGCGATCGACACGATCGACGACATGAAAATTCTGTTCGACGGCATCCCGCT
This sequence comes from Pseudomonadota bacterium, assembly GCA_023423775.1. Classification (GTDB taxonomy): domain Bacteria; phylum Pseudomonadota; class Alphaproteobacteria; order Sphingomonadales; family Sphingomonadaceae; genus Allosphingosinicella. Next base: position 23,227 of record JAFAEZ010000106.1, read on the forward strand.
CGACAAGATGAGCGTGTCAATGACGATGAACGGCGCGGTGATCCCAATCCTCGCTTTCTACATCGTCGCGGCGGAGGAACAGGGCGTCGCGCAGGAGCAGCTCGACGGGACCATCCAGAATGACATCCTCAAGGAGTTCATGGTCCGCAACACCTATATCTATCCGCCGGACCATTCGATGCGGATCGTGTCGGACATCATCGGCTACACCTCGCGCCACATGCCGAAGTTCAACTCGATCTCCATCTCCGGTTACCACATGCAGGAAGCCGGGGCGACGCAGCTCCAGGAGCTCGCCTTCACAATCGCCGACGGGCGCGAATATGCCAAGGCGGCGATGGCGACCGGCCTCGATCTCGACGCGTTCGCCGGCCGCCTCTCCTTCTTCTTCGCGATCGGCATGAACTTCTTCATGGAAGTCGCCAAGCTGCGCGCGGCGCGCAAGCTCTGGCACCGGGTGATGACCGATCTCGGCGCCAAGGACGAGCGCTCGAAGATGCTGCGCACCCATTGCCAGACGTCGGGCGTGTCGCTGACCGAGCAGGACCCGTACAACAATGTGATCCGCACCACGGTCGAGGCGATGGCCGCGGCGCTGGGCGGAACACAGTCGCTTCACACCAATGCGCTCGACGAGGCGATCGCGCTGCCGACCGATTTCTCGGCCCGCATCGCCCGCACCACCCAGATCGTGCTGCAGGAAGAAACCGGCATCACCAATGTCGTCGATCCGCTCGGCGGCTCATATTATGTCGAAGCGCTGACCCAGGAGCTTTACGACAAGGCCTGGGAGATCATCGAGCGCATCGACGCCGAGGGCGGCATGGCCAAGGCGGTCGCGGCCGGCTGGCCCAAGGCGATGATCGAGGAAGCGTCTGCGGCGCGCGCGGCGCGCGTCGACAAGGGCGAGGACGTGATCGTCGGCGTCAACCGCTACCGGATCGAGGGCGAGGACGAGCTCGACATCCTCGACATCGACAATGCGGCGGTGCGCGACGCGCAAATCCGCCGCATCGAGACGGTCAAGGCCGGCCGCGACCAGGCCCGCTGCCAAGCAGCGCTCGACGCGCTGCGCGAAGGCGCCCGCGGTCAGGACAATCTGCTGGGCCTCGCGGTCGAGGCGGCGCGGGCGCGGGCGACGCTGGGCGAGATTTCGGCGGCGATGGAAGATGTGTTCGGCCGCTACGACACGGTCCCCGAACCGGTCAGCGGCGTCTATGGCGGCGCCTATGCAGGCGACCCGCGCTGGCTGCAGGCCGGCCAGGGCGTCGAGGCGGTCGGTCGCCGTTTGGGGCGCAAGCCGCGCATGCTGGTCGCCAAGATGGGCCAGGACGGCCACGACCGCGGTGCCAACCTCGTCGCCTCGGCCTTCGCAGATCTCGGCTTCGAGGTCGTTCCCGGCCCGCTCTTCCAGACCCCCGAGGAAAGCGCCCGACTCGCGGTCGAGAAGGACGTCGACGTGATCGGCGCCTCGAGCCTCGCCGCTGGCCACAAGACTTTGGTGCCCGAACTGATCGGGCACCTCAAAGATCTCGGCCGCCCCGACATTAAAGTCGTCGTCGGCGGCGTTATCCCCAGCCAGGATTACGAGATGCTGCGCGCGGCGGGCGTGCAGGCCATCTTCGGCCCCGGCACCAACCTTGTCGAAGCCGCCGGCGAAGTGCTGAAGCTGCTCGGCCACAATCTCCCCCCGCTGGAGGAAGCCGCCGAATGATCCGTACCGACTGGACGCGCGAGGAGATCGCCGGCCTCTTCGACCTGCCGTTCATGGACCTCGTCTTCGAGGCGCAGGGCGTGCATCGCGAATGGCATGCCCATAACGAGATCCAGCTTTCGACCCTGCTGAGCATCAAGACAGGCGGCTGCGCCGAGGATTGCGGCTACTGCAGCCAGTCGGCCTTCGCGCAGTCCGGCCTCAAGGCCGAGAAACTGATGGAGGTCGAGAAGGTCCTCGCCGCCGCGCGCGAGGCCAAGGAAGCCGGCTCCGGCCGCTTCTGTATGGGCGCCGCCTGGCGCGAGCCCAAGGATCGCGACATGGACATAATCGTCGCGATGGTCGCGGGCGTCAAAGCCATGGGCCTCGAGACCTGCATGACGCTCGGCATGCTGAGCGACGAGCAGGCCGGACGCCTCGCCCATGCCGGGCTCGATTATTACAACCACAATGTCGACACCTCGCCCGAATATTATGGCGAGGTCATCACCACCCGCACCTATCAGGAGCGGCTCGACACGCTGGATCGCGTCCGCGCGGCGGGCATGTCGGTCTGTTCGGGCGGGATAGTGGGCATGGGCGAGACGCGCGCGGACCGGGTCGGCTTCGTCCACACCCTCGCCACCCTCCCCGCCCATCCCGAGAGCGTGCCGATCAACGCGCTGGTGCCAGTGAAGGGTACCAGCCTTGGCGATCGCCTGCTCGCCCAGCGCGAGACCAAGATCGACGATATCGAGTTCGTCCGTACCGTCGCGGTGGCGCGCATTACCATGCCGCGCTCGATGGTGCGTCTGTCGGCGGGCCGCGAGAGCATGAGCGAGAGCACCCAGGCCTTGTGCTTCCTGGCCGGCGCCAATTCGATCTTCACCGGCGACAAGTTGCTCACCACCGGTAATGCCGGCGCAGGCGCTGACGCCACCCTGTTCGCCAAGCTCGGCCTCCAGCCGATGACCAGCGAAGAGCCGGCACGGGTGGCCGCCGAGTGATCGCCCGCTTGCTCTGCGCCCTGGCGGTGACGCTGGCCGCGCCGGTCCTGGCCCAGGCGCCGGCCTCGCAGCCGACGCCGATCACGATCGGCGAGACCCATCGGATCGCGTCCCGGCACATGGGCGACGAGCGCATCGTCAACATCTATTTGCCGACCGGCTACGCGACCTCGGCGAAGAAATTCCCGGTCCTCTATCTGATCGACGGCGGGTTGGAGCAGGACTTCCTGCACATCGCCGGCACCAGTCAGCTCGGCGGCATCTGGGCGCGTTCGGAGCCGGTGATCGTCGTCGGCATCGAGACTAAAGACCGGCGCCGCGAACTAATCGGCCCGACCCAGGACGTGAAGCTCCTTGCCGACTACCCGACGGCGGGCTTTTCGGCCGGGTTCCGCAACTACATCCGCGACGAGGTCAAGCCGCTCATCGAGAAGACCTATCGCACGAGCGGCGAGGATGCGGTGATCGGAGAATCGCTGGCTGGCCTCTTCATCGTCGAGACTTTCCTGCGCGAGCCCTCTTTGTTCGATCGCTATGCCGCGGTGAGCCCGAGCCTCTGGTGGGACCAGCAGCGCCTGACCCACGAAGCGGCGGAGCTGCTCAAGGGCCGCAAGAAAGCCGACACGCGCCTTTTCCTGACGATCGGCGACGAAGGCGCGGAGATGCAGGCCGGCGTCGACCGGCTGCTCGACGCTCTGGCTGCCAACCCGGCGGCGGCGGGCCAATATTGCTACGCGCCGCGGCCGCGCTCGACCCACGCCACCATCTATCACGACGTGTCGCCGGAGGCGCTTCAGTACCTCTTCCCGACCTCGGTCGACCACGACCCCAGAAGCGGATTTGTTATCGCATGTTCAAAAAAATCCTGATCGCCAACCGCGGCGAGATCGCCTGCCGCGTCATCCGCACGGCGAAGAAAATGGGCATCGCGACGGTCGCGGTCTATTCGGATGCGGACGCCCGCGCTCCTCACGTGCGCATGGCCGATGAGGCTGTCCATATCGGCCCGCCGCCAGCCGCCGAATCCTATCTGGTCGCCGACAAGATCATTGCGGCGTGCAAGGCGACCGGCGCCGAGGCCGTGCATCCCGGCTACGGGTTTCTGTCCGAGCGGACCAGCTTCGCGCAGGCGCTTGCCGAGGCCGGCATCGCCTTCATCGGCCCGCCGGCCAATGCGATCGCCGCGATGGGAGACAAGATCGAGTCGAAGAAGCTGGCCAAGCAAGCCGGCGTCAATGTCGTCCCCGGCTATCTCGGAGAGATCGCCGATACCGACGAAGCGGTGAGGATTGCTTCGGAAATCGGCTATCCGGTGATGATGAAGGCGTCCGCCGGCGGCGGCGGCAAGGGCATGCGCCTCGCCTGGTCCGAGCAGAACGTGCGCGAGGGCTTCGAGGCCACCAAGCGCGAGGGCCTCGCCTCGTTCGGCGACGACCGCGTGTTCATCGAGAAGTTCATCGAGAGCCCGCGCCATATCGAGATCCAGGTACTCGGCGACCAGCACGGCAACATCCTCTATCTCGGCGAGCGCGAATGTTCGGTGCAGCGCCGCCACCAGAAGGTGGTCGAGGAGGCGCCCTCCCCGTTCGTCACGCCAGCGATGCGCAAGGCGATGGGCGAGCAGGCCGTCGCCCTCGCTCGCGCCGTCGGCTATTATAGCGCCGGCACGGTCGAGCTGATCGTCTCGGGCGCCGACACGACTGGCGAGAGCTTCTACTTCCTCGAGATGAACACCCGTCTCCAGGTCGAGCATCCTGTCACCGAGGAAGTGACCGGCCTCGACCTTGTCGAGCAGATGATCCGCGTCGCCGCCGGCGAGAAGCTCGCCTTCACCCAGGACGACGTGAAGCTCACCGGCTGGGCGATCGAGAACCGCGTCTATGCCGAAGATCCGTATCGCGGCTTCCTGCCGTCGACCGGGCGCCTCGTCCGCTATCGCCCGCCGCAGGAAGGCGAAGGCGTGCGCGTCGATGACGGCGTCGTCGAGGGCGGCGAGGTCAGCATGTTCTACGACCCGATGATCGCCAAGCTCGTCACCTATGGCGACACGCGCGAGCAGGCGATCGACCGCCAGATCGCGGCGCTCGACGCGTTCGCGATCGACGGCATCGGCCACAATATCGACTTCCTGTCGGCGCTGATGCAGCACCCGCGCTTCCGCTCCGGCAACATCACGACCGGTTTCATCGCTGAGGAATATCCCGAGGGCTTTGCCGGCGCCCCGGCCGACGGCGCGCTGAAGCGCAAGCTCGCCGCGCTCGGCGCTCTGATCGCTACCGCCGAGACCGAACGCGCGCGCCACATCGACGGCCAGCTCGGCGAGCCGCTGTCCGCCTCGACTTCATGGGTGGCGCGCATCGATGGGGAGGATTTCGAAGTCTCGGTGAACGGCGAAAGCGTCACGGTCGCCGGAACCCCGCTCACCGTCGACATCGGCTATACGCCGGGCCAGACATTGGTCGAGGCGCTGATCGACGGCGAGCCGCTGGCGGTCAAGATCGAGCGCAAGGGCTCTTCCTGGCTGTTCACGACCCGCGGCGCCCGCCACGCCGTACGTGTGCTCAATCCGCGCACGGCGAAGCTCGCGGGCTACATGATCGAGAAGACGCCGCCGGACCTCTCCAAGTATCTGCTCTGCCCGATGCCGGGGCTGCTGACCGCGCTGCACGTTGCCGAGGGCGACCGCGTCGAGGCGGGCCAGCCGCTTGCGGTGGTCGAGGCGATGAAGATGGAGAATATCCTGCGCGCCGAGAAAGCCGGCATCGTCGCCAAGGTAGCCGCCAAGCCCGGCGACAGCCTGGCCGTCGACGCGGTGATCCTCGAGTTCGAATAAGTGGGGTTTCCCCCGGTTGGGCCGGGGGCCCGGCCCC
>JAFAEZ010000168.1 GCA_023423775.1 Pseudomonadota bacterium
TGGGGGGGGGGCGTCCCGGGGGGGGGCGGGGGGGGCGGGGGCGCCCCGGCGACCACGCTGGCGGTGGGCGCAGCGGGATCGACCGCCGCCACCGGCAGCCCATCGGAAACGACCGCCTGGACGGCCGCCAAATATAGCAGGATCATGTTCCCCTCCCCCGGAAAATAGCAAAGTGCATCTTTCAGGGCTTCGCCGCAAGTCATTGCGCAGGCTGAAAACTTCGTTCAATAAATGGCGGCGGCCGGCCTAGTGCGCCGGCCCATAAGGGGGTATATGAAAATCATTCATTCGGTAATCCTGGCCGCCATTCTGACGACGAGCGCCGCGTCGACCGCCGTTGCCAAGGACAAGCCCGCCAAGACCTTCGTGATCGTCAACGAGGATGTCGGCGTTCCCGTCTTCCCGTACGACATCACCGACCGTCCCTACACCGTCGTCGGCGAGGTCAAAGCCGGCGTTCGCAAGGCGACCGTGTTCAGCAAGGAAGCCTCGCAGGAAAAGATCTATCGCGAGCTCTGGGAACGCGCCGAAAAGCTCGACGCCGACGCCGTGATCAACGCCAAATATGGCGATTCCCATGTCTCGGCATTCAGCTGGGGCAAGACCAATGCCACCGGCACCGCAGTAAAATTCACTGGCCCGGCGACGACGCCGGCGACGGAGGCTCCGGCTCCGGCGCAGCCGCAGACCGAGCAGTAAGGAGCGCGGGCCGCCTGGGATTTAGCGCCTCGGCGGCCCCCTCACAAAAGAGGCGAAGCCTCGCGGAGCAGGCGGCGGGTAACCCGCGACAGATCTTGCGGCAGTTCGGCGAGCGGGAATTCGCCCACCTCTGCGACTTCGAGCGACCAGCGCGGCGCATATTCGACGTCGCGGACCACGAACAAGGACGACCGGTCCTTCCTGAAATCGGGATAATGCTCGAAGGCCGTGACCAGCTCGACCGCGCCATGGGCCGTCAGCCCGATCTCCTCGCGGAGCTCCCGCAGCACCGCCTCGCGCGGATCCTCGCTGCGCTTGAGCCCACCGCCGGGTAGCCGCCAGCCTCGAGCATAACTCAAGGTCACGAGCACCACGTTTCCGGCTGGAGTGAGCGCGACGGCATGCACGCCCGCCGTTTCCGGCCTGGTGACCGACCAGACCAGGCGCCGGCCGCGGTGCAGCCAGCGGACGCCCCAATGGAGGGCCTGCTGCACCGCCTTGAGCACCCGAACGCCGCCTTCCCGAGAGGCGGAGGGCCGCAGGGGCCCTCCCCTTGCTCCCGCCTACATCTTCACCGAGACGCGGACATAGCCGAACTGGCCGGGCACGTCATAGGTGGTGGGGTCCATATTGTTGAGGCCGCAGCTGATGCAAGGCGGCGGATCCTTGTCGAACAGATTGTTGACGCCGACCGCAATGCCGAAGCGCTCGTCCCAAAAGCCGGGGGTCCAGCGCAGTTGGATGTCGGTGTAGAAGCGGCTGCCAAGCTTGTTGTCGTCGGCCTCGCTTTCCTTGACGCTGCTGATGTAGCGGCCGGTGAGCGAGGCGCCGAAATCGCCGAGCGTCCAGTCGAGGATGCCGGTCGCCTTATATTTCGGAAAGGCCTGGTCGGGGCTGCCCTGCTCGGTGCCTTCGCGCTCGATCTCGGTCACGCCCTCGGTCGAGGGGACGATTACCGTGTAGTTGAAGAGGAAGGTGTTGGTCCAGAACAGGCCGAACGTGCCCGCACTCGTCTCCGGCGTGCGGTAGTTCAGTGTCACGTCGAGGCCGTTGGTCTCGATCCCGGCGATATTCTGGAGGAGACCGCTGATCTGCGACACCGAGCCGGAGCCGGTCCGGCTGATCGCCGCGCAGCTCAGCGGATCGTTGGTGAGCGCGCAGCGGTTCAGCAGGGTCCCCGCCGCGATAGCCTGGATGGCACCATCGACCGTGATGTCGAAATAATTGGCCTCGAGCGACAGGCGCGGGATGAAGGACGGGCTGTAGACCGCGCCGAACACCCAGCTTTCCGACGTCTCCGCCTCCAGTTCCTCGTTGCCGCCCGTCACCACCGAGATTTGCGGATTGGGCTGGGTGGCGCCGCCGGCCGGCACGCCCTGCAGGATGCAGTTGCTCCGCACCGTGGCGTTGTTGTTGAAGTTCTGGCCCGTGGTCGTGCTCGTGGCGCACGGGTCGGCGACCTCCTGGTCGAAGCGCGACGGCGTGCCGAACAATTCGCCGATGCTCGGCGCGCGGAAGCCCTCCGCCCAGCTGCCGCGGAACAGCAGGTCCTCGATCGGCTTCCAGTTGACGCTCGCCTTGAACGTCGCGTTCGATCCCGATGTCGAATAATCGGAGAAGCGCGCGGCAAGCTGGACGTCGAGCTGATCGAAGAAGGTCATGTCCTTGAGCAGGGGAATGCTGAGCTCGCCGTAAATCTCGTCCGAATTGATCGAACCGCTGGTGGGCAGCGCCGGAATGTCGGAGCCGAAGCCCTGGACGATGATCGGATCGGGATCGAACGAGCCCTTCACCGCGCGATGCTCGTAGCCGAGCGCGATGCCGAGCGGTCCCGCCGGCAGGCTGAACAAAGACCCCGAAATGTTGGCGCTGAAGTCCCACAGCCGCTGCTTGCTGCGGTCGCGCTGGATGAAGGCGATATAATCGTACATTTCCGGCGTGATCGAGCCGACACCGCCGAACAGGTTCAGCGGCACACAACCGTCTGTGGCGCCGGTGCATGCCGCGACCGGCCCGAGCGCACGGCGCACGCGATCGGCATTGACGTTGCCGAACACGGTCTGGTGGGCCTTGTTCTCGCCCCAGACGGCGTTGACGTCCCAATAGAGCGTGTCCTCGTGGACGTTGAACGAGCCATCGAGCGTCGCCGTGGCGTAATAGGTCTCGACCTTCTGGTCATAACGGCGCGGGCCTCCCTCGATGAGGCGGCGGAAGATCCCGTCATAGTTTACGCCCGCGACCAGGGTCTCGCCGAACGGATTGAACGGATTGGTCGCGTCGACGGTGACGAAATCGAGCAGATTGCCGTTGCCCACCGCCGGGCCGATACCCAGCGGCAGCGGCGCCGCCTGGTTGCTGGAGTTGCGGCGGTTGTAGATGCCCTTCAACGTGAAGGTCGTGACCGGGCTCAGTTCCTGGGTCAGCGTGACGAACCCGCCGTACCGCTCGATCGGCACCTGGATGAAGTTGAACGGTGCGAAGTTGAAGCGGTCGGCGTCCCCGAACGCCTTGAAGTCGCTGTTGGGACCGGTGGGATCGGCCGGATCAAAGCGCGGGCGGCCGCTTACCGGGCCCTTGAGCGTCAGATTTTCGCCGAGCACGATGAAGCGGCCGAGCGGCGTGAACGAACTGCACCCGCCCGCCAGGCACGACGTCGCGCCGGGAGTCGGGAACAGCGAGATGTCGCGGTCGGCCGCGCTAACCCCTTCCTGCTTCACATAATTGCCGCCGATGACGATCTGGGTCGGGCCGCTGTCGCCATTGCCCCAGCTCAGCTGGTAATTCTGGGTCTCGCCGTCGCCTTCGCTGATATATTGGCCATATTGGGCCGAGGCGCGGAAGCCGTCCTGGCCGCGCTTGGTGATGATGTTGACGACGCCCGCGATCGCGTCCGAGCCGTAGATCGAGGACGCGCCGTCCTGCAGCACCTCGATCCGCTCGATCATCGATTCAGGGATCGAGTTGAGATCCGTCGAGCCGGGCACGCCGCTGGCCGACGAAGCGTTGACGAACCGCAGGCCGTCGACCAGCACCAGCACGCGTTTCGAGCCGAGATAGCGGAGGTCGACCTCGGCTGCGCCGGCGCCGACGCCGCCGCCGTCGGGCGGGTTGCCGAAATTGCCGCTATTGTTGAACTTGCTGTTGAGCGCGCCGCCGGAGCTCGGAATGCGCTGCAACACCTCGGCGGCCGAGACGAGGCCGGTGCGGTCGATATCGGCGCGGTCGACGAACACGACCGGGGCCGGCTGGTCGAGCGGGTCGCGGCGGATGCGCGAGCCGGTGATGACGATCGGGCCGCTATCCTGCTGCTGAGCGCCGGGACCGGCGCCGGTGGTCGGCGGCTGATCGGGAACGGTCGACTGGGCCGAAGCCGGCGCTGTTGTTCCAAGCAGCCCCGCTGCCAGCGCCACACCCGCACACCCCAAACGAAAGTTGCTCTTCCGACGCAGCATGGTCACCTCCCCGTTCGATGTCGTTTTCGCTGACGCAAACCCGCCGCATCTCCGGCTTACGCAAGTAAAACACGGGACGGGCGAGCCGACGAGGCGAAATCAACTTATCGGGACGGGACCGTACTATTTGGGCAACGTGTGTTGCATGTACGTGACACCGGCAGGCGACTGGCCCGCCGGTGATCAATCGCGCGGCGGAAGCGCCTGCCGGCCGAGAAGAAGCGCGCGAACGGCGGCCCACATGCCCACCGCCAGCATCGCCGCCAGCACGCCTGCGTAGAAGCCCGCGCTGGCCTTGGGCGGGCCGTGAAGGAGGTGATCGAGGGTCGGCATCAGCAGGCCGAGCGTCAGGCCACAGAAGAGGCCCCAGGCGGCCGCCAGCGGCGCCGTCCCGGCCCGCGGCGCGATCGCTGCCGCCCCCAGCATCGCCGCGGCGACGACCAGCTCGTCAAAGGCCAGCGGCACCAGCCGCGCCTGCCCCCACCAGCGCGCGACCTCGCCGAGCGCGATCAGGAGGGCGACAATCACGGTCAGGACGCGGAGGCTTCGCACCCCTTGCCCCTCATTCACCGACGGCGGGAAGGCTGAGATAATGGAGCCGCCGAACCTCCCGACGGCCGCGCACGACGGTGTCGAGGATAAGGCCGGCGATGAAGCTCAACGCCGCCACGATGATGAGGCCGGTCGCCAGGAGCGCGGTCGGGAGGCGGGGCACCAGCCCGGTCTCGGCATAAGTGATCGCCAGCGGCACGGCGAGCACCACTGCCAGCGCCGCCAGGAAGGCCGCGATGCCGCCGTAGAACAGAACCGGCCGCTCGATCCGGAACAGATGCAGGATCGTCTTCATGATCCGCCAGCCGTCGCGATAGGTGGAGAGCTTGGAGACCGAGCCTTCGGGGCGCGCGCCATAGGCCGTCACGACTTCGCCGACCGGCATTGCCAGCTCGAGCGCGTGGACCGAAATCTCGGTCTCGGTCTCGAAACCACCGGACAGAGCCGGGAAGCTCTTCACGAAGCGGCGCGAAAAGACGCGATAGCCGGAGAAGATGTCGCTGAAGCTGCGGCCGAACAGGCGCGCGAGCAGGCCGGTGAAGAGCCGGTTGCCGAGGCGGTGGCCGCGCCGATAGGCCTCCTCGACCTCCGACTTGCGGGCGCCGACGACCATGTCGAGCCGCTCGTCGATCAGGCGCGCGATCAAGGTCGGCGCCGCCGACGCATCATAAGTCGAATCGCCGTCGGCCATGACATAGATGTCGGCCTCGACGTCGGCAAACATGCGGCGGACGACATGGCCCTTGCCCTGCATGCGCTCGCACCGGACGATCGCGCCTGCGTCCGCGGCGACCTCGGTCGTGCGGTCGGCGCTATTATTGTCGTAGACGTAGATGGCGGCACCCGGGAGCGCGGCGCGGAAGCCCGCTACCGTCTGCGCGATGGCCGCTTCCTCATTGTAGCAGGGCAGCAGGACCGCGATGCGAAGCCCGTCCGTCTCGTTCAGCAACATTCGCCCCCATTGGCCCGCTCCCTCCGGCGGGGTGAGGCTTGCCTAACCCGAACGGGCGCCTTTGGCGAGCCCAGGCAAGGCGGGGGTGGCGGAGCCGGTCGCC
>JAFAEZ010000062.1 GCA_023423775.1 Pseudomonadota bacterium
CCATTCATCCGGGACACTAGCGGTCCCGGGAATTTCCACCCTCACCTTTGTTTCTCTCAAGGAGCTAAAAATGGAAGCGGCAGCAGCTAAACTTATCGGCGCGGGTATCGCGTGCATCGGCATGGGCGGTGCGGGCGTCGGCGTGGGCGTGATCTTCGGCAACTACCTGGCCGCAGCGGTCCGCAACCCGTCGGCCGCTCAGGGCCAGTTCGGCAACCTGATCTTCGGCTTCGCCGTGACCGAAGCGCTCGGCATCTTCTCGCTGCTGATCGCGCTGCTGCTGCTGTTCGTTCCGCTCTGAGAACGACCTTTTACGCGCCGTTCCAGTCCCTGGGACGGCGCGCGTGACTGCAACAGGAGAACTCCATGGCTGAGAGTCATGGCGGCGCAAAAGGTCCGGCGGCGGGCGCTCACACCGGGGCTGACGGTGGTCACCACGGTGGCGGCTTTCCGCCGTTCGAGAGCAGCAGCTTTGCTTCACAGCTGGTGTCGCTCGCGATCTTCTTCGTCCTGCTTTACGTAATCGTGTCCAAGCTCGCTCTGCCGCGCATCGGCGGTGCGATCGAGGCGCGACAGAACAAAATCGAGGGCGACCTCGCCGAAGCGCAGAAGCTGAAGGACCAGTCCGACGCGGCGCTGAAGGCCTATGAAAGCGAGCTCGCTTCGGCGCGCACGCGGGCACAGGCGATCGGCAACGAATCCCGCGACAAGGCCAATGCGCAGGCGGATGCCGAGCGCAAGGCGCTGGAAGAACAGCTGGCGGCCAAGCTCGCCGGGGCGGAGAAGACGATCGCCTCGACCCGCGCCACCGCCATGAGCAATGTCCGCGGTATCGCGGCCGATGCGGCAGGCCAGATCGTGCAGCAGCTCACCGGCGTCGTTCCCGACGCAGGGTCGGTCAATGCCGCGGTCGATGCGTCCTTGAAGGGTTAGTCGAGATGTTCTTCGAACCTGAGTTTTGGGTCGCCGTCGCCTTCGTGATCCTGATGGTCGTGTTCGGCTATCTCGGGGTCTTCAAGACGGCGATGACCGCGCTCGATCATCGCGCCGCCCGCATCAAGGCCGAGCTCGACGACGCCGCACGCCTCAAGCAGGAGGCGGCCAAGGTGCTCGCCGACTACAAGGCGCGCAGTGCCACTGCCGAGCGCGAGGCCGCCGACATCATCGCCAACGCCAAGGCCGAAGCCGAGCGCATCGCAGCCGACGCCAAGGCGAAGATGGAAGACTTCGTCGCCCGCCGGACCAAGACTGCGGAGAGCAAGATCGCGCTCGCCGAGGCCCAGGCGCTGGCCGATGTCCGCGCTGCAGCCGCGGAAGCCGCCGTCCAGGCCGCCTCGACGATCCTGTCGCAGTCGGTCAAGGGCCAGGTCGCCGACGATCTGCTCGCCAAGGGCATCAACGAGGTTCGGCAGAAGCTGAACTGAGGGATTCGCCTTCATCAAACAAAAAGCCGGCGCGATGAGCGCCGGCTTTTTTGTTGCCGACAAATCTGGTGTCGTCGCCCGCCAAAGCGGTTGATCCGGTATTCCAGAGCGTCTGAGCGATACGGAGAAGCCGCGCCGTACCAGATGCCGCGGACGAGCCGGGCATGACAGCTGAGCCAGCGGCCTACTTCTTCTTCCGCCCCTTCGGCTCGGGCGAGAGCGCCTGCGGGTCGAAGCCGACATAGAAGATGTAGTTATCGGCGGCCGCCGCCGAGGGGACGGGGTAAGCGAGATCCTCGGCGACGAAGGTGAAGGGCACGCTGCCGCCTTCCGACATCGCCACCGTAGTCCGGTAGGCCTTCGAGGCGATCACCTTCTCGCCGACGCCGCCCTGCACCACGGCCACGCGCAGGGGGATCTCGACCGTCGCAGGTGCGCCGGCGGGGCCAGCGATGACGCGCCCCTGGATACCGATCCGGGCGGTGATATCCCCACCGTTGCGGGCGCATTCGCGCGCCATCTTGGTGATAGTGGCCTGGAAGCGGATCCCATTGCCGACGGCCGGCTTGCCGCTGGCGCCAACCGCGTAGGTGGAGGCACCGGCACGCACGGTGACCTGCGGGCAATCGACATCGTCGTCGGCTGGCTGGCCGGGCGCGGGCGCCGGCTTGGGCTGGGCCGGCTCGTCGTCGGACTTGCCGCCGAACAGGCTCTTGAAGCGGTCGCTGAAGGACTGGGCCGCCACCGGCGAGACGGACGCAAGCGCCACCGACAACGTCAACGCGACCACCATCCCCCGCCGCAACGCATTCCCCGACGACCGAAGCTCCTTCACCATCGACACCCACACTCCATGACAGCATTCCGGCCGAGCGCAGGCCGGCCCGCGCCGTTATATCGCCAAAATCGGCGATCCCAAGGCAAGTTCCAAGGCAAGATCCCAGGCAAGTTCCGCAGCAAGTCATAAGCCAGCAAGCGGGGCTGGACGATCAAGACTTTGGCCGCAGGAGACGGCAGCTCAGCCGCGGAAGTCTTCATGCAGCAGGCCGAACAGCAGGTGGTCCTGCCAGACCCCGTTGATGCAGAGATAGCGGCGCGCCAGCCCCTCGCGGGAGAAGCCGCACTTCTCCAGCACCCGGATCGACGGCGCATTGGTGGGGATACAGGCGGCTTCGACGCGGTGCAGGTTGAGCTCCCCGAACAGCGTGGGCAGCAGCACCCGCAACGCAGCTGTCATGTAGCCGCGATGGGCGTAAGGCTGCCCGACCCAGTAGCCGATGGTGCCGGCCTGCACGATGCCGCGCCGGACATTGGCCAGCGTGATGCCGCCGACCATGGCGCCGTCGAGCTCGCGAAAGATCAGAAACGGATAGGAACGGTCCGCGGCGATGTCCTCGGAGTAGCGGCGCAGGCGGCGGCGGAAGCCGGACCGGGTGAGGTCGTCCGACGGCCAGATCGGTTCCCAGGGGGTGAGGTAATCGCGGCTGCCTTCCCGCAAATGGGCCCATTGCAGGAAGTCCGACATCTGCGGAGCGCGCAGCAAAAGTCCGTTGCCGCGCGGCGCGAGGGCGGCGGGTCCACTGGATGGCAGGCGAAAGAGGGCCATGGTGATGCTTCCCGGCGCGGCGCCCCTTGCGCGGCGGCTAATGCAGCCGCGCCTTGGCGCGCGCCCGGGTCAATCCTTCCGCAAAAGACACCGCCGTGTCCAGACCCCTGCCGCTGCCCAATGCGACTACCGCAGGGCGGCTGCGCAAAAGCAGCGCACGCGCCGCATCCCGGGTCGATTCGACGCTGACGGCATCGATCCGCGCCACCAGTTCCTGCACCGTCTGCGGCCGGCCATAGGCCAGCACATGCCGGGCGAGCTGCTCGGCACGGGACGAGCAGCTCTCCAGCGCCATCAGGAGGCCGGCCTTCATCTGCGCCTTGGCCCGCGCGATCTCGGCTTCGGCCAACGTCTCCACCGAATCATTCATGATGTCGACCACGACCTCCATCATCTCCGGCGCGTCGGCGGGATCGGTGCCGGTGTAGAGGCCGAAGAAGCCGGTGTCGGTGTAGGGCGCGTGAAACGAGTAGATGGAGTAGCAGAGGCCGCGCTTCTCGCGCACCTCCTGGAACAACCGCGACGACATCCCGCCGCCGAGAATGTTGGTGAAGACCTGGAGCGAGAACAGGGACGGATCGGTCTGCGGCACCCCTTCGAGTGCCAGCGTCAGGTGCGCCTGCTCGAGCTCGCGGTGGACCACCTTGGCGCCGCCCTTGCCGAACTGGGCGGATTGCGGCTTGGGTCCCGGCGTTGCCTCGAAGCTTGCAAAACGCTTCTCGACCTCGGCGACAACCTGCTTGTGATCGACCGCGCCGGCAGCGGCCACCACCATGTCGGGCCCGCGATAATGCGTCGACAGATAACCGCGAAGCATGTCGCGGTTGAAGCCGCGCAACGTCTTGGCGGTGCCGAGCAGCGAGCGGCCCATCGGCTGATCTGGATAGCAGAGCTCGTTGAGATGCTCGAACACGACGTCGTCGGGCGTGTCCTGCGCAGCCCCGATTTCCTGCACGATGACGTTCTTCTCGCGCTCCAGCTCGTCCGGCTCGAAGGCGGGATTGGCGAGGATGTCGGCGAGCACGTCGAGCGCGAGCGGCACGTCGGCCTTCAGCACCCGCGCGTAATAGGACGTGGTCTCGGTCGAGGTGCCGGCATTGAGATCGCCGCCGACCGCCTCGATCTCCTCGACGATCTCGCGCGAGGAACGCTTGGTCGTCCCCTTGAATGCCATGTGCTCGAGAAGATGCGAGATGCCGTGCTCGTTGGGCTTCTCGTCTCGCCCTCCGACGCCGGCCCATACACCGAGCGCCGCAGTCTCGAGGTGGGGCATCTTGTCGGTGACGACGGTCAGGCCGGAGGCAAGCTTGGAAATCTCGACGCTCATCCGGCAACTCCCTGCTTTGCGGCGCGGCTGACCGACAGCACGAACCGCTCGACCTCGGCCTGATCGTTCTTCATCACCTTCATGTGTTCGGATTTGGTCATCAATCCATCGAGCCAGGCGGGCAGTTGCGGCCGCTGGCCGCAGGCCGCCTCGACTGCGTCGGGGAATTTGGCCGGATGCGCCGTGGAGAGCACGATGTTCGGCACCGTGGTGTCGGTGGTATCGCGGTCGGCGACCGCAAGCGCGACGGCCGTATGGGGGTCGACCAGCTCGCCCGCCTCACGCCAGGCGGCGCGGATCGCAGCCGCGGTTTCGGTCTCGTCGGCGCGACCGGCGTCGAACTCCTCGCGGATCGCGGCCAGCGTCGCGTCGGGCAGCACGAAGCGCCCGGACTGCTTCAGCGAATCCATCAGACGGCGCACGCCCGCCGCATCGCGCCGGCCGGCCTCGAACAGCAGCCGCTCGAAATTCGAGGAGATCTGGATGTCCATCGA